>JAOAFL010000106.1 GCA_026416295.1 Burkholderiales bacterium | reverse complement strand
CCGTTCAAGCATCCGAGCAAGCCACGGTCGCGCGACCATGGCGGGAAAGCCAAGCGACGACTTCGCACCCGGTACATTGAACAGTATCCTCAAGCAGTCTGGTCTGAAGAAGTGAGGCCGAAGATCCGATACGCCATCGTGATCGAGAAAGCCGACAGCAACTACTCGGCGTACGTGCCCGACCTGCCGGGCTGCGTTGCCACCGGAGCGACGGTCGAGGAAGTCGAGTCCCGGATCCGCGAGGCCACCGAGTTTCATCTCGAGGGCATGCGCAAGGACGGCGTTCCCGTTCCGGCACCTGTCAGCAAGGTGGAGGACGTCGAGATTGCGGCATAACCCGGCAACGCACCTGGCGCGCGACTAGCGCCGCGCATGCTCCCGATTCCCCACCGCGCGCCGGTGGTTTCCACGTTGGGCGCTGCGGTGATGCCCTTGAATCGCCGCTTTTGAAAAAGGGGAGAAACTAATGGACAACGCAGCAACAGCAGAAGCCGTGAAGTCGGGGAAAACCCTGACCACAATCATCTACGCACTATAGCCGCTTCTTTTCTGGTGGGCATTACGGCGATCGTTGCGATCATCATGAACTACGTCAAGAAGGATGATCTGGCCGGGACTTTTCTGGAGAGTCACTTCCGCTGGCAAATTCGAACGTTCTGGTTTGGTTTGCTGTGGGGGGTAATCGGCGCAATCACGTCTGTGATCGTTATAGGCTGGTTCGTCCTCATCGCAAATGCAATCTGGATTATTTACCGCATCGTCAAAGGCTGGTTGCGGCTCAATGACAATAAGCCGATGTATACCGCCTAGCACGGCGCTCAGGCCGGACGCTGCGCGATAAAACCATGCAGCGCCCTTGGCTCGAACGTTCGGTGTGTAACGCGAAAGGGGACGCAGCATGGTTCGAGGGGTTCGGTTTCTCTTGGATGACACCGCGCGCTAAACGGCCGTTCAGATCGGTCTGCCGAGGCAGGCGAGGTTGTGGGAGGACTTCTACGAGCGCGGCCTGGCCGAGTCGCGAACTCCTGAGCCCCGCGAACCGCTGGAGGTCGAGAAGCGGCGCGCAGGCGCCGGCGCGGGCGTGGCTGAGTACCGGGTTGCCTTTGCTCGCTCGGCCGCGGCGCGAGCTCGAACGGTTCGAGATGAGCGTGGCGCGGCGGGTCAAGCCGATTCCTGACAAGGCGCCATCGAATTCGGTTCATCCGAAGACGCGCTCTGAGTGGCGAGCATGGCTGGCAGCGCATCACCTTCGTGCAGAGGGGGTCTGGCTGGTCACTTATAAAAAGGCGTCAGGCAAACCGCGCATGGACTACGATGAGGCGGTAGAGGAGGCGCTGTGTTTCGGTTGGGTAGATAGCAAGCCAGCGAGACTCGACGATGAACGATCCATGCTGTACTTCGCGCCACGCAAGCCGAAGGCTGGCTGGTCGCAGCGCAACAAGGAGCGAGTGGAGAAACTGATCGCCGCTCGCCTGATGATGCCAGCCGGGCTGGCCAAGGTTGAGGCGGCCAAGCGCGACGGCTCGTGGTCGCGACTCGACGCTGTGGAGACGCTGGAGATTCCACAGGACCTGGAACAGGCTCTGGCAGCCTATCCCAGTGCAAGACGGCACTTCGAAGCGTTTCCGAGATCGGTCAAACGAGGCATCCTGGAGTGGATTTCAAGTGCCAGGAAGCCGGAGACCCGGGCGAAGCGCATCGCCGAGACCGCGCAACTGGCCGAGAAGAACCTGCGAGCCAACCAATGGCGGCGGTACGTGCGTGCGGCCGAACAAGTCGTTGCAGCGCAGGCGCTAAAGCGCGCCGCCGAACTCCAACGTGGAGTTGCCCCGCTCCCCGTGGACGCTCTGGCGCTTGGGTCGGAATCGGCTATCCACGAACCGCGCAAAGACCGCCTGAAACGCTGCCGAGCGCTTGGCCATGAAGGTAACCGCGTGCTCGTGATTCGTTCTCGCATCGGCTCGCCCAAGGACGAGGCAGATTGCGCGAGGCGGCCGGTCATGTTCGTGCGCGGCGATGAGCGCTGATTTCCACGGCGTCTTCCCCTATCTCGTCTCGCCGGTGCGTGCGAACGGTGAGGTGGATGCGCCGGTGCTTGCGCGTCTGTGCGACGATCTGATCGCGGCGGGTGTGCACGGGCTGACGCCGCTTGGCTCGACCGGCGAGTTCGCCTACCTTTCGCGCGAGCAGCGCCGGCGCGTCGTGGAGGTCGCGGTCGAGGCGGCGCGCGGGCGGGTACCGGTCGTGGCCGGCGTCGCCTCCACCACCACCGCAGATGCGGTTGCGCAGGCGCGCGAGTACGAGCGGCTCGGCTGCGCGGGGATCCTCGCGATTCTGGAAGCCTACTTTCCGGTGCCGGACGAAGGCGTCTACGCCTACTTCAAGGCGATCGCCGATGCGGTGTCGGTGCCGGTCGTCCTTTACACCAACCCGAACTTTCAGCGCTCGGACCTGAGCCTTCCCGTGATCGAGCGCCTCTCGCGCATCCCGAACATCGGCTACCTCAAGGACGCCTCGACGAATACCGGCCGGCTGCTCACGATCCTCGAGCGCACTGAGGGGCGGCTGCGCATCTTCGCCGCCTCGGCGCACATTCCGGCGTGCGTGATGCTGATCGGCGGCGTCGGCTGGATGGCGGGCCCCGCATGCGTCGCGCCGCGCCAGAGTGTCGAGCTCTACGAGCTTTGCCGGCGCGGCGACTGGGTACGGGCGATGGAGCGACAGCGACCGCTCTGGGCGCTCAATCAGGCGTTCGCAAAATACAACCTCGCCGCCTGCATCAAGGGGGCGCTCAAGCTCCAGGGCTACGACGTGGGCGATCCGCTTGCGCCGCAGGCGCCGCTCCCGCCCGAAGGCGTCGAGGAAGTGCGCCGCGCGCTAAAAGCCGTGGGGGCGCTGTAGCGCCTGCACACCTCTTCCCGCCGCATTCCGAAGCGCTCGCGCCGCGATTGCACATGAACGCCGCAGCAAGCGCCCGCAGTCGCCGCCCGAAGAACGCGCCGCGGCGCTGGTCGCAACAGGTCACCTTGGGCAGCGACGCGCTCGACCTCGAGCCCGGCGTGTTCACGTGGAAAGATCCGCGCGCGATCGCGCGCTCGCTGAAGGCATCCGCAGAAGCGAGCCGGCGCCGCAAGGCGGCGCCCTTTGCGTCGGCGATGTCCATGCTCTCTTTCTACATCAACCGGGCCGGCGCAAAGCTCTCTGCCGCGCAGCGCGCTCGGCTCGAGGCGGCGAAGGACGAACTGCGAGTGCTCTTCGGCCGCCCCCGCAAGCGCGCGCGAAAGCCCGGTTAGGTCGAGCGCGGCCCGGTATCCCCACGATAGCCGCAACGGCTCGTCGAGGGCAGAATTGCGTGCGTGGACCGGCTCTTTTTCGCGCTCGGCGCGCTGTCCGGGTTCGTCGCGGTGGCGCTCGGCGCGCTCGGCTCGCACGCGCTGAAAGCGCGACTCGGTGCCGACGCGCTCGCCACTTTCGAGCTTGCCGTCCGCTATCAGATGTACCACGCGCTCGCCCTGCTCGCGGCGGGCTGGGCGTGCGCGCGATGGCCGGGTGCGGCCGCGACCGCAAGCGGTTGGCTGTTCGTCGCCGGCACGCTTCTTTTCTCGGGAACGCTTTATGCGCTCTCGCTCGGCGCACCGCGCGGGCTGGGCGCGGTGACGCCGCTCGGGGGGCTTGCGCTTCTCGCCGGCTGGCTTGCGCTCGCCTGGGCCGCAGCGAATGGCTGAGCGCAACTGGTACGAGCGCCGTCTGCTGCCGCTGCTCACCGATCTGGCGTGCGGCCTGCCGCCGATCAGGCGCCAGCGCGAGAAAATCGTTCCGCTTGCGCGCGGCCGCGTGCTCGAAGTCGGAATCGGCACCGGGCGCAATCTCGCGCACTACGACAGGGGAAAAATCGAGGCGCTCGTCGGCCTCGATCTCGCGCCGGAAATGCTCGCCCGCGCCCGGCGCCGCGCGCGTCGCGCCGGGATCGAGGCGCACCTCGTCGCGCAGTCGGCAGAGCGCATCGCGTGCGCGGACGCAAGCTTCGACACCGTCCTCGTCACCTACACGCTCTGCTCGATCGCCGAGCCGCTTGCGGCGCTCGCCGAGATGCGACGGGTGCTCAGACCCGGCGGGAGGCTTCTTTTCCTGGAACACGGCCTTGCGCCCGAGCCCGCGGTGCGCCGCTGGCAGGCGCGCCTTTCGCCCTTTTGGTCGAAGCTCGCGGGCGGCTGCCGGCTCGACCGCGATGTCCCGGCGCTCCTTCGCTCGGCCGGTTTCCGGTGCGAGGACCTTCAGGCGGCGTACCTCCCCGGCCCTCGCGTTCTCGCC
Source organism: Burkholderiales bacterium (assembly GCA_026416295.1). Taxonomy (GTDB): domain Bacteria; phylum Pseudomonadota; class Gammaproteobacteria; order Burkholderiales; family SG8-39; genus RBG-16-66-20. Next base: position 7,813 of record JAOAFL010000106.1, on the reverse strand, counting down.
TACAACTACTGGGGCGCAGCGACCGCAGGATAATGGCGCCGATGCCAGCGCGTTCGCTCGCCGCCTGCGTCGGCCTCTTTGCCGCGGTGTGCGCCGCGCAGACGCTGCCGCCGCCGAACGGGCTGCTCCTTGTCGCCAAGCCTGGGCTGCTCGATCCGAACTTCCGACGCACAGTGGTGCTCGTCACGCAGACCGAAGACGCGAGCACCGTGGGCGTCATCCTCAACCGGCCGCTTCGGGAGCCGATCACCCGGTTTCTTCCCGACGAGCCGGCGGCGGCGAACTACAAGGACCGCGTCTTCGAAGGCGGGCCGGTGATGCGCCGGGTCGTGGTTGCGCTCTTCGAGAGCGACACGCTCCCTTCGGCGCCGGCGTTTCACGTGCTGCGGGGGTTGTGGCTGACGATGCACCCGCGAAACATCCGCGAGCTGCTTGCGGACTCCGGCCGTCGCTACCGGCTTTTTTCGGGTTTTTCCGGGTGGGCGCCCGGCCAATTGGAGAGCGAACTCGCCCGCGACGGCTGGTACGTCCTGCCCGCGGATGTCGAGACCGTCTTTCGTCGAAGCACCGAGGGAATGTGGGAAGAGCTGCTGCGCAAGGCGGTCGCTCCGCGGCCGAGCACCGACCGCGGGGCATCCCCCTCGTTCGCCGGTTGCCTGGTGTGCGAAAGGCGGCCCGGAGAAACGGAAAGCCCCGCCTCGGCGGGGCTTTAAGGCCCGGGAGCCCGGGCGGCGCTGCAAGAGCAGCGCGATCGTTCGCGGCAGACGGCCGCGTTCCGAGGCCGCGCGCGGCACCCCCGTTGCGGGCGGCACACGCTCTGCGCCGCAGTATCCGGACAGGTCGCCCGGAATTCCGCGGTTGCGGCCTCGCAATTCGCAAAATAGCACCGCCTTTTCGGCATTACAATAGCCGGCGAATGACCTCCATCGCTCGCGTTCTCGCCGCGTGGCTGCTCGCCGCAGCCGCGGTGTGGATCGCGCCCGCCGCGGCCCAAGAGGACGAAGCGGTGATTCTGGTCGCGCATCCTGCGCTCGTCGACCTCGACTATCGGCAGACGGTGCTCATCGCTGCGCCGGCCCCGAACGGCGGACACGTCGGCGTCATCCTCAACCGGCCGACGCGGCGCGCGCTCGCGAGCCTGTTTCCGGAGCACGAGCCTTCGAAGAAGGTGGTGGACCCGGTGTACTACGGCGGACCGTTTTCGCGCAGCGCGCTCGTCGCGCTGGTCAAATCCGAGACGTCGCCCGGCGCCGGCGCGGTGCCGATCATGAAGAACCTTTACCTCGCGTTCCGCGCCTCCACCATCGACCGCGTGATCGAAACCACGCCGAACGAAGCGCGCTACTACGTCGGCTACGTCGGCTGGCGGCCGGGCGAGCTGAAGCACGAGATCGAGCGCGGGCTGTGGCAGGTGATGCCCGCCGACATCGAGACCGTCTTCCGCAAGAACACCGAGGGGCTCTGGGAAGAGCTGCTCAACCTCAGCCGGCGCATCCGCGCCGGGCTCGCGACCGGCGCGGGCGTCTGAGCCGGCCGCCTCAGGCGGCCGCCTTTGCGGCCGGCTTCGCCCTGGAACCGGCTTTCTCGAAAACCATGCGGCCGCCTTTGCAGTCGACGCGGATGGTGTCGCCCGGCGCAAAGCGCCCTTCGAGGATCGCGCGCGCGAGCGGATTCTCGATCTCGGTCTGGATCGCGCGCTTGAGCGGCCGCGCGCCGTACACCGGGTCGAAGCCGGCCTTCGCGAGCTCGGCGATCGCCGCCTCGGACACCTCGAACCCGTAGTCCATCTTCGCCAGGCGCTCGGTGAGCCTTTGCAGCTGGATCTGCGCGATGCGCCGGATGTGCCCTTCGTCGAGCGCGTGGAACACCACCACCTCGTCGATGCGGTTGACGAACTCCGGCCGGAAGTGCGCCTTTACCTCGGCCATCACCGCGACCTTGATGACGCCGTAGTCGCTGCCCGCCATGTTCTGGATCATCTGCGAGCCGAGGTTCGAGGTCATCACGATCACGGTGTTTCGGAAGTCCACCGTGCGCCCCTGGCCGTCGGTCATGCGGCCGTCGTCGAGCACCTGAAGGAGCGCGTTGAACACGTCCGGGTGCGCCTTTTCGATCTCGTCGAAGAGGATCACCGAGTACGGCTTGCGGCGCACCTGCTCGGTGAGTTGGCCGCCCTCCTCGTAACCGACGTAGCCGGGCGGCGCGCCGATCAGACGCGCGACCGAGTGCTTTTCCATGTACTCGGACATGTCGAGGCGAATGAGGTGCTCCTCGGAATCGAACAGGAATTCGGCGAGCGCCTTGCAGAGTTCGGTCTTGCCCACCCCGGTCGCCCCGAGGAAAAGGAAGCTGCCGTAGGGTCGGTTCGGATCGGCAAGGCCCGAGCGCGAGCGCCGGATGGCGTCGGCCACCAGCCGCACCGCCTCGTCCTGGCCGACGATGCGCTGGTGCAGGCGCTCCTCCATGTGGATGAGCTTCTCGCGCTCGCCCTGCATCATCTTGGAGACCGGAATCCCGGTCCAGCGCGACACCACCTCGGCGATCTCCTCGGCACCGACCTGCGTGCGAAGGAGTTTCGGCTTTTCCGCCGCCCCGCCCGCCTTTTCCGCCTTCTTCAGCTGCGCCTCGAGCTGCGGGATGCGGCCGTACTGGATTTCGGACATCCTCTGCCAGTCGCCTTTGCGGCGCGCTTCCTCCATCTGGAGCTTGAGCCTCTCCAGCTCCTCCTTGATGCTCTGGCTGCCGGCGACCTGCGCCTTTTCCGCCTTCCACACTTCCTCCAGGTCCGCGTACTCCTTTTCGAGCCGCCGGATCTCTTCCTCGATCAGCTCCAGCCGCTTGCGCGAGGCTTCGTCGGTCTCCTTCTTCACCGCCTCGCGCTCGATGCGAAGCTGGATGAGCCGCCGGTCGATGCGGTCCATCGCCTCGGGCTTCGAATCGATCTCCATCTTGATGCGCGCCGCCGCCTCGTCGATCAGGTCGATCGCCTTGTCGGGCAGAAACCGGTCGGTGATGTAGCGGTGCGAAAGCTCGGCCGCGGCGACGATCGCCGGGTCGGTGATCTCGACGCCGTGGTGCACCTCGTAGCGCTCCTGCAGGCCGCGCAAGATCGCGATCGTCTGCTCGACCGTCGGCTCGTTCACCATCACCTTCTGGAAGCGGCGCTCGAGCGCGGCGTCTTTTTCGATGTACTTGCGATATTCGTCGAGCGTCGTCGCGCCGATGCAGTGCAGCTCTCCGCGCGCGAGCGCCGGTTTCAGCATGTTGCCGGCGTCGATCGCCCCCTCGGCCTTGCCCGCGCCGACCATGGTGTGCAGCTCGTCGATGAAGACGATGGTGTTTCCGGCGTCCTGCGCGATCTCCTTGAGCACCGCCTTCAGCCGCTCCTCGAACTCGCCGCGATACTTCGCGCCGGCAAGGAGCGCCGCCATGTCGAGGACCAGCACCCGCTTGTTCTTCAGGCTCTCGGGCACTTCGCCGTTGACGATCCGCTGCGCGAGGCCCTCGACGATCGCCGTCTTGCCGACGCCCGGCTCGCCGATCAGCACCGGGTTGTTCTTCGTGCGCCGTTGCAGGATCTGGATACAGCGCCGGATCTCGTCGTCGCGCCCGATCACCGGATCAAGCTTTCCCTGGCGCGCCCGCTCGGTGAGGTCGAGCGTGTATTTCGCGAGCGCCTGGCGCTGCGACTCGTCCGCCTGGCCGGTCACCGCCTGCCCGCCGCGCAGCTCGACGATCGCCTTCTCGAGCGCCGCCTTCGTCAGTCCGGCGGCCTTGACGAGCCGGCCGGTCTCGCCGCGGTCCTCGGTACAGGCGAGCACGAACATCTCGCTCGCGATGTACTTGTCGCCGCGCTTCTGCGCTTCCTTGTCCGCGACGTTGAGAAGGTTGGCGAGGTCGCGCGACAGGTGCACCTCGCCGGGCGTGCCGCCCTCGACCTTCGGCAGCCGTTTGATCGCCTGCGCGAGCGACTGCTTGAGCGCGCGCGCATTGCCCCCCGCCTTGGCGACGAGCGTCTCGACCGCCCCGTCTTCCTGGTTGAGCAGGGCGAGCAGCAGATGCTGCGGCTCGATCGCCTGATGGTCGTGGCCGAGCGCCATGCTCTGCGCGTCGGCCAGGCCCTCCTGCAGCTTGGTCGTAAACCGGTCGAAACGCATCTGTCCGATCCTTCGCGGGAAAAATCCTCGGCCTTACATGGGGCCGTAGGAGCCCGATTCAAGCACCGGGGCGGCGCCGAACCCCGATCGCCGTCGAACGCTTGCGATCGGCCGCCCCCGCCCCGATTCTCGATTTGCGGTACGCTCTCGGACGGGGCCCATGGAGAAACAGACCCAGTTCAATCTCGCCTACCTGGTGTTCGCCATCTTCGCGCTGCTGCTCGTGCAGCAGTGGTGGCAGCAGATACAGTCGGTCGAGGTAGTGCCCTTCAGCGAGTTCGAGCAGCTGCTGAAGGAGGGCAAGATCGCCGAGGTGCTCGTCAGCGAGCGCCACATCACCGGCAAGCTGAAGCACCCCGAAGGCAAGAAGACGGTCGCGATCGCCAATCGCGTCGAGCCGGATCTCGCCGACTGGCTGTCGCGCTACGGCGTCCCCTACACGCGGGTCGTCGAGAGCACGTTTCTGCGCGACCTGCTGTCCTGGATCGTGCCGGCGCTCGTCTTCTTCGGGGTGTGGTACTGGCTCGCGCGTCGCTTCGCCAATCAGACGGGCATGGGCGGGGTCATGAGCATCGGCAAGAGCCGCGCGAAGGTGTATGTCGAGAAGCAGACCGGCGTCACCTTCGCCGACGTGGCCGGCGTGGACGAGGCGAAGCAGGAGTTGCAGGAGGTCGTCGAGTTCCTGAAGGATCCGCAGAAGTACGGCCGGCTCGGGGCGCGGGTGCCGAAGGGCGTGCTGCTCGTCGGCCCGCCGGGCACCGGAAAGACGCTCCTTGCGCGGGCGGTCGCCGGGGAGGCGGGCGTGCCGTTCTTTTCCATCTCCGGCTCGGAGTTCGTCGAGATGTTCGTCGGCGTGGGCGCCGCCCGCGTGCGCGACCTCTTCGAGCAGGCGCGGCAGAAGGCGCCCGCGATCATCTTCATCGACGAGCTCGACGCGCTCGGGCGCGCACGCGGCACCGGCGTGCTCGGCGGCCACGACGAAAAGGAGCAGACGCTCAACCAGCTTCTCGTCGAACTCGACGGCTTCGATCCGTCCACGGGTCTCGTGCTCCTTGCCGCGACCAACCGACCCGAGATCCTCGACCCGGCGCTGCTTCGCGCCGGGCGCTTCGACCGGCAGGTGCTCGTGGATCGCCCCGACAAGAAGGGCCGCATCCAGATCCTGCAGGTGCACATGAAGAAGGTGAAGCTCGACCCCTCGGTGGACGCCGAGAAGATCGCCGGTCTCACGCCCGGTTTCTCCGGCGCCGACCTCGCCAATCTGGTGAACGAGGCGGCGCTCCTTGCCACGCGCCGCGGGGCCGAGGCGGTGACGATGGAGGACTTCACGCACGCCGTCGAGCGCATCGTCGCAGGGCTCGAGAAGAAGAACCGCGTGCTGAACGAGCAGGAGCGGCGCGTCGTCGCGTATCACGAGATGGGGCATGCGCTCGTCGCGATGGCGATCCCGGGCTGCGACCCGGTGCACAAGATCTCGATCATCCCGCGCGGGGTGGGCGCGCTCGGCTACACCATCCAGCGCCCGACCGAAGACCGCTTCCTGATGACGCGCGAGGAGCTCGAGAACAAGATGGCGGTGCTCCTCGGCGGCCGAGCCGCCGAGCACGTCGTGTTCGGCCATCTTTCGACCGGCGCGGCCGACGACCTCGCCAAGGTCACCGGCATCGCGCGCTCGATGGCGTTGCGCTACGGCATGGTCGAGAAGCTCGGCCACGTCGCCTACGACGAGGAGCGTCCCAGCCTGCTCGGCGTGCCGAGCGCCGCCCCGCGCGAGTTCAGCGAGGACACCGCGCGCGAGATCGACGTCGCGGTGCGCGAGATCGTGCAGCGCGCGTTCGACCGCGCGGTCGCGATTCTCCAGCGCGAGCGCGAGGTGCTCGAGCGCGGCGCGAGGCTCCTCCTCGAAAAGGAAACGCTCGGCGAGGCGGAACTCGCCGAGCTGAGGGCGGCACTCGCCAGGGCCTGATCCGGCGCGTCGCCACGCCGCAAGTGGCGCGCCGACCGGAAAGCGGGCATCCTCGCGCTCATGTCGAGGGTCGAGCGGCGTCTTCGGCTCGCGAGCGGCCTCGTGCTCGCCTCCTACGTCACCGGGCACCTGCTTAATCACGCGCTCGGCATCGTGTCGTTCGACGCGATGGAGGCGCTGCGCCGGCCGCTTGCGGCCTGGTGGCGAAGCGCTCCAGGCACCGCGCTTCTCTACGGATCGCTGCTCGCGCACTTCGCGGTCGCGCTCGTCTCGCTCGGCCGGCGCAGGACGCTGCGCCTGCCCGCGTGGGAGGCGCTCCAGCTCGCGCTCGGCCTGGCGGTGCCGCTGCTTCTCGCCTACCACATCGCCGGTACGCGCTTCCTCTGGCAGGCGCTCGGGCGCGAGGTCGACTACCCGCGCATCGTCTGGGCGATCTGGAGCGATCCGGTGCAGACCGCAAAGCAGATCGGGCTGATCGCCGCGGTGTGGCTGCACCTCTGCTTCGGCATTCACTTCTGGCTGCGCATCCGGCCGTGGTACCCGCGCGCGCAGCCGTGGCTGCTCGGCGCCGCCGTGCTCGTCCCGGCGCTCGCGCTCGCCGGATTCGTGAGCGCCGGCGCGAACGCGTCCCCGCCGCCGCCGCAGCCTCTTTCGCCGGGCGAGCACGCCTTTCTGCTCGACGTCAGGGACGCGATCTGGTGGACGTTCGGCCTTGGGCTCGGCGCGGTGCTCGCGTTCCGCGTCGCCCGCGCGCTGCGCCAGCGCAGCTACCGCATCCATCATTCCTCGGGGCGCGTGATCGTCGCGTCGGTCGGAGCGAGCGTTCTCGAGGCGCTGCGCGACGCGCGTATCCCGCACGCCTCGGTCTGCGGCGGACGCGCACGCTGCACCACCTGCCGCGTGCGTATCGGCGGCGCCGCGCATGCCCTTTCGCCGCCCGCGCCGCTCGAGGCCGAAGCGCTCGAGCGCATCGGCGCCGCACCGAACGTCCGCCTCGCCTGCCAGCTGCGCCCCTCGCGCGACGTGCACATCACGCCGCTCGTGCCGCCGGGGAACGGACTGGCCGCTGCCCGCCGTCCGGGCGGCGTACAGGGTCACGAGCAAACGGTCGTCGCGATGTTCGTCGATTTGCGGGGCTCGACCGCGCTCGCGGAGGCGCGGCTTCCCTACGACGTCGTCTTCATCCTCAATCAGTTCTTCGCCGAGATGTCGGAAGCGCTTGCCGCGACCGGCGGACACTATGCGCAATTCTCCGGCGACGGGCTCCTCGCGCTCTACGGGCTGGAGGGCGACCTCGGCCCGGCGTGCCGCGCGGCGCTCGCCGGTGCCGCCAACATGAAGCGGCGGCTCGCGACGCTCAACGCCCACCTCGCCCCGGAGCTCGGCGCGCCGCTTCGAATCGGCATCGGCATCCACGTCGGTACCGCGATCGTCGGCACCATGGGGCCGCCGGCGGCCCCAACGGTCACCGCGATCGGCGACACTGTCAACACCGCCGCACGGCTGGAAGCTCTCACCAAGGAGTTCGGCGCGATGCTGGTCGTCTCGGTCGATACGCTGCGCTACGCGGGAATCGCGGCGCCGGACGCTCCGGTGCACCGCGTCGAGGTGCGGGGAAAGACGACGAGCCTCGAGGTGGTCGCGGTCGGAGATCCGCAGGCGTTGCTTGCGGCCGCGCCAAGGCGTTGAC
>JAOAFL010000002.1 GCA_026416295.1 Burkholderiales bacterium | reverse complement strand
TCGTCACTCAGTGCGAGGCCGAGGGCTTTCGGCGCATCACCTGGTATGTGGACCGGCCGGACAACCTCGCGCGCTTTCGCACGACGGTGCGCGCGCACAAAGAGCGCTGTCCGGTACTCCTTTCGAACGGCAATCTCGTCGCCGCGGGCGAGACGGCGGACGGCCGGCACTGGGCCACTTTCGACGACCCGTTCCCGAAGCCGTCGTACCTTTTCGCGCTCGTCGCGGCGAATCTGGAATGGATCCAGGACCGGATCGTCACCCGCTCCGGGCGCGAAAAGCGCCTCTATGTGTACGTCGAACCCGGGCGGCGCGAGCAGGCCCGCTGGGCGATGGCCTGTCTCAAGCGCGCGATCGCCTGGGACGAGCGGCGCTTCGGGCTGGAACTGGACCTCGACGAGTACCGCATCGTCGCCGTCGGCGACTTCAACTCCGGCGCGATGGAGAACAAGGGCCTCAACATCTTCAACGCCAAGTACGTTCTCGCGCGCCCGGAGACCGCGACCGACACCGACTACGTCAACATCGACCGCGTGGTCGCGCACGAGTATTTCCACAACTGGACCGGAAACCGCGTCACCTGCCGCGACTGGTTCCAGCTCTCGCTGAAGGAGGGGCTCACCGTCTTTCGCGACCAGGAGTACGGCGCGGACACGTACTCGCGCGCGGTGACCCGCATCCAGGAGGTGCGGGCACTGCGCGCCGGGCAGTTCCCCGAGGACGCCGGGCCGATGAAGCACCCGGTGCGGCCCGCGTCCTACATGGAGATCCGCAACTTCTACACGATGACCGTGTACGAGAAGGGCGCCGAGGTGATCCGCATGCTCCATACGCTCCTCGGCGAGGAAGCGTTCCAGGCGGGCATGCGCCTGTACCTGTCTCGCCACGACGGGCAGGCGGCGACCTGCGACGACTTCGTGCGCGCGATGGCCGAGGCGAGCGGCCGCGACCTTTCCCAGTTCATGCGCTGGTACGACGTCGCCGGTACCCCGGTGCTCGACGTCTCGGGCGAGTGGCGCGACGGGCGCTACACGCTCACGGTGCGTCAGTCGATGGACCCGCCGTTTCACATCCCGTTCGCGGTGCGGATCGCGGGCGAGGCGCGCCTTCTCGAGCTGCGCGAGCGCGAAGAGCGCTACGCGTTCGCCGCGCCGGAGCCGCCGGTGCCCTCGCTCCTTCGCAACTTCTCGGCACCGGTGATCGTGAACTTCCCGTACAGCGAGCGCGATCTGCTCGAGCTGATGGCGAAGGACGACGATCCCTTCAACCGCTGGGAGGCGGGACAGCGCCTCGCCACCCGGCTCATCCTCGAGCGCGGCGGCGAGCCCTCGCCCGCTTACCTCGAGGCGGTGCGAACGCTGCTAGCCGACCCGGACCCGGCGTTCGCAGCGGAGGCGCTCGCGTTGCCTTCGGAAGCGTTCCTCGCCGAGCAGCTCGATGTCGTGGACCCGGAAGCGCTGCATGCGGCGCGCCGGCGCCTGCGCCGCGCGATCGCCGAGGCGCTCAAGGCGCCGCTTCTCGAAACCTACCGCGCGATGGCGGTGCCGGGCCCGTACGCGCCCGAGCCCGCGGCGATCGGCCGGCGGGCGCTTCGCAACTGCGCGCTCGGTTATCTCATGGAGCTCGAGACCGAGGACGTCGTCGCGCTCTGCTACGAGCAGTTCGCGCAGTCGGACAACATGACCGAGTGCTTCGCGGCCCTCGGCTTTCTCGCGAATTCGGACGCGCCGCAACGCGAGATCGCGCTCGAGTCGTTTTACCGCCGCTGGAAGGACGACCCCCTCGTCGTCGACAAGTGGCTCGCGGTGCAGGCCGGCTCGCGCCGGCCCGATACGCTCGCGCGCGTTCGCGCGCTCCTCGCGCACGAGGCGTTCGACCGCAAGGTGCCGAACAAGGTGTACGCGCTCGTGCGCACCTTCGCCGCGAACCATGTGCGCTTTCACGCCGCAGACGGCGCAGGCTACGATTTCGTCGCCGGCGAAGTGCTCGCGCTCGACCGGCTCAATCCGCAGGTCGCCGCGCGCATCGCGCGCGCCTTCGACCGCTGGAAGAAGTTCGACGCGGCGCGCCAGGCGAAGGCGCGCGCGGCGCTCGAGCGCATCCGCGACGCCGAAGGGCTCTCGCGCGACGTCGCCGAGATCGTGACGAAGGCCCTCGCGTGAGGCGCCCGGAAAGCCGCGGCCTCAGGCGCGCTCAGAAGCGATCGGCGCGATAGGGCGTAGGATCGACGAGCGGCGGCTCGCCGCAGATCAGCTCGGCCACGAGCCGCCCGGTCACCGCGGCGAGCGTCAGGCCGTGGTGCGCATGCCCGAAGGCGAACCAGAGGTTCGCATGCCGCGGCGCCCGGCCGATCACCGGCAGCATGTCCGGCGTACAGGGGCGCGCGCCCATCCAGGGCTCGGGATCGAGCCGCTCGCCGAGGGGAAAGAGCGCGCGCGCGACCGGCTCGACCCGCTCGAGCTGCACCGGCGTCTTCGGCGCATCGCGCAGCGCGAACTCCGCGCCGGTCGTGAGCCGAACGCCGCGCGCCATCGGCGCAAGGCAAAAGCCGTGCTCGCTGTCGAGCACCGGTCGGCCGAGCGTCGCGCCCTCGGCGGACCGGTAATGCATGTGATAGCCGCGCTTGACCGCGAGCGGGAGCCGATAGCCGAGCGCGCGCGTCAGCTCGTCTGCCCAGGGCCCGAGCGCGACCACCACGTCGCGCGCTTCGATCGGTCCGTCTGCCGAGACGAGCCGCCAGTGACCGTCGCCGGGCGCGAGCGTGCGGGCATCGCCGCGCACAACGCGCCCGCCGAGCCGCTCGAAGCGACCGAGATAGGCGAGCGCAAGCGCCCGGGGATCCGCGACCGCGAGGGGTCGCGGCCACCACAGCCCGCCCGCGAGCGTGGGCGAAAGCCGCGGCTCGATGCGCTCGAGCGCGGGCGGCTCGAGCGCTTCGAATTCGACCCCGAACTCGCGTCGGACGCGTTCGGCTTCGGCGAGATGCGCGTCCCGCTCGCGCGCGGTGTGAAACACCCGCAGCCACCCGGTACGTCGGAAAAGCGCCTCGGCGCCGGCCTCGGCGGCGAGGCGCTCGTGCTCATCGAGCGAGCGCTCGATGAGCGGGGCATAGCGGCGCGCGATGTCGGCGTGCCGCGCCGGATGCGAGGCGCGCCAGTAGCGCCACAGAAAGGGCGCGAGCGCGGCGAGCGCCGAGGCGTGGTAGTGAACGGCCGTCGAACGTCCGAGCGCATGCCGCAGGAGCGTCCCGAGGTCGCGCGGAAACGCGTACGGTACGACGCCCTCGCGCTGGATCAGCCCGGCGTTTCCGAACGAGGTTTCTTCGCACGGCGCGCGCCGGTCGAGGAGCACGGTCGCGCGGCCGCGCGCCTGCAGATGCAGCGCGGCGCAGATGCCGACGATGCCGGCGCCGAGGACCGCGGCGTCAACGCGCACGCTTGCGCGCCACGCGCTCGTCGAAGCGCGCGACGTTGACCACCACCCGCTCGTGCCGGCCGCCGCCGATCCGCTCCACCTCGTCGTAGGCCTCGACCGCGAGGCGCACCGTACGACCTTCGACGGCGGTGACGGTCGCGGTCGCGCGCACCCGCATGCCGACCGGCGTCGCGGCGACGTGCGCCACCTCGAGCAGCGTGCCGAGACTCTGGTAGCCGGCCGGCAGCAGCGCTTCGAACGCTTCGAGCGCCGCCGCCTCGATGAGGTTGATCATCACCGGCGTCGCGAGCACGCGCACGCGTCCGCTGCCGACGCGCGGGGCGGTGTGCTCCTCGCCGACGACGAGTTCGAAATTGCCGCAGGCGCCGACCGGCACGAGCGAGACGAGGTCCACGGGCACCGATCCTACGCGCAGACCGCGCGCTTCGCCTTGCGCGCGATCAAGCCTCAGTCCCAGAGCCAAGCGGCGCCGCGCACGCCGCTCGCGTCCCCGTGCACCGGCGGGCAAAGGCGGGTGTCGACCCGGTCCGAGAACACGTACCGGCCCCAGAGCCGCGGCACATTCTCGTACAGCCGGGCGATGTTGGACAGCCCGCCGCCGAGCACGATCACGTCGGGATCGAGCAGGTTGATGACGCCTGCGAGCGCGCGCGCGAGGCGCTCCTCGTAGCGCGCCATCGCCGGCTCCGAGGCCGCCCCGCCCTCCTGCGCGAGCGCCGGCCCGCACAGGTAGGTCTCGATGCAGCCGAGTCGCCCGCAGTAGCACTCGCGAAGCGGCAGGTCGGCCGGCTGCGGCAGCGGCAGCGGGTTGTGTCCCCACTCGCCCGCGATCGCGTTCGGCCCGGTGAGCACCCGGCCTTCGACGACGATGCCGCCGCCAACCCCGGTGCCGAGGATGACGCCGAAGACGACGCGCGCGCCTCGGCCCGAGCCGTCCACCGCCTCGGAGAGCGCGAAGCAGTTCGCGTCGTTCGCGATGCGCACCTCGCGCCCGAGCGCCCGCTCGAGATCCTCCTTGAGCGCTCGCCCGATGAGCCAGGTCGAGTTCGCGTTCTTCACGCGGCCGGTCGCGCGCGAAAGCGCGCCGGGAATGCCGATGCCGACCGAGCCCTCGCCTGCCTCGCGCACGAGCGCCGCGATCGCGGCGATCGTCGCCTCGTAGTCGCCGCGCGGCGTCGGGATGCGCTTGCGAAAGCGCTGCCTGCCCTGCGGGTCGAGCGACACCGCTTCGATCTTGGTGCCGCCGAGGTCGATGCCGATGCGGTTCACGGCGTGCAGTATGCATCGCGCCGGCGGGCAGCGCTGCGCTCGGCGTCGCCCTCGCGGCCCGCGCCCGATCGCCGGCTACGCCGCTTCGCGCTCGACCGAGGTCTCCAGGGCCGCTTCGCCGAGGTCGTCTTTCGCCGCCGGATCGCCCGCCGGCAGCTTCACGCCGAACGCCGGCGGCCGCTGGTAGATGCGCCAGTAATGAGCTTCGCAGTAGCTTGTGCCGCGGCGCACCGGCTTGCCGCAGAAGACGAGAAAGCCGGCGGCATCGGTGCGGCCGCCGTGGAATTGACAAGTACGTACAGGAAGTTCGGTCACAGTCGCCATAGCGGCCAATAGACGGTCGACACCGCGCGCGAGTTCCCGGGCCGGGGCGCCGGGCGCACCGCGACGCTAGAATCGACGCGGGGGGGGAGCGCACGTGCGCCGCTTCGGGACGTTCGACTACGTGATCGTGGGCGCGGGAAGCGCCGGCTGCCTGCTCGCCAACCGGCTTTCGGCCGACCCGGCGGCGACCGTCCTGCTGCTCGAAGCCGGCGGTCCGGACGACTGGTTCTGGATCCGGATCCCGGTCGGCTACCTCTACACCATCGCCAACCCGCGCACCGACTGGTGCTATCGCACCGAGCCGGACGAGCATCTCGCCGGCCGCTCGATCCCTTACGCGCGCGGCCGGGTGCTCGGGGGCTGTTCCTCGATCAACGCGATGATCTGGATGCGCGGGCAGAAGGAGGACTGGGACCACTGGGCCGCGCTCGGCAACCGCGGCTGGTCGTGGGAAGACGTGCTCCCGATCTTTCGCGCGCTCGAAGACTACGAGGGCGGCGCGGTGGACGGCTACGGCACCGGCGGCGAAGTGCGCATCGAGGACCCGCGCGTACGCTGGGACATCCTCGACGCCTGGCGCGAGGCTGCCGCCGAATGCGGCATCGCGCCGATCCGCAGCTTCAACACCGGCGACAACGCGGGATGCGCGTATTTCCAGATGAATCAGAAGCGCGGCCGGCGCTGGAGCGCGGTGGACGCCTTCCTCGCGCCGGTGCGCCGGCGCCCGAATCTGAAAATCGCGACCGGCGCGCTCGCGACCCGGGTGCGCATCGAGCACGGCAGCGCCTGCGGCGTCGAGTTCCGCGCCGACGGCGAGAGCTGGTTCGCGCAGGCGCGGCGCGAGACGATCCTCGCCGCGGGCGCGATCGGCTCGCCGCAACTGCTGCAGCTCTCGGGCGTCGGCCCGGGGGCGCTCCTCCAGCGGCACGGCATACGCGTCGTCAAGGACGCGCCCGGGGTCGGCGAAAACCTGCAAGACCACCTGCAGATCCGCATGCAGTACCGGGTGAAGAACGCGCGCACGCTCAACGAGCGGGTGCACAGCTTTCTCGGGCGAGCGGCGATGGCGCTCGAATATCTGGTCTTTCGTACCGGCCCGCTCACCATGCCGCCGTCGCAGCTCGGCGCGTTCGCCCGCAGCGACCCGGCGCAGCCGACGCCGAACATCGAGTGGCATGTCCAGCCGCTCTCGCTCGACAGGTTCGGCGAGCCGCTGCATCCGTTTCCGGCGATCACGCCGAGCGTGTGCAACCTGCGCCCTGCCTCGCGCGGCTGGGTGCGCATCCGTTCGCCCGATCCCGCGCAACCTCCCGAGATCAAACTCAACTACCTCTCGGCGCCCGAAGACCGCGCGGTGGCGGTCGCGGCGATGCGGTTTACGCGCCGGATCATGGCCGCGCGCGCGCTCGCGCGCTACGAGCCGCAGGAGTTCCGGCCCGGTCTCGAGGTCCGGTCGGACGAGGCGCTCGCGCGCGCCGCCGGCGAACTCGGCACCACCATCTTTCATCCGGTCGGCACCTGCCGCATGGGCAATGACCCGGAGGCCGTCGTGGACGACCGCCTGCGCGTTCGCGGCCTCGAGCGGCTGCGGGTGATCGACGCCTCGATCATGCCCCGGATCACCTCCGGCAACACCAACGCGCCGACCTACGTCATCGCGGAAAAGGGTGCCCGATACCTGCGCGCCGGGGATTGAACTCGCGCAGGCGGCCCTCATCTAAGGCTGCGGTATCATGCGCGCCGTCCGACAAGGGGGAGTCAGACAATGAAGCGGGTGTTTCTGCTCGTCGCCACGAACCTCGCCGTCCTGCTGCTGCTGACGGTGGTCGCCAGCGTGCTCGGCATCGACCGGGCGCTCGAGCAAGGCGGCATCAACTTCACCGGGGTGCTCGTGTTCGCCGCGCTGTTCGGCTTCGGCGGCGCGTTCGTCTCGCTGCTCATGTCCAAGCCGATCGCGAAGTGGTCCACGGGCGCCCGCGTGATCGACGGCAGCGAAGGCAGCACCGAGTACTGGCTGGTGCGCACCGTCGAGCGACTCGCGCAGAAAGCGGGCATCGGCATGCCCGAGGTCGCGATCTACGAAGGCGAACCGAACGCGTTCGCGACCGGCGCGTTCCGCGACTCGGCGCTGGTCGCCGTATCGACCGGGCTGCTCGAATCCATGGACCGCGACGAAGTCGAGGCCGTCCTCGGGCACGAGATCGCGCACGTCGCGAACGGCGACATGGTGACCCTCACGCTCATCCAGGGCGTGCTGAACACGTTCGTCATCTTCCTGTCGCGCGTGATCGGCTACCTCGTCGATCGCGTGATCCTGCGCAACGAGCGCGGCGAGGGCGTCGGGTTCTACGTGACCGTGTTCGCGAGCGAAATCGTGCTCGGTCTGCTCGCGTCGCTGATCGTCGCCTGGTTCTCGCGTCAGCGCGAGTTCCGCGCCGACGCCGGCTCGGCCGACCTGCTCGGCACCGCGCGGCCGATGATCGCGGCGCTCAACCGGCTCGCTGGGCTGCAGGCCGGGGGCCTGCCCCAGCAGCTGCAGGCCTTCGGGATCGCGGGCGGCGGGGGGCTGATGGCGCTCTTTGCCTCGCACCCGCCGATTCCGGAGCGCATTGCGGCACTCGAGGCGCGGCACGCCCGCCGGGCCGCCTGAGTTCCCGAGCGGTGCGCGGCGGCCGTAAAATCGGCCGCCTATGCGCTACCGCACCTTGACGCAGTTCCTCATCGAGCGCGAGCGCGCCGGGCGCATCAGCCCGGACCTGCGCCTGCTCATCGAAACGATCGCGCGCGCCTGCAAGGCGATCAGCACGCGCGTAAACAAAGGCCCGTTCGGCGGCGGCTACGGGCTCGCCGGCTCGGAGAACGTCCAGGGCGAGATCCAGAAAAAGCTCGACGTGCTCTCGAACGAGATCCTGCTGGAGGCGAACGAATGGGGCGGCAACCTCGCCGCGCTCGTGTCAGAGGAAATGGAGGACCCGCGCCCGATCCCGACGCACTACCCGCGCGGCCAGTACCTGCTGCTCTTCGATCCCCTGGACGGCTCGTCCAACATCGACGTCAACATCTCTGTCGGCACGATCTTTTCGGTGCTGCGCTGCCCGACCGCGCCCGACGGCACGCCGCACGAGCCCGACGAGAAGGCGTTCCTGCAGCCCGGCCGCAACCAGGTCGCGGCCGGCTTCGCGGTCTACGGTCCGACGACGGTGCTCGTCGTCACCGTCGGCGACGGCGCTTGGGGATTCACGCTCGATCGCGAGACGTACACGTTCGCCCTCACCCACCCGGACATCCGCATTCCGGCCGACACCGCCGAGTTCGCGATCAACGCCTCCAACATGCGGCGCTGGGAGCCGCCGGTCAAGCGCTACATCGACGAATGCCTCGCCGGCAAGGACGGGCCGCGCGGCAAAGACTTCAACATGCGCTGGGTCGCCTCGATGGTCGCCGACGTCTATCGGGTGCTGTCGCGCGGCGGGATCTTCATGTACCCGCGCGACGCGAAGAACCGCGAGGGCCGCCTGCGCCTGATGTACGAGGCGAACCCGATGGCGTTCATCGTCGAGCAGGCCGGCGGGATGGCGACCGACGGGTCGCGGCGCATCCTCGACATCCAGCCGACGAGCCTGCACCAGCGCGTCGGCGTCGTGCTCGGCTCGAAGAACGAGGTCGAACGCGTCGCCGCGTATCACGCCGCCTGAACGCCGGCGGGCGTGCCGCAGGGCCGGGACCGCGCCCGGCCCCGTCGTCGGTTCGCCCTACTTCAGGTGCTTGTTGACCAGCCGGGTGAGTTCGAACATCGTCACCGACGATTTGCCGCCGAACAGCGGCTTCAGCTTGTCGTCGGCGTTGATCAGGCGCTTGTTTTTCTTGTCCTGCAGACCGTTCTTCTTGATGTAGGCCCAGATCTTCTTGGTGACCTCGGTGCGCGGCATCGCGTTTGCGCCGATCACCGCCGCGAGCGTCGCGTCCGGGGTCATCGGCTTCATGAATGCGGCGTTCGGCTTGCGCTTCTTGGCCGCTTTCTTCGCCTTCTTCTTCGCCATCTCGTCTCTCCTCTGAACGTTCGATTATCGGGATCCCGCCAATCCTCCCGCCGAGATCCTCAGCGGTGTGCGCAACGATGCCGAATCCGGCGCGACGTGTCAATCGTTTCCGAGGGAACTCCGCCGCCTTCTCTCCTCGGCGTCCAACCACGCCGCGAGCCCTTGTGCGTTCAGCTCGATGTCGAGGGCGAAAAGCGCAAGCGTCTCGCGCTCGCCGAGCGGCCAGCCCTGGCGCGAGCGTTCTTCGAGTACGAGCGCGCTAACGCCTTCTTTCAACAGCCGGAAACGCGCCGCGCCCGCCCGACGGTGCGCGCGGCCGAGGGCGGCATGCGCCGCCACCAGGCGCTTGAGGTCAGCCGCGAGCCTCGCCACCTCGTGCAGCTGACCGAAATGCGCAACGTAGACCGCTTCCGGTGCGAGGGCGAGGACTCGATCGAGCGTCGCCGTAAGCGCCTCGGGGTCGAACTGCGACGGACTGGTGGTCGGAAACACCGACTGTCGTCCCTCGACGTCGAGCTCGCGGTACGAAAGCCCGAAGCAGTCGCCGGCGAACAGGTGGCCGGTGCGCCCGTCGCGCACGAGCACGTGGTGGCGAGCGTGCCCTGGCGCGTCGCAGAACTGCAGCTCGCGCCCCGCGAGCCGCAGCGTCGCGCCGTCGGCGACCTCGACGATGCGGTCGCGCGCGACCGGCAGGATCTCGCCGTAGACGCGCTGCAGCTCGGCCGCGCCGTAGATCGCCGCGGTGGCGGCGACGAGCCGCGAGGGATCGGCCATGTGCGGCGCACCGCGCGGGTGCACCGCGAGCCGCGCGTTCGGAAGACGCGCCAACAGCGCACCGGCGCCGCCGGCGTGATCGAGATGCACGTGCGTGAGGACGACCCAGTCGACCGCCTGCGGATCGATGCCGAGCGCGGCGAGCGCGGCGAGAAGACGCGGCGCCGCGCGCGCGGTGCCGGTATCGACGATCGCCGCCCGCCCCCCTTCGACGATCACGTAGGCCGCGGTCTGCTGCGCCCGGTCGTAGAGCGTGTCGACGGCGAAGATCCCTTCGCCGTACTCGATCGTCGCGGGCGCGGCCACCGACGCATTATAGAATTCGCGCGATCGCAACCGGGCATGAACATCGCCGATCTCAGGCAGGAGTACATGCGCGCGGGACTGTCGGAGGCCGACGCGCATCCGGACCCGCTCCTTCAGTTCGCGCGCTGGATGAACGAGGCGCTCGCGGCCGAGCTGCCGCTCGCGAACGCGATGGTGCTCGCGACCGTGACCGAGTCGGGCGTGCCGGATGCGCGCGCCGTGCTGCTGAAGGGGATCGAGGACGGCGGGTTCGTCTTTTTCACGAACTACGAAAGCGCGAAGGGCCGTCAGCTCGCGGCGCGCCCCGACGCCTGCCTCGTGTTTCTCTGGGCGGCGCTCGAGCGACAGGTGCGCGTTTCGGGACGCGTCGCGCGCCTGAGCGCGGCGGCCTCGGACGCGTATTTCGCGACGCGGCCGCTCGGCGCGCGCCGCTCGGCGTGGGCGTCGCGCCAGAGCGCGGTCGTCGCCGATCGCGGCGTGCTCGAGCGGGCGATGCGCGAGATCGAGGCGCGCTTCGGCGACGATCCCCCGCGGCCGCCGCACTGGGGCGGCTATCGTCTCGAGCCGCAGTCGATCGAGTTCTGGCAAGGGCGAGAGAATCGGCTGCACGACCGGCTGCGCTACCGCCGCGCGGGGACAGGCTGGACGATTGAGCGGCTCGCTCCCTGAACCGGTCCTCGCCTTCCTGCGCGCACACGGGCTCCTTGCCGAGGGCGAGACGCCGCAGGCCGAGCCGCTGCCGGGCGGCGTGTCCTCGGAGATCTGGCGCGTGGGGCTCCGCGGCCGCTCGATCGTCGTCAAGCGGGCGCTTGCACGCCTGCGCGTCGCCGAGCGCTGGGAGGCGCCGGTCGCGCGCAACCGCTACGAGTGGCGCTGGATGCGGGTCGCGGATGCCGCGGTGCCCGGCTGCGTGCCGCGACTGCTCGCCGCGGGCGAGGACCTGTTCGCGATGGAAGACCTCGGCGCGCTGCCGCTGTGGAAACACGAGCTGCGCGACGGCCGCATCGAGCCGGCCTTCGCCCATGCGGTCGGCGCCCGGCTCGCCGCGATCCACGGGGCGACCGCGGGCCGCGCCGAGGTGGCGCGCGAATTCGCGACCGACGACAATTTCCGCGCGCTGCGCCTCGAGCCGTATCTCGAAGCGACCGCGCGGCGGCATCCGCGCCACGCCGCGGCGCTCGCGGCGCTCGCGGCCCGCACGGCGGCGACCCGGCGAGCGCTCGTGCACGGCGACGTCAGCCCGAAGAATATCCTCGTCGGCGCCCGCGGCCCGGTGTTCCTCGACGCCGAATGCGCCTGGTACGGCGACCCGGCGTTCGATCTGGCGTTCTGCCTCAACCACCTGCTGCTCAAATGCCGCTGGAAGCCGCAGCACGCGCCGCGCTATCTCGAGTGCTTCGATGCGCTGCGCGCAGGTTACCTCGAGGCGGTCGGCTGGGAGCCGGCGGCGGCGCTCGAGGCGCGCGCGGCGACGCTGCTGCCGGCGCTGCTGCTCGCGCGCGTGGACGGCAAGTCCCCGGTCGAGTATCTCGTCCGCGACGAGGACAAGGACGCCGTACGGCGCGTCGCCGCGGGACTGCTCGAGCGCCCGCCCGCGGCGCTCGCCGACGTGATCGCGGCATGGCGCGGATCGTAGACGTGCGCGGCCGTCGCGTCTGGGACTCGCGCGGCCGGCCGACGGTGGAAGCCGAGGTCACGCTCGCGAACGGCAAGCGCGGCCGCGCGATCGCGCCGGCGGGCGCCTCGACCGGCGCGGGCGAGGCGCGCACCCGCGACGCGCGGGAGGCGGTGCACGCGATCAACACCGTGATTCGGGAGGCGCTCCTCGGCTCCGACCCGCGCGATCAGGCGACGATCGACCGGCGGCTCGTCGCGCTCGACGGCACCGCCGAGCGCGGTCGCCTCGGCGCGAACGCCCTCGTGGCGGTCTCGCTCGCATGCGCGCACGCGGCGGCCGCCGCGGCGCGCCGGCCGCTGTGGCGCCAGCTCGCCGACGAACGCAAGGTGGCGCTTCCGGTACCGCAGATCCAGATTTTCGGCGGCGGCGCGCACGCCGCGCGGCGCGTCGACCTCCAAGACTACATGGTGATCTGCGTCGGCGCGGGCAGCTTCGCCGAAAGCGTCGAGTGGGCCGCCGAGATCTACCACGCAGCGGGCGCGCGTCTGCAAAAGCGGGGGGCGCGTCACGGCGTCGCCGACGAGGGCGGCTGGTGGCCCGCGTTCGAGGCCAACGAGCAGGGCCTCGAGGAACTCACCTGCGCGATCGACGACGCGGGGCTTCGGCCCGGCACGGACGTCGCGATCGCGCTCGACGTCGCAGCCGGCCAGCTCTGGCACGACGGCCGCTACCACCTCGCGCTGGAGAAAAGGACCCTCTCGGCCGAGCAGCTGCATGCGCTGTTGCTTGCTTGGGTGGCGCGCTACCCGATCGTGTCGATCGAGGACCCGTTCGCCGAGCACGACCTCGAGGCGCTCGCCGCGTTCACCCGGACCGCCGGCACCCGGCTGCAGGTGGTGGGCGACGACGTCTTCGTCACGCGCGCCGAGCGCGTGCGCGAGGGCGCCGCGCTCGGCGCCTGCAACGCGGTGCTGCTCAAGCCGAACCAGGTGGGAACGCTCAGCGAAACGCTCGCCTGCTGGCAGGCGGCGCGCGCGGCCGGCTACGGCGGGATCGTGTCCGCGCGCTCGGGCGAAACCGAGGACGTCTCGATCGTGCACCTCGCCGTCGGCTGGGGCGTTCCGCAGCTCAAGGTGGGCAGCGTCGCGCGCGCCGAGCGCACCGCGAAATGGAACGAGGCGCTGCGCATCGAGGAGGCGCTCGGGGCCGAGGCGCTGCCCTTTCCGGCGCGTCGGCTGTTCGGGCACCGCGGCGCGTGAGGATCGTGTTCCATTTCGATGGCGGGGAAGCGCTGCGCGCGCGGCTCGCAACGCTCGACGTCGCGCTGTGTCCGGAAAGCGACGACGCCGCGTTCGAGCGGCTCCTGCCGGAGATCGAGGTGCTCTGGCACGTGCTGAAGCCAGTCACCGCCGCCGTGGTCGCGCGCGCGCCGCGCCTGCGGCTGGTACAGAAGATCGGCAGCGGCGTGAATACGATCGACCTCGATGCCTGCCGCGCGCGCGGCATCGCGGTGTGCAACCTTCCGGGTACGAACGCCCCGGCGGTCGCCGAGATGACGCTGCTGCTCATCCTCGCCTGTCTGCGCCGGCTGCGGGAACTGGACGCCGCCGTGCGCCGCCCCGGCGGCTGGCGCGAGGCATGGCGGCTCCAGGACCGCTTCGGCGAGATCGGCGGGCGCACCGTGGGGCTCGTCGGCTACGGTGCGGTCGCGCGGCGCCTGCAGCCGGCGCTCGAAGCGCTCGGCGCGCGCGTGCTCTGGTGGTCGCGCTCCAGCGCGAGCGCCGACCTCGACGCCGTGCTCGCCCGGAGCGACGTCGTCTCGCTGCACCTGCCGCTCGTGCCGGAAACCGAAAACCTGATCGATCCGTGGCGCATGAAGCCCGGCGCGATCCTCGTCAACACCGCGCGCGGGGGTCTGGTCGACGAGGCGCGGCTCGTCGAGGCGCTGCGCGCGGGACATCTCGCGGCTGCCGGTCTCGACGTGTTCGCGCACGAGCCGCTCGCGCCCGATCATCCGCTGCTCGCCTTGCCGAACGTCGTCGTCTCGCCGCATCTCGCCTGGCTCACGCCCGAGACGATCGAACGCAGCCTCGCACCGGCGCTCGAGAACGCACGCCGCCTGCAGGCCGGCCTGCCGCTCCTTCACCGCGTCGCCTAGAATCGCCCCGGAGGCTTCGACCGATGACCCACCGCGTTCTCATCACCGGTGCCCTGCACCCGCGCGCGCTGGAGATCCTTCGCGCCGCTCCCGACATCGCGGTCGACTACCACCCCGACCTGCCCTACCCCGACATCGTCGAGCGCATCGGCGAGTACCACGCGCTCCTCACCCGCTCCGAGACGCGCGTCACGCGCGAAATCATCGACCGCGGCCGCAAGCTCAAGGTGATCGCGCGCGCCGCCGTCGGCATCGGCGACATCGACGTCGAGTACGCCACCGAGCGCGGCGTGCTCGTCGTCAACACCCCGGGCAAGAACACCAACTCGGCTGCGGAGCTCACTTTCGCGCTGCTGCTCGCGCTCGTGCGCAACCTCGTTCCCGCGCACCTGCACATGTGCGCCCTCGGCTGGGACCGGCACCGCTTTGCCGGGCGGGAGCTGGCCGGAAAAACGATCGGCATCGTCGGCCTGGGCAACGTCGGCCACCGGGTCGCGCGGTTTGCGCGCGCGTTCGACATGACCGTGCTCGCCTGCGACCCGTACATCGCCGACGAGGTCTTCGAGATGCACGGCGCGCGCAAGGTCGACCTCGCGCGCCTGCTCGCAGAGTCGGACGTCGTGACGCTGCACGTGCCGAAGACGCCCGAGACGACCGGCATGATCGGTGCGCGCGAGATCGCGCGCATGAAGCGCGGCGCGATCGTGCTCAACACCTCGCGCGGCGGCATCGTCGAGGAGGCGGCCCTGCTCGCGGCGTTGCGCGCCGGGCACGTGGCCGGCGCCGGCATCGACACCTGGGCGGTCGAGCCACCGAAGGAGAACCCGTTCCGCGACCTGCCGAACGTGGTGATGACGCCCCACATCGGGGCCTCGACCGAGGAGGCGCAGCGGCGCATCGCCGAGACGGTGAGCGAGCAGGTGATCCGCGCGCTGCGCGACGAGGTCGTCGATTTTCCGGTCAACATGCCGCGGCTGAAGGTGCTCACCTCGCCGCGCGTCAAGACCTATACCGTGCTCGCCGAAAAGCTCGGGCGCTTCGCGGTGCAGGCGCTCGACTTCAATCCGCGCCACGTCCAGATGGTGTACCGCGGCGAGCTGAACCGCGAGGAAGGTCTGCTGCTGCGGCGCGCGTTCCTGAAGGGCTTTCTCGGGCATGCGTCCGACGAGGCGGTCACCTTCGTCAACGCCGAGGCGAAGGCGGCCGCGCGCGGGCTGCGCGTCGAGGAAGCCGACGACCCCGCGTTCAAGGACTACCAGAGCGCGCTCAAGGTGATCGTCGCCGACCACGAGCGCACGTTCGCGATCGGCGGCGTGGTCTTCGGCGAGGGCAATTACCGGCTGAGCCTGATCGACCGCTTCGCGTTCGAGGTGGTGCCCGACGGTCACATCCTGATGATGGTGAACCGCGACCAGCCCGGCGTGATCGGGCGCGTCGGCACGATCCTCGGCGAGCACGGGGTCAACATCAGCGAGTTCGAGCTGTCGCGCAACCGCCGCGGCGGCGAGGCGATGGCGCTGATCCGCGTGGACGAACCGGTGGACAACGCGGTGCTGGACGAGTTGCGCGCCCTGCCCTTCATCGTCGCGCTGCGCCGCATCGAGGTCTGAGGCGCCGACGTCAGAACGGCGCAAGGCCCGCCGCGGTCAGCCGCCAGCGGCGGTCGCAGCCGGCCGCCGCCGCCTCCGAGTGGGTGACGAGCAGCCCCGCCGCCCCGCGCGCCTTCACCTGCGCGCGCAGCAGCGCGAGCACCGTGCGCGCGTTCTCCGGATCGAGGTTGCCCGTCGGCTCGTCGGCGAGCACCAGCCTCGGCTCGCCCGCGAGCGCGCGCGCGATCGCCACCCGCTGCAGCTCGCCGCCGGAAAGTTCGCGCGGCATGCTGTGCTCGCGCCCGCGCAGTCCCACCGCCGCGACGAGCTCCGCCGCGCGGCGTTCGATCGCCGCAGGCGCAAGTCCGCGCAGCAGCAGCGGCAGCCCCACGTTCTGCGCGACCGTCAGGTGCGGCAGGATGTGGAATGCCTGGAACACGAAGCCGAAGGCGTCGCGCCGCAGCCGCGTGCGCGCGTCGTCGTCCATGCGCGTGATGTCCGCGCCGTCGAAGAGCACCCGCCCCTCGTCGGCGGGCTCCAGGCCGGCGATGATGTTGAGCAGCGTCGACTTGCCGATGCCCGACTCGCCGACGATCGCCGCGTACTCGCCGGCGGCCAGTTCGAGCGAGACCGACCGCAGCACGGTGCGCGTCCCGTACCGCTTGGTCACGCGCTCGACGCTCAGCACCGCCGCCTCGTGTGATATGTTCGCGCGGGCATTGTAGAGGATGCCGCTCGCGCAATCGGAACTCGCCGCCGCGGTCGCGGCGCTCGAGCGCGGCGACTGGCAAGCCGCGCACCGCATCGTCCAGCAGGACGAGGCCTCGCCGCTCGCCTGCTGGGCGCACGGCATCGTGCACCTGATGGAAGGCGACACCGCGAACGCACGCTACTGGTACCGCGCCGCGCGTCGGCGCTTTCCCGAAGGCGTCGCGCTCGCCGCCGAGATCGCGCAACTGAAGGAGGCGTTGAACGCATGAGAGCCGAACAGAACGAGCTGCTCACGCGCATCGGGCCGGGCACGCCCGCCGGTGCGCTGCTGCGCCGCTACTGGCAGCCGGTGGCGCTCGAGGATGAGCTGCAGGGCGAGCGGCCGGTGAAGGCGGTGCGGCTGCTCGGCGAGGACCTGGTGCTGTTTCGCGATCCGCACGGTCGCTACGGGCTCATCGAGCGGCATTGCCCGCACCGCGGCGCCGACCTCGCCTACGGCCGGCTGGAGGACGGCGGGCTGCGTTGCGCCTTCCACGGCTGGCTGTTCGACGTCGACGGACGCTGTCGCGAGACGCCGGCCGAACCGCTCGGCAGCCGCCTGCACGAGAGCGTGCGCTGCCGCGCGTATCCGGTGGTGCGCAGAAGCGGCGTGCTCTGGGCCTGGCTCGGCGGCAGCGAGCCGGCGGCGTTTCCGCACCTCGACTGCTTCGTCGCGCCCGACTCGCACGTCTTCGCCTTCAAGGGCTACTGGGACTGCAACTGGCTGCAGGCGCTGGAGGTCGGCATCGATCCGGCGCACGCCTCGTTCCTGCATCGCTTCTTCGAGGACGAAGATCCGGCGCACGCCTACGGTCGGCAGTTCCGCAGCGCCTCGATGGACTCCGAGCTGCCGATGACGAAACTGCTGCGCGAATACGACCGGCCCGAGATCCGCGTCGAGCGCACGGCATACGGCATCCGCCTGTGCACGCTGCGCCACATGAACGCCGAGAAACTGCACCTGCGGGTGACGAACGTCGTTTTCCCGCAGGCGTTCGTGATTCCGATGAGCGCCGAGATGACGATTTCGCAGTGGCATGTGCCGGTGGACGATACCGGGACCTACTGGTACGCGCTGTTCACGAGCTTCGGCGCGCCGGTGGACAAGGCGACGATGCGCGCGCAGCGCCTGGCGACCTACCCGGCGCCCGACTACAAGCCGATCTTCAACCGCGCGAACCACTGGGGCTACGACCCGCAGCAGCAGAGGCGCGCGACCTACACCGGCATGGGCTTCGACATCAACATCCACGACCAATGGGCCTGCGAGTCGCAGGGGCCGATCGCCGACCGCACGCGCGAGCATCTGGGAACCACCGACAAGGGGATCGTGCTCTACCGGCGCATCCTCGCCGACGCGATCCGCCGCAACGCCGCGGGCGAGCGCCCGCTGATGGTGCTCGACGAAGCGGCGGCGGCGGCGATCACCGGCCCGGCGGCGATCGACGCGATCGCCCCGGCGGCGCGCTGGGAGGAATACTGGCGCGACGCCGACCGCCGGCGCCGGCGCGAGTGTCCGTGGCCGGCGCCGGCGGAGCGTGCGGCATGAGCTTCGTCGAGCGTCACGGTCTGTGGAACGAGTCGCAGCGCACTGCGGCGCGTGCGATGCTCGACGAAATCGCGCGCCGCGGCATCGAGGCGGTGCGTTTTTCGTTTCCCGACCTGCACGGCATCCTGCGCTCGAAGACGGTCGCCGCGGCGCACGTCGAGGCGGCGCTCGCCGACGGCGTCGGTTTTCCGAGCTCGCTGCTCGCGAAGGACACCGCGAACCGCACGGTGTTTCCGGTGTTCACGGCCGGCGCCGGCCTCGACAGGCCGGAACTGCAAGGGGCTGCCGATGCCCTCATGGTCGCCGATCCGCTCACCTGGCGCGTGCTTCCCTGGACGCACGCGACCGGTTGGGTGCTCTGCGACGTCTATTTTGCCGACGGGCGGCCGGTGCCGTTCGCCGCGCGCGAGCTGCTCAAGCGCGCGCTCGCCCGCCTGGAGGGCGAGGGGTACGTGTACCTCGCGGGCCTGGAGATCGAATTCCATATCTTTCGCTTGCTCGATGCGCGGCTCGCGCCGCAGGACGCCGGCCAGCCCGGCACGCCGCCCGAGGTCGGGCTGCTCTCCTCCGGCTACCAGCTCCTCGCCGAGACGCGCTACGACCTTCTCGAACCCGCGCTCGAGCTTCTGCGCCGCGGCCTTGCCGGCCTCGGGTTGCCGCTACGCTCGTTCGAGTGCGAGTACGGCCCGAGCCAGGTCGAGGTGACGCTCGGCGCGCTGCCCGGCCTTGCCTGCGCCGACGCGATGACGCTCTTTCGCAGCGCCGCCAAGCAGGTGCTGCGCCGGCACGGGTATCACGCGACCTTCATGTGCCGGCCGAAACTTCCGAACGTGATGTCGAGCGGCTGGCATCTGCACCAGTCGCTTGCGCGCAAGTCGGACGGCGCGAACGCGTTCGTGCCTGCCGACGGCGAGCCCCTCTCGCCGGTCGGCATGCGCTTTCTCGGCGGGCTGCTCGCCCATGCGCGCGGCTACGCGGCGCTCGCCGCGCCGACGATCAACGGCTACAAGCGCTACCGGCCGCTTTCGCTCGCGCCCGACCACGTCGTCTGGGGACGCGACAACCGAGGGGCGCTCCTGCGCGTGCTCGGGGGGCCCGGCGATTCCCGCAGCCGGATCGAAAACCGCATCGGCGAGCCGGCGGCGAACCCTTACCTCTACCTCGCGTCTCAGATCTACGCCGGCCTCGACGGCCTCGCGCGCGACCTCGACCCGGGCCCGCCGGAGGCGGCGCCGTACGATTCGCAGGCGCCGCGGCTGCCGCGCACGCTCGAGGAAGCGATCGGCGAGCTGCGGCGCGACACGGTGCTTTGCGCCGCCCTCGGCGCCGAGTTCGTCGACTACTACTGCCGCGTGAAGGACGCCGAGGTCGCGCGCTTCAACCTCGAGGTGAGCGACTGGGAACAGCGCGAGTATTTCGAGCTGTTCTGACCGGGGTCAGCGCGTCGTCGCCGTCGGCTTCGGCTTCGCCGCGGGCTTTCGCGCCGCGGGTTTTTCCCGGTCCGGCTTTCCGTCCCCGGGCGGAGGCAGCTCGGGTTCGAGCACGGTACCGGGCGAACTGTAGTCGTACGTCACTTCGAACCGGCCGTCGCGAAAAAACGCGAACGTCGCCCCGGTCCAGCGCCGCTGCGCCTCGGGCAGGAACGCGTTCAGTTCGGTCACGCCTTCGACGATCTCTTCGGCGCCGCAGGGCACGAGCGGCTCGCCGGTGCGGTCTTCCTCAGTGGTGGCGACGCGAAACGACGCCTCGTAGCGACGCACGGTCGCATAGCGCGTGCGCTCGAGCTCGCGGATCTCGATCCAGGCGCGTTTCCAGTCCTGCGGCAGCCCCTCGGCGACGCAGCGGAAGATCCGCGCGACGATGCGCTCCTGCGGCGTCTCCTCGCCTGGCTTTTCCGGCGACTCGCCGTTCTTCGGCTGTGCGAACGACGACGGCGCGCACACGACGAGCGCGAGGACCACGGCCGTCAGCTTCAGGCGACGCATCCGGCGAATTGTACGCGCGGCGCGCACTCAGACGCCGAGATAGCGGTGCTGCAGGTCCTCGCGCGCGGCGAGCTCCGCGGACGTCCCGCTCCAGACGACGCGGCCCTTCTCCAGGATGTAGTGCCGGTCGGCGACGCGCATGAGCGAACGCAGGTCCTTGTCGATCACGAGGATCGACAGGCCCTCGCGTTTCAGCCGCGCGATCGCGGCGTAGATCTCGGCGCGGATGAGCGGCGCGAGCCCTTCGGTCGCCTCGTCGAGCAGCAGCAGCTTCGGGTTGGTCATCAGCGCCCGGCCGATCGCGAGCATCTGCTGCTCGCCGCCCGAGAGCTGGTTGCCGTAGTTCGACGCGCGCGCCCTGAGGTGCGGAAAGAGCTCGAAGACGCGCTCGAGCGTCCAGGGTTTCGCGCGCCCGGCGCGATTGGCGGCGGTGGCGACCAGGTTCTCGCGCACCGTGAGATTCGGGAACACCTGCCGGCCTTCCGGGACCAACCCGAGTCCCGCCTGCGCGATGCGGTACGGCGGCTGTCCGTGCAGCGGCCGGCCTTCGAACGCGACGCGCCCGGCGCGCGGCCGCACGATGCCCATGATGCTCGCGACCGTCGTGCTTTTGCCCATGCCGTTCCTGCCGAGGAGCGTGACCACCTCGCCGGGGGCAACGCGCAGGTCCACGCCGAAGAGCACCTGCGACTGACCGTAGGCGGTCTCCAATCCCTCGACGCTCAGCACGCCTCGTCCTCCCCGAGGTAGGCGGCACGCACCTCGGGATTGGCGCGGATTTCCTCCGGCGTGCCGGTCGCGATGATGCGCCCGTAGACGAGCACCGAAATGCGGTCGGCGAGCGTGAACACCGCGTCCATGTCGTGCTCGACCAGGATCATCGTCTTTCGCCCCTTGAGCGAGCCGAGGAACTTCACCATGCGCTGCGATTCCTCGATGCCCATGCCGGCGACCGGTTCGTCGAGCAGCAGCAGCCGCGGACGGGTCGCGAGCGCCATCGCGATCTCGAGCTGACGCTGCTCGCCGTGCGCGAGGTTGGCGGCGAGCACGTCGGCCCGCTCGGCGAGCCCCACCTCCTCGAGCACCGCGAGCGCCGGCTCGCGCAGCGCGCGCTCGCGCCGCGCGTCGCGCCAGAAACGGAAGCTGTGCCCGGCGTGCGCCTGAACCGCGAGCGCGACGTTGTCGAGCGCGGTGAATTCGCGATAGATGCTCGTCACCTGAAACGAACGCGCGAGGCCCTTGCGCGCGCGCGCCGGCTCCGCGAGCAGCGTCACGTCCTCGCCGGCGAACACGATGCGACCGGTGTCCGGCCGCAGCCGTCCCGAGAGCTGGCTGATGAGCGTCGTCTTGCCGGCGCCGTTCGGTCCGATGATCGCGTGCGTCTCCCCCTCGAACACCTCGAGGTCCACCCCGTCGGTCGCGGCGAGCGCGCCGAACGACTTGCGCAGCCCCCGCGCGGCGAGAAGCGGCTCAGCCATCGCCGTCGCGTCCGCCCGGCAACAGCCCCGCCAGTCCCCGCTTTGCGAACAGCACCACGAGCACCAGGATCACGCCGAGATAGAGCTGCCAGTAATCGCGCACCCAGGGCGGCAGCACGCGCCAGCCCTGCAGCAGATCCTCGAGCAGGAGCAGCGCCGCCGCGCCGAACAGCGGCCCGGCGGTGGTGCCGGTGCCGCCGAGGATCACCATGAACATCAGTTCCCCGGAACGGGTCCAGTTCATGAATTCCGGGGTGAGGTACGCGGTATGGTTGACGAGCAGCGCACCGGCGAGGCCACAGATCGCGCCCGCGATCACGAAGGCGGCGAGCCGGTAGGGGTACGGCGAGAACCCGATCGCGCGCGTGCGCGCCTCGTTCGATTTTGCGGCGCGGATCACCATGCCGAAGCGCGAGCGCACCACGCGGTCGGTCACCCAGAGCACGACGACGAGGAGCGCGAACACGAGGTAGTAGAACGCGACCGGGTCGGCGAGATCGACGAGTCCCGGGAACTGCGACAGGGTCTTTACGCGCATGCCGTCGTCGCCGCCGTACTCCTCGATCGAGACGCCGAGGTAGTACAGCATCTGCGAAAACGCGAGCGTGATCATGATGAAGTAGATCCCGCTCGTGCGGATGGAGACCGCGCCGATCGCGAGCGCGACCAGCGCCGAGGCGCCGATCGCGAGCCCCCACTGCACGAAGCCGTTCGTGATGCCGTGGTGCGCGAGCGCGCCGACGGCATAGGCGCCGATGCCGAGGTAGGCGGCATGGCCGAAGGAGACCATGCCGCCGTAGCCGAGGATCAGGTTGAGCGAGATCGCCGCGATCGCGAAGATCATGATGCGGCGAAAGAGGTCGAGGTAGAACGGCTGCGCGAACGCCGCGGCGAGCGGCGGCACCGCGGCGAGCAGCGCAAGGAGCGCAAGGAGCGCAAGCGTCCGGGGCGCGAGCCTCATGCGCGCGCAGGAAACAGCCCTTCCGGCCGCAGCGCGAGCACCGCCGCCATCAGCATGTAGATGAGCATCGAGGCGAGCGCAGGGCCCGCGGTGTCGGCGACCACCGGCGACCAGAACGTCGCAAGGAGCGGCTTGAGGAACGCGCGCCCGAGAGTGTCCACCATGCCGACGATCAGCGCGCCGGCGAGCGCGCCGCGGATCGAGCCGATGCCGCCGATCACGATGACGACGAACACCTGGATGAGGATCAGCTCGCCCATGCCCGGCTGCACCGAGTAGATCGGTCCGGCCATGATGCCGGCGAGCCCGGCGAGCGCCGCGCCGAAGCCGAACACCACCGTGTAGAGCAGCCGGATGTTGACGCCGAGCGCGGCGACCATCGTGCGGTTGGAGGCGCCGGCGCGGATCAGCATCCCGAGCCGGGTGCGAACCACGACCCACCAGAGCAGCGCGGCGACCGCCAGCCCCACGAGGATGATGGCGAGCCGGTAGAGCGGATAGCGCAGCTCGCCCAGCTCGACGTGGCCCGACAGCCACGCCGGCAGGGCGGCGTAGAGCGCCGCGCGTCCCCAGATCATCGCGACCAGCTCGTTGAAGAACAGGATCAGCCCGAAGGTCGCGAGCACCTGGTCGAGATGGTCGCGCTCGTAGAGCGTGCGCAGCGCGACGAGCTCCACCGCGATCCCCACCGCGAGCGTGCCGAGGAGCGCGAGCAGCACGCCTGCGACGTAGGAGCCGGTGAGTTTGGCGAACGCGACCCAGAGGTAGGCGCCCACCATGTAGAGCGAACCGTGCGCGAGATTGACCAGGTTCATGATGCCGAAGACGAGCGTCAGCCCCGCCGCCATCAGGAACAGCGTGACGCCGAGCTGCAGGCCGTTCAGCGCCTGCTCGAAAACCAGGCCGATCATGCGCAAACAAAAGGGGCGCGGTGCGACCGCGCCCCGGGCTCAATGCCGCCGTCGTCCTACCACTTCAGCTTGCAGTCCTGGTGATAGGCGTCCTTGTGGTTCTCGAACACGGTCTTCTGGATCTTCATCACCAGCTCGCCGCTCGCGTCCTTTTCCGCGCGCAACAGGTAGAAGTTCTGGATCGGGTGATTGTTGTTGTTGAACGCGAACTTGCCGCGCACCGAATTGAAGTTCGCCTGCCGCATCGCGCGCACGAGCGCCTTGGTGTCCTTCAGGTTGCCCTTCACCGCGCGCACCGCCGAGTCGATCAGCATGATCCCGTCGTAGCTCTGCGCGCCGTAGAACACCGGCCACTTGCCGAACTTCTTGCGATAGTCGGAGACGTACTTCTCGTTCGCCGGGTTCTTGAGATCCGGGCTCCAGAACCGGGTCTCCCACTGGCCGAGCGCCGCCTCGCCCACCGCCGGCAGCGAGATCTCGTCCACCGTGTAGACCGAATAGAGCGGGATCTTGCCGCGCAGGCCGGCCTGGTCGTACTGCTTGAGGAACTGGATGCCCATGCCGCCCGGGTAGAACACGAACACCGCCTTCGGGTTTTTCGCGCGCAGCTGCGAGATCTCGGCCTGATAGTCGGTCTGGCCGAACTTGGTGTAGACCTCGTCGACGATGCGGCCCTTGAAGAAGCGCTTGAAGCCGGTGACCATGTCTTTCCCGGCCTGGTAGTTCGGCGCCATCACGTACACGTCGGTGATGCCGGCGTCGCTCATGTACTTGCCCATCGCCTCGGGCGTCTGATCGTTCTGCCAGGAAACGTTGACGTGCAGTTCGTGGCACTGCTCGCCCGCGAGCGGGCTCGGTCCGGCGTTCGTGCCGACCATGATCTTGCCTGCGCCGGTGACGGCGGGCGAGACCGCCATCATGACGTTCGACCAGATGACCCCGGCGACGAAGTCCACGTTGTGCTTCTTGATCATCTCGTCGGCGACCTGCTTGCCGACGTCGGGCTTCGCCTGATCGTCGCCGTAGATCACCTCGACGTCGAGGCCCCCGATCTTGCGCCCGAGATGGTCGAGCGCGAGCTCCACCGAATTCTTCATGTGCTCGCCGATCACGCCCTGCGGACCGGAGAGCGTGGTGATGAAGCCGATCCGCACCTTCTGCTGCGCGGCCGCCGGAAGCGCCGCGACCGCGAGGGCCAGACCGGCGGCGGCCGCCGCATGCATTATCTTTCGCATCGTTCCCTCCTTTGCAATTCGTCCGACGAGTATAGACTAAGCGGGCGATGACGCGCGAGAACGTGCCCGGCCGGGCGAACGTCGAAGACACCCCGGAACTGCAGGCGTATTACCGCGACCTCGAAGCGCGGGCGCTCGGGGCGCTCTGGACGGTCGCGAACGACATCGAGCCGTGGTACCCGAGGCCGGACTCGGTGCCGATGCTCTGGAAGTGGCGCGAGATCGAGCCGTACGTGCGGCGGGCGCCCTCGCTCGTGTCGGCCGACCGCGCTGGCCGGCGCGTCGTGATGCTCGTCAACCCCGGTCGCAAGGCCTGGAGCGCGGCAGTCGGGCTGCTCTACACCGGCGTGCAGATCATGAACCCGGGCGAATACACCACCGCGCACCGCCATCAGG
>JAOAFL010000061.1 GCA_026416295.1 Burkholderiales bacterium | reverse complement strand
GATTCGCAGCGGCAGGCCGCTTCCCTTGAGGTTGCGCCAGACGCGCGCGACCTCGAACCTGCGCGAGCGCTCCGGGCGCCGCTCCACGATGAAGCAGATCTTGGCGGTGGTGCCGCCCATGTCGAAGGAGAGCACCTCGGCGAGCCCTTCCTCGCGTGCGATCGCCGCCGAAAGGATCGCCCCGCCCGCAGGGCCCGATTCGACGAGGCGCACCGGAAACCGCCGCGCGGTCTCGAGCGTGGTGAGACCGCCGCCGGAGGTCATCAGGTACACCGGGCAGCGAAAGCCGCATCGGGCGAGTCTCTCCTCGAGCCGCGCGAGGTAGCTCGCCATCAGCGGCTGCACGTAGGCGTTCGCGCAGGCGGTGGAGAAGCGCTCGTACTCGCGGATCTCCGGGCAGACGGCGGAGGACAGCGTCACCGCGACGCCGGGAAGAAGCGCTTCGAGAAGCTCGCCTGCGCGCCGCTCGTGCGCGTCGTTCGCGTAGGCATGGAGAAAGCCGACCGCCACCGCTTCGACGCCCGCGGCGCGCAGCCGGCCGGCCGCCTCGATGACCTCGGCCTCCGCGAGCGGCACGCGCACCATGCCCTTCGCCGTCATGCGCTCGGTGATCGGGATGCGAAGTTCGCGCGGCACGAGCGGCGCGGGAAGCTCCAGCTCGAGGTCGTAGTGCTCGTAGCGCTTCTCGTAGCCCATCTCGAGCACGTCGCGAAAGCCGCGTGTCGTGAGGAGCGCGGTCTTCGCGCCCTTTCGTTCGATCAGCGCGTTGGTGGCAAGTGTCGTGCCGTGGATCAGGACGCCGACGTCGGCGGGACGCAGCCCCGCCGCGGCGAGCACGCGGGCGATCCCTGCGAGCATCCCCTCTTCCGGCGCGCGCGGCGTGGTGAGCACCTTCGCCGAATACCGCCGACCGTCGGTCTCCAGCACGACGTCGGTGAACGTGCCGCCGATGTCGGCGGCAAGGCGCGCGGCGGGCAAGCCTCAGTCCTTCTCCGGTCCGCGCGCCGGGAGCGGCACCGCGCTGTAGTCCGAGTGGCGCAGCCTCCTTTTGCCGAGCCGCGTGATCCGAAAGCGCGCCCCGCAGGCGGGGTCGGGGCTCGCGATGTCGGTATCCGTGGTCATCCAGTCGTTCGGGTGCGTCGGCCGCTGCTTTGCGGGGATGAACGGCAGCACCGCCATCATCCCGTAGAGCGAAAACGAGGCGTCGCGGCCCGGAGGGAAAACGATTCGGCCGCCGATCACGTCGAAGCTGTCGCCGGGGCGCGCGTGCAGCACGAAGGGTTTTCCGGTGTCCACGACTTCCACCCGCAGGTCGTAGAGTTCGAATTCGTCGTCGCAGGGTTCGCTCATGGTTTCTCCTCTCGTGCGTTGCTCGCGCGCGGTCGGTAGGCGGGCGGGGCGTCGGCATAAGGCGCTTCGCGCGGCGCACCGGCCGTGTTCTGGTTCTTCCACATGATCGCGTTGTGCGGTCCGCCCTCGATCCGCTCGAGTTCGTAGCAGTCGCCGGCCGGGCCCGGCGCGGTATCGGCGAGCGCGGCGATCTCGGCGCGCTCGGCGTCGGTCAGACGCAGGCGGTCGATTTCGAGCGTTTCGGCGAGGTGCGCGGCGCTGCGGGCGCCGACGATCGCCACCGCCACGCCCGGCTTGTCGAGGATGTAGCGCGCAGCGACCGAGGAGAGGCTCACACCGCGCCGCCGCGCGATGGCGTCGAGCACCGCGAGCATCTTCTGGAACCGCGCCCAGCCGCCGAAATCCTCGATGATCAATCGGTACTTCACGAGCGAGCGGTTGGCGAACGGCGGCTGCGGTTCCGGCGCCCCCAGCCAGCGCCGGCCGATGAACCCGCCGGCAAGGACGCCGTAGCAGAGCAGCCGGATCCCGTGCTTCAGGCAAAAGGAGACCATCGCGCGCTCGGGCCGGCGATCGAGCACCGAATACTGAAGCTGGTTGGTCGCCACCGGCACCCCGCTTGCGACCACCTCGGCAAGCCGGGGTGAGTCGAAATTCGTGGTGCCGATGAGCGCGATCTTCCCGGCCGCCTGCATCTCCTTCATCCAGTGCATCGCCTCGACGTAGCCCGGAATGCGCCAGTCCCACCAGTGAAACTGCACGAGATCGAGCCGCTCGACCCCGAGCCGCGCGAGCGAGCGGTCCACGATGCGCTCGACATCGGCGCGCCGCAGGGACGCAAGCTGGTCGAGGTCGGGAACCAGCTTGGTCGAGACGCGCAGGCGCTTTGCGTGTTCCGGATACCGGCGGCGGAATTCGCCGATCAGCTCTTCCACGCCGACATAGTGGTCGGCGCAGTCAAAGAGCGTGATTCCCGCCTCGACGAAGGCGCGCATGTCCTCGATCGCGCGTTCGCGCTCGACCGGCGGACCGTGGCGCTCGGCCAGTTGCCAGTTGCCCTTCGCGATGCGCGAGACGCGAAATCCCGACGCGAGTTCGACCGTCTCCACGGCGCTCAATGGTAACCTCCGCATCGTCGTGCAGGAACGAACGGTTCGCCCGCCGCGCACTGAGGTCGCGCCCGGACTGGACGCGCCGCGGATCCTGATCGGTCTCTGGCAGGTGGCCGATATGGAGCGCGACGGTCGCGCGCTCGACCCGGAGCGCGGCGCGCAAGCCCTCGCCGAATACGCTTCCGCCGGCTTCGACGCGTTCGACATGGCGGATCACTACGGCAGCGCCGAGCTGATCGTCGGCCGCTTCCTCGCGCGTGCGGATGCTCGTGGCGCGCGCGCGTTCACCAAGTGGTGCCCGCCGCCGGGTGCGATGACGCCCGAGGTCGTGCGCGCGGGTGTCGAAGAGCGCCTTGCGCGCCTGGGCGTCGCGCGGCTCGACCTGCTCCAGTTCCACTGGTGGCACTACCGGCACCCCGGCTACCTCGATGCGATGACCGAGCTGGCACGGCTGCGCGAGCAAGGCCTGATCGCGCACCTCGGCGTCACCAATTTCGACACCGACCATCTGCGGCTGCTCGTGCGGCACGGTATCCCGCTTGCGACCAACCAGGTGTCGTTCTCGCTCCTTGACCGACGCCCCGCCGGCCGCATGAGCGAGTTCTGCCGCGCTTCGGGCGTGCGGCTGCTCGCCTACGGCACGCTCGCCGGCGGGTTTCTCTCCGAGCGTTGGCTCGGCGAGCCCGAGCCGACCCACATCGCGGACTGGAGCAAGTCCAAATACAAGCGCTTCATAGACGCCGCCGGCGGTTGGGAGGCGCTGCAGGCGATCCTCGCCGCCGCAAAGGCAGTGGCCGACAAGCACGGCGTCTCGGTCGCGAACGTCGCGGTGCGCTGGGTGCTCGATCAGGAGGCGGTGGCCGCCGTGATCGTCGGCGCTCGACTCGGCGAACGCGAGCATCGCGCCGACAACCTGCGCGTGTTTTCGTTCTCGCTCGACGCCGAGGACCGCGAGCGGCTTGAGGCGGCGTTCGCGCGCGCGAAAGAAATCCCCGGCGACTGCGGCGACGAATACCGCCGGCCACCGTATCTCACCGCCTCGGGCGACCTGAGCCACCATCTCGGGGAGCTGCCGCCGGTCTGGCAGCCGATCGAGGTCGCGCCGGGAAGACGCCGCGTGGATTCGGGAACCGTCTGGGAGGCGGTCGCGGGCTACTGCCGCGCGCTGCGGGTCGGTGACCGCATCCTCGTGAGCGGTACCACCGCGACGCACGGCGCCGACACCGTCGTCTGCCCCGGCGACGCGGAAGGACAGACCGTGTACATCCTCGACAAGATCGGCGCCGCGATCGAGGCGCTCGGCGGGCGGCTAGAGGACGTGGTGCGGACGCGCGTGTACCTTCGCGACGCTTCGGTCTGGGAGCCGGTCTCGCGGGTGCACGGGCGCTATTTCGGCGCTGCCCGCCCGGTGAACACGCTTGTCGAGATCAGCCGGCTGGTCGGAAACTGGGAGGTGGAGATCGAGGCGGAGGCGGTGGTGCCGGCGGGGCGCTGAGGTCATTCGAAGACCGTGCTCGCGATGGCGAATCGCTCCACTTCGAGAGCCATCCCCGCCTCGATCATGAACACCCAAGCTCCCTTCACGAGGCCGGCGCGATGCCGGCTACCTTCGTACCCGGTTCGTTCGCTTTCTTGTTTCCGTTCGCAAGGCTACCCAGCACGCCACTCGTAACCTGTACGCTTTTGTACCCGACCTACCGTTCGATCAGGATTGGACGGACGCCAAGGTCTACAAGCGCTACCGGCTAACCAAAGAGAAGATCGCCTTCGTCGAGTGAGGTCAAGTCCCATTCTTGCTGGAAATTCGAGAGCGGGATGGGTCGAGGTTTGCCGGCGCGGTACGCTCGGCGTAGCGCCGGTTCAGGTGCTCGCGCAGGCTCTCGAGCTGCTTGAGCTCAAAGGGCGTGATCACGATCCGGCGCAAGGTGTTGCTTGCGCGAATGAGCGCGGCGTACATGAGTTTCAACACCGGCCGCTCGCCAAAGGCGTGCGGAATGACCTTGGTTC
>JAOAFL010000118.1 GCA_026416295.1 Burkholderiales bacterium | reverse complement strand
AGATGGCGCCGCTCGGCAGCGCACATGCCTCCGCCGTGGCCGTTCTCAATCGATATCTTGTCCGCGCGGCGGGCGAACGCGCCCTCGTCTGGGCACAGAGCCCTGTGGTGATCGGTGATCGCTCGGTGCCGCAGCCGGATCTTGCGCTGCTCAAGCATCGCGCTGACAACTACCGGATGGCGCATCCGCGGCCAGCGGACATTCTGCTCGTCGTCGAAGTGTCCGAGACGACGCTCGGCCTTGACCTCGGCACGAAGGTCCCGCTCTACGCCGGCGCCGCTATCCCGGAGGCGTGGGTCGTGGACCTCGGGGCGCGCGAAGTGCGGGTTTTTCGCGATCCGGCGCCAAGCGGCTATCGGACGAGCTTTACGGTGGGCGCTGACGGTGTACTGACCGCGGCGATGCTTCCTGCGGTCAGCTTCGCGGTAGCGGAGCTATTTCCGGAGTAAACCAGAGATGCAGAGCAAGATCGTCGAAATCGGAAATTCCCGGGGGGTGCGGCTTCCGCGGGAGGTGCTGCGCCGCGTGAGCCTGGACGCGGGCGACCCGGTCGAGATCGAGGTGCGCGAGCGCTCGATCGTCATCTCGCCGCGAGAAAACAGGAATCCGCGCCTCGGATGGGAAGAAAAGCTCCGCGCGGCGCAGCGCCGTCGGGTGCGCTAGGATTGCGGCGGCAAAGAGACGGTCGCATGCGGAGGCGCGAAGCGGTGAGCCCGCGACAGGGAGAGATCTACTGGGCGGACCTCGAGCCCGGGCGGCAGGCAGTGATGGTCGTCTCGCCAGACGAGATGAACCGTGTGCTGGACACGGTGATCGTTGCGCCGCTCACCCGCGCCGAGGGCGACTGGCCGACGCGCTACGCGGTATCGGTGCGATCGAGGCGCCGGGCCGTCGCGCTCGACCGAATCTGTTGCCTGCCGATCGCGCGCCTTGCGAGAAGGCTCGGGCAGGCGGACCCGGCACCCGCGCGGCGGATCCTCAGGGAGATGTTCGCGTAAGCCGATGACCCCCATGCCCGAAGCCGCGGTCCTATTCGCCGACGTGAGCGGCAGCACCAAGCTCTACGAGACGGCGGGCGACCAGGCAGCGCACGCGGCGATCGAGCGCTGCGTCGGCATCATGCGCGAGAAGACCGAGGCGGCGAACGGGCGCGTCATCAAGACGATCGGCGACGAGGTGATGTCCACGTTCCCGAGCGCAGACGCCGCCGCCGACGCGGCGATCGAGATGCAGGCCGCGATCCACGAGCTGCTGCCGGTGGGCGGCACCAAGATCGGCATCCGCATCGGCTTTTACTACGGACCGATCGTGGAGAAGGACGGCGACGTGTTCGGCGACGCAGTGAACGTCGCCGCGCGCCTTTCGCACGTCGCCGTGAAGGGGCAGATCATCACCGCGCGAGAGACGGTGATGCGCATGTCGCCGATGCTGAAGAGCGCGACGCGCAAGATCAGCCAGATCGCGGTGAAAGGCAAGGTCGAACCGATCGAGGCCTACGAGCTGATGTGGCAGCAGAGCGAGGAGGCGACGACGCTCGCCGCCGCCCGCTCGGTCCTCAAGCCGAAGCAGGCGGTGCTACGCCTCAGGATGCAGCAGGGAGCGGAAGTGGTACTCTCGGACGAGCGCACCGCGGTGTCGTTCGGCCGCGACCCGAGCGCCGACCTCGTGGTGCGCGACCGCATGGCGTCGCGCTCGCACGGCAAGATCGAGCGGCGCCTCGACAAGTTCATCCTGACCGATCACAGCTCGAACGGTACCTACGTCACCGTCGAGGGCGACAGGGAAATCGTGCTCCGGCGCGAGGAGTTCACGCTTCGGGGCCGCGGCTGGATCGCCTTCGGCCAGCCGCGGGCTACCGCCACCGACGTGATGGAGTTCATCTGCGAGTGAGCGTGCGATCGCGCCGCGTGGCCGCGCTCGCGCTCGCATGTGCGCTCGCACCGACCGCGGTCTTCGGCCAGGCGAGCGCAAAGACGTACGAGGTCAGACGCGGCGATACGCTTTTCGGGATCGCGCGACAGCTTCGCCACGCCGGGGTAACAGTGCCGCAGATGGTGCTCGCGCTCTATCGTGCGAATCCGGACGCGTTCGACGGCGGCCATATCAATCGGCTTCGCGCGGGCGCCGCTCTGAAGGTGCCCGAGAAATCGTTGGCTGCAGCGGTCGAGCCGGCGGAAGCGGCGCGCCAGGTGGCTGCGCTTGCCGCAACGCGCCTTCCGCCGCCTCCTCCGCCTGCGGACGTCGCGCCGCAGCCGGCGCCCGAGTCCTCGCCCGCGGTTGCGGCGATCGCGCC
Organism: Burkholderiales bacterium; assembly: GCA_026416295.1. Taxonomy (GTDB): domain Bacteria; phylum Pseudomonadota; class Gammaproteobacteria; order Burkholderiales; family SG8-39; genus RBG-16-66-20. The sequence continues at coordinate 67,972 of JAOAFL010000118.1, read as the reverse complement.
CGCCGCGCCTTCGGTCAAGGTGCCGCTCGGACGAGAGGAGGCCGAAAGGCGCTACCGAGCCGGGCTCGCGCTGGAACGCGCAGGCGACGAGCAAGGCGCGCTCAAGGCTTTTCTCGAGGCTGGGGAAGCCGGCTACGGTCCCGCACAGAAAAAGCTCGGCGAGATCTACGACCGCGGTAACAGCGCGGTCGCACGCGATTACGAGACGGCGCTTCGCTGGTACCAGAAGGCGCGCGAACAGGGCGTTTCGGTCCCGCGCCCCGAGACGCGCGCACCGGCGATCCGATAACGCATCGGCCGGACGCTGCTCGTGCCGCGAACGATCGGCCCCGCGCCGGTGCGGCAAATGCCCTTGTCAGGGGCAGAGCTCGCCGAGATAATGTACGCTCTCGGTTCGGGGCCGTCTGAACGTGCCGAAAGTCGAGACAAATCCGACGGTTGCGCCCTTTGCGCGGCCCGGGGAGTTCGCGCGTGGCCGCTGAGCCGGAACTGAAGCAGCTCGGGCGTTACAAGATCGATCGCGTCCTCGGCAAGGGCGCGATGGGCATGGTGTACGCGGGCACGGACACGCGGCTGCACCGCACCGTCGCCATCAAGACGATCCTCAAGAGCGCGGTGGACGAGGACACCGCGCGCGAGTACTCGATGCGGTTCGTGCGCGAGGCGCAGGCGGTCGCCCGCCTCAATCACCCGAACATCGTCCAGGTGTACGACTTCGGCGAGGAAGGCGACGTCGCGTACATCGTGATGGAGTTCATCAAGGGCAAGGAGCTCAAGAGCTTCTTCGACGCGAACGAGCGCTTCGAGCTGAAAGAGGCGGTGCGCATCATGTGCGAGCTGTGCGAGGCGCTGCACTTCGCGCACGAGGCGGGCATCATCCACCGCGACATCAAGCCCGCCAACGTGATGATCGACCACCAAGGCAAGGTGAAACTGGCCGACTTCGGTGTGGCGCGCATCCCCGATGCGAGCGCGACCGAGAAAACGCAGGCGGGCACGATGGTCGGCACACCCGCCTACATGTCGCCCGAGCAGATCACCGGCGGAAACATCGACCGCAGGAGCGACATCTTCTCGGCGGGCATCATCCTCTATCAGTTCCTCACCGGCGAGAAGCCGTTCACCGGCTCCGGCGCGTGGACGATCGCGAAGAAAATCATCCAGGACAACCCGCCGCCGCCCTCGACGATCAACAAGGGGATCCCGCCGGTCTTCGACCAGATCGTCAATAAGGCGCTCGCGAAGACGGTCGAGGCGCGCTACCAGACAGCGAAGGATCTCGCCGAGGCGCTCAAGCGCGCCCTGGAGGGCAAGGGCGAGGCGCACGAGGACCGGACCGTGGTCGCGCCTTTCGGCGCAAGCGCGGCGCCGATGCCCGCGCCGCAAGTCGCCGCGGCGCGGCCCGAGGCGTCGGCGCGCACGACCGCGACCGCCTCCGGCACACAGGAGGTGGAGCTCGAATTCTGGCGTTCGATCAAGGACGGCAACGATCCGGAAGACTTCGAGCTCTACATCCAGCAGTTCCCGAACGGGATCTACGCCGCGCTCGCTCGGCGCAAGATCGCGAAGCTGCGCGGCATCGCGATCGACGACTCCAGCGCCAAGGCGAAGGAGCAGGAGAGGCGGGAACTGGAAGAGGCCGCGCGGCGCGAGGCCGAGGTGCGCGCGAAGCTCGCCGAGGAAAAGGCGAGGCTCGAGCGCCAGCTCGCGGAGCGCGAGGCCGAGTTCAAGCGTCGCGAGGCAGAAGCCGAGGCGCGGCGGCAGGCCGAACTGAAGGCACGCCAGGAAGCCGAAGCGAAACGCGAGGCAGAACTGCGGGCGAAGTACGAAGCGGAGGCGAAGGCGCGGGCCGAAGCGGTCGAGAGAGCGCGCAAGGAAGCGGCGGAACTCGCCGAGCGGGCGCGCAGGGAGGCAGAGGAAAAAGCGCGCCGCGAAGCCGAAGCGCTCGCGGAAAAGGCGCGCAAGGAGGCGGAGGAAAAGGCGCGCCGAGAGGCGGAAGCGCTCGCGGAGAAGGCCCGCAGGGAAGCCGAGGAGAAAGCGCGCCTCGAGGCCGAGCGGGTCAAGGCCGAGGCCGAGCGCGCGAGGAAGGAAGCCGAGGAGCGTGCGCGGCGCGAGGCCGAGCGGGCGCGCGCCGAAGCGGAGGCGCTCGCCAAGGCGAAGGCGGAGGCGGAAGCGCGCGCGAAAAAAGAGGCTGAAGAGCGCGCAAAGCGCGAAGCCGAAGCGGCGCGGCGAGAGGCGGAACTGAAGAGGAAGCTCGCCGAGGCGCCGCGTGCGAAGGTGCCGGTCGCGCCGATCATCGCAGCGATCGTCGCGATCGCCGGTGCGGGTGGCGGCGCCTACTACTACCTCACCGCGGAGCAGCGCGCACGGCAGGCGGCGCTTACCGCAGCGCTCGAAGCGGCGACCAAGGCCGCCGAGGAGCTGAAGGAAGCGCAGGCGAAGCAGCTCGCCGCGCTGCAGGAACTCGAAAGAGCGCGCGCGGCGGAAGAGGCGGCGCGCAAGGCGGGCGACGCGGCGAAACTGAAGGAAGCGCAGGAAGCGGCGAAACGCGCCGAAGCCGAAGCCGCACGGCAGGCCGAAATCGTCAAGCAGCGCGAGGCGGCGGCGGCGAGGGCGCGCGAGGACGCGAAGAAGGCGCAGGAAGCGGCCAAGCAGGCGGAGAAGGCGAAGACGGAAAAGAAAACCGAGGTCGCTGCGGTAGCGCCTGCGCCCGCCCCGGCACCGGAACCTTCGCCGAAGCCCGCGGCCGAGCAGCCGGTGACCGAATCGCCTGCGCAAAAGCCGGCTGTCGCGCCTAGCGACGTCGCAAAGGCGAGCGTCCCGGCGAAGACAGCGGCTGCCGCACCGCCGCCCGCCAAGACGGCGGCGCCTGCCAAGGGCCCTGCCGCACCGCCTGCCCCCGAACGGCTGCAGGAAGGCCCGGCTCCGACCGCGGTCGCACCGGTCCCTCAACCGGACACCACGCCGAGGCTCACGCGCGAGGAGCGCGAAGAGCTGAGGCGCCAGCAGGAAGCGGCCGAAAAGGGCGTTCAGGTCGCAGGCGCGGCGCCGGCCACTTCGGCTGCCGCCGCGGATCTCGTGGCCGAGGCGCGCAAGCTGGAAGCCGAAGGCAAGTATAAGGACGCGGTGCGGCTCTATCGGCGTGCGGCGCGCGCCGGAAGCGGACCGGCGGCGAAGCGTCTCGGCGAAATCTACGACCGAGGGGTACCCGGGATCGAGCGCGATTACGCCGAGTCGCTGCAGTGGTACGAGCTCGCCCGGCAACGCGGCGAGACCGTCGAGACCGCGGGCCGGCGATAACCTTCTCCGCGCCTCGGCCGCGCGGACGATTTTCAGGCGACGACGATGGTCGAGCGGCGCGGCGAGCGTGTGGATCCGGAAGCGACGGTGGCCATGCCTGCCCCCGGCAAGGCGCAGCCTGCGGATCCGGATGCGACGGTGACGATGCCGGCAATCGGACAGGGTTCGGCATCCGATCCCGATGCAACGGTCTCGATGCCGGCAGCCGCCGCGGCGCCTGACCCGGAGGCCACCCTAACGCGCCCGCTCGGCGAAGAGCCGTCTGCCGCCGTCGGCTCCGGATCTGCCGCTCGCGCCGCCGAACCGGATCCGGAAAAGACCGATCCTTTTACGCCGAGCCCCTTCTACCGCGCGCCTTCGGATCCCGAGGCGACGGTCGCGATGCCGGCATCGCGCAAGCGGCAGGCGGACGCGACGATCGCCATCCCGACGCCAGGGCGGCGGATCAATCCGTTCGCGCCCAAGGCCGCTCGCGACGCGGTACAGGCGGATCTGTCCGCGCTCGGCGGGATGAACCCCCTGCTGAACGCCGCGAATCCCTTGCTCGCGGCGGTGCCGCAGATCCGGCAGACACTGCGCCACCCGGATCCGGCGGGGCTGCTCGAGACGCTTGCCGAGCAGCTCGAGGTCTTCGAGGCGAACGCCGGTGTAGCCGGGATCGACGAGACGACGATCGCGGTCGCTCGCTACGCGCTTTGCGCCCTGCTCGACGAGTCGGCCTCGCGCACGCCGTGGGGCGCGAGCTGGCGGGAAAACGGGTTGGTTCGGATGCTCCTCGGCGAAGACACCGCCGGGCAAAAATTCTTCGACGACCTCGAGCGCGCGCTGGGAGATCCGGTCGCGAACGCCGATCTGCTCGAATTCTTCTATGCCTGCCTCGCGCTCGGCTACGAAGGCAGATACCGCGACGTCGAGGGTGGCCGAGACGCGCTGCAGGCGATCGCCGGGCGCGTCTATGCGCAGGTGCGCATGCGCCGGCCCCTGCACGAAGACGGCGAGCTGTCGGTGCGCTGGCGCGGGGTGGAGACGCGGCGGCGAGAGATCCCGGGTGCGCTCGCGCTCTGGGCGGCGCTCTCCGGTGCGGCGGTGGCGCTCGTTACCCTCTACCTCGCGTTCGCCTTTTCGCTCGGGGAAAGGTCCGACCCGGTCGCGCGCGACCTCGCGCAGCTTGCGAACGCGGTGCCGAGGCCGCTCGCCCCGCCGACACCGGCATCCGTCGCCGGGCCGGTCGAGCGCGTCGCGCCGCAGCTCGCCGAGGCGATCCGCGCCGGGCAAGTCGCGGTGACCGAGGACGCGCAACGCAGCACGATCGTCGTTCGCAGCGACCGGCTTTTCGCCTCGGGCAGCGCGCGGCTCGCACCGGACGTCGAGCCGATCGTGCTGCGCATCGCCGACGCGCTCGAGCGCGTCCCCGGAACGATCGTCGTCACCGGGCACACGGACAATGTGCCGATCCGGACTGCGCGCTTTCACTCGAACTGGGAACTGTCGGCAGCGCGAGCCGAGACGGTCGTGAAGCTGATGTCGCGCCGCCTTTCCGACCCGAAGCGGTTGAAGGCCCAAGGCGTCGCGGACTCCGAGCCGGTCGCGCCGAACGACAGCGAGGTGAACCGCGCGCGCAACCGGCGCGTGGTGATCGTGCTGGAGGCGTCGTGAGGGGCAACGCGTGAACTGGCGCAACGCCGCAAACCGCTGGACGATCGGCGCCGCCGCCTGGCTCGCTTTCGCTCTGGTCGTCTGGTTCGCGGGCGACGCGGTCGGCGTGGGCGATCTGCGACCGCTCGATGCGCCTTGGCAGCGGATCGTGTGCATCGCGCTCGCCGGCGCCGCGTGGCTTTGCTGGGAATGGTTTCGTACGCGGCGCGCCCGCGAGGCGGCCGGGCGCATGCTCGATGCGATCGCGCAGGCGGGCGCCGAAGGCGACTCGGCAGCGCGCGCCGCGGAGGAAATCGAGATCCTTCGCGCGCGCTTCGTCGCCGCGGCTGCGGTGCTCAAACAGGCCCGCTTCACGGGACCGGGCGGCGAGACGCAGCGACTCCACGAGCTGCCCTGGTACGTGTTCATCGGCGCGCCGGGATCCGGCAAGACCACGGCTCTCGTGCACTCCGGCCTGCGCTTCATCCTCGGCGGGGCGAGCGGCGCGCCGGCGGTTCAGGGCGTCGGCGGAACGCGAAACTGCGACTGGTGGTTCACCGACGAGGCGGTGCTGCTCGACACCGCCGGCCGCTATACGACGCAGGAGAGCGACCGCAAGGCCGACGCCGCGGCGTGGTACGGCTTCCTCGACCTGCTGAAGCAGTTCCGCCCGCGGCTGCCGCTCAACGGGGCGATCGTGACCGTCAGCGTATCCGATCTGCTGCTATGGACGCGCGAAGAGCGGCTGCGCTATGCGGGCCACGTGCGTATGCGGCTTGCGGAACTCTACGCGCGACTCGGCCTGCGGTTTCCGGTGTACGTGATGGTGACCAAGGCCGACCTGCTCGCCGGCTTCATGGAATTCTTCGGCGAGCTGGACGCCGAGGCGCGTGCGCGCGTCTGGGGCGTGACGTTCGACCCGGAGACGGTGTCGGGGCAGACAGGCGCCGCGGGAAGGTTCGAGGCCGAGTTCGCGGCGCTCGAAGAGCGCCTGCACGCGCTTCTGATCGAGCGGTTGCATCGGGAGCCCGACCTGCAGCGGCGCGCCGCGATCTACCGCTTTCCGCAGCAGTTTCATGCGCTCGGACCGCTCCTGAGCGAGTTTCTCGTGCTCGCGTTCGCGCAGCAGCAGAACCACGAGCCGCCGATGCTGCGCGGGGTTTATTTCACCAGCGGCACGCAGGAAGGCAATCCGATCGATCGGGTGCTCGGCGCGATCGCGCGCACTTTCGACCTGGAGCGGGCGCCGGCGCACGCGGCGAGCCCGAGCGGCAAGGCGTTCTTCATCCGCCGGCTGCTGCAGGAAGTCATCTTTCCGGAGCAGGGACTCGCCCGTCCTGACAAGCGCCGGCGCGCCTGGCGGCCGCTCGCGTACGCCGCGATCGCGGCGGCAAGCGTCGCGCTCGCCGCGGCATGGACAGCGAGTTACTTCGGCAACCGCGGGTGGATCGGCGACGCAGGCGCCGCCGTACGCGAGGCGCGCGTGCAGCTCGCCGCAGCCGCGCGCGCCGTAGCGCCTGCACCGCCGCTGCTCCGGGCACTCGACACGCTCGAGCGGCTTGCCACGACGCCGGTCCCGCTCGTGCAGCGCGTCGGGCTCTCGCAGCACGAGAAAGTGATCGCGCAGGCGCGCCGCGCCTATCGTGCGGCGCTGCGCGACGCACTGACCCCGCTCGCGGCGGCCGCACTCGAGAAATCGGTGCGCGAAGCGCCCGGCAGCGCGACGCTCGAGGCGTCGCTTGCGGCCTACCTCGCGCTCTGCGAAGCGAGGGCGGGAGAGGCCGCGCAAATCGCCTCGGTGCTCGCGACGTACTGGGGCGGCGACGTCGCGGCGAGCCTTGCGCGCCACGTGCGCGCAGGTCTTGCCGAGGGGCCGCCGCAGCGTGCCGACGAGGCGCTCGTGCGGCAGGCGCGCGAACGGCTCGCGCAGGGAGCACGCTCGTGAACGGCGCCTGCGGCTGGATCGGCAAGCTGCCCTCGAGCGGCGATTTCCTCGTTCGCAGGGTTCCCGCCGAGTTCCGCGCGCCGTGGGAGCGTTGGCTCGACGGGCTGATCGACGCAAGCCGCGAGGCGCTCGGTGCGGCCTGGCGCGAGCGGTTTCTCACGGCGCCGGTGTGGCGCTTCGTGCTCGCGCCCGGGGTTCTGACGCCTTCCGGCTGGACGGGCGTGATGGCGCCCAGCGTGGACTGCGTCGGTCGCTATTACCCGCTGACCCTCGTGTATGCGCTCGGCGCGAGGCCGCTTGCGGTCGATGCGGCGCTGACGACGTTGAGCGGCTGGCTGGACGCGGCCGAGCGGGTCGCGACCGCGGCGCTCTCGCCGGCGATCGGTCCGGAGGACTTCGACGCGGCGGTCGGCGCGCTTGCGCCTCCGCCGTCGCCTTCGGGGACAGCGGACCGCGGCGCCCCGCGCAGCGCCTGGCAGACGCGCGATTCGGAACTCGCGCCGGGATGGCAGTTCTCGATCGAAGGCATGCCGGGCCCCGAGCGCTATTGCGAGATGCTCGCGGGCAGACCGGCGGCACTGACATGACGATCGCGCTGCGGCTCTACCGCAAAGGCCCGGAGAACGTGCTGTTTCTCGGCGAGCGCACGTTCGAGGCGCTGCGCCTCACGATCGGGCGCGGCGCGGAATGCACCCTCGCGCTGGACGATCCCAAGAAGTGGGTATCGCGAACGCACGCCGAACTCGCCTTCGAGGGCGATGCGCTGTGGCTCACGGTCTTGTCGAAGGTCAACCCTGTGTTCGTGAACGGGCATCGCCACGGGTCGGGCAGCCGTCTGCAAGTGCAGGCCGGCGACCGGCTGGAGATCGGCGAGTACGAACTCGAGCTGCTGGCGTTTCCGATTCCCGCGGAGACGGCCGCGCCGCTGCCCGCAGACGCAGACGACGCGTCTTGCGGACCACAGGACGAAAGCTTCGTCGCCGAAGCCGATATCGGCTCATCGCAGGCAGAAATCACCGCGCCGGGCACCGAGGAAGCCGTGCCGCCTGCGGAGATTTCGGAGCGGCGGTCGCCCCTCGTCGAACGTGTCGATGCGACCGGGTCGGCCGCAACGCCCGACGTTCCCCCGGTGACTTCCGAAGAAAGGATTTTCGCCGAGGCGACCGGCGTCGGCGTGGCGATGCCGGGCGAGATCTTCGACGAGCCGACCTTCGTCGGAAAAGGGACGCTTGCGGCGCAGGCGGTGATCTCGGTCGAAGACAGCGTGCTTCTGGAGGTGACGCAGCTTCGAGGTCAGCTGCCGCTGCCGGAGCGCGGAATCTTCGATGAGGCGCCGGCGGACGGAACTTCAGCCGGGCCGCTCGCAACGGACGAGGGCGAGGCCGCCGCTCTGGAGGCGGCATCCGAAAGGGCAGCGTTCGTCGAGCCAGGGACCGAGCAGAGCGAGCTGGCGGCCGAGGGACCTCGGTTCGCCGAACCGACGCTGATCGGCATTTCGTCGCCGGCGAGCGCGCTCGACGGTCTGCAGCGCGCAGCGAGGGCGTTTCTCGAAGGCGCGGGGCTGCCCGAGCGGTCGTTCGGCGACGAGCGGGAAATCGAAATGTTCCTGCGGCAGAGCGGCGCCATCGTACGCGCGGCGGTCGAAGGCGTGATGGCGCTCCTTGCGGCGCGTGCCGAGGCGAAGAAGGAGTTCAGGGCGGAAGACCGCACCATGGTCGCTTCGCGCGACAACAATCCGCTGAAGCTGATGAGCGACCCGCGGGAGGCGATCGATTTTCTCCTCGATACCCAGGAGGGCACCAGCGGGTTTCTGCCGCCGGTGCAGGCGGTCACCGACGCCTTCGACGACGTGCGCGCGCACGAGGCGGCGCTCGTCGCCGGCATGCGTGCCGCGGTGCTCGGTGCGCTGCGGCGTTTCGATCCGAAGAGGCTGGAGGAGGAGCTCGCCAAGGCTTCCGGCGGACTCGGTCTGAACCGCAAGGCGCGGCTGTGGGACCTTTTCTCCGCGTATCAGCAGAAGCTCGCGCGCGAGGCCGAGGACGATTTCAACAAGGCGTTCGGCCGCGACTTCATCGCCGCCTACATGGCGCAGACGAAGCAACTGCGCAGAAAGTAGGCGGGCGCCGGCCCGGTTCCGGCTCCAGAACACCCGCCGGCGCAGGCCGCGCTAAGCGCTGGCGAGGTCGAGGCGCTTTTCGATCCGGTCGAGCCGCTCCTCGACCGCGTCGATGCGGCCGTGCAGGATCGCCAGATCGGAGTGCACGTTCGCCATCTGCGTCTCCAGCGACGAGAGCCGCAGCTTGATCGCTCGGAACTCCTCGCTGTGCTGATCGAGCTTCGCGCGGATGGCGCGCAGGTGCTCGAGGATCAGGTTTTCCGTGCCCTCGGTCATGGCGCGATTGTAGTCGAAGGCGGCGCGGGCCGCGCCGGGTCCGGCCCCTCAACCCGGAGCTTGCGGAACCGAAGAATACTGTATATAAATACAGTATCCATGCGTTCGCTCGAAGCCCTGCTCCGGCGCGGAGACCTCTGGCGCGGCACGGCCCCCGTCGGCGAGGTCACACACCCTGCGCTGCCCACCGGCTATGCGGCGCTCGACCGGGAACTTCCCGGCGGCGGTTGGCCCCGGGGAGCGCTCGTCGAAATCCTCGCGCCCTGCGAAGGGATCGGCGAGCTCCAGCTCGTATTGCCGGCGCTCGCGCGGGCGAGTGCATCAGGCGGCCGCATCGCCTGGATTTCGCCGCCGCACCTGCCTTATGCGCCCGCCCTTGCCGCCGCAGGCGTCGCGCTCGAGCGCTTCACCGTGGTGGGAGCGCCTTCGCGGCGCGATGCGCTCTGGGCGGCGGAACAGGTGCTGCGCTCTCGGGTCTGCGAGGCGATTCTCCTCTGGCTGCGGCGTGCAGACTACGCGGAACTGCGCCAGCTCGCGGTGGCGGCCGAGGGCGGGCCGGCGTTCGCGCTGCTCTTTCGCGCGCCGCAGGCGGCGCGGGAGCTCTCGCCCGCGCCGCTGCGCTTGCTGCTCGAGCCCGCCGGCGGGCCGCTTGCGGTGCGCCTGCTCAAGCGCCGCGGCGCACCGGCGCGCGCGCCGATCGTCCTCGCTCTGAAGAAGCCGTTTCATGCTGTGGGTGGCGCTGCACCTGCCGCAGCTCGAATCGCAGGCGCGCGCGCGCGGGCATGCGTCGCCTGAAGCGGCGCGCGCGGCGCTGGAGGCGGTGGCGCTCTGGATGGAGCGCTATACGCCGAAGGTGTCGCTCGAGCCACCCGAGGGTCTAGCCGCAGAACTCGGCGCGAGCCTGAAGCGCTACGGCGGCGCGGGAAGGCTCGCGCGCGAAATCCGCGCCGGGCTCGCGCAGCTCGGCTTCGACGCACGGATCGCGTTCGCGCCGACCGCACGCGCGGCGCTCTGGCGCGCGGCCGGCGGCGGACTGCCGCTCGAGGCGCTGCCGGTCGCCGTGCTCGGGCTCGATCCGGACCGCGAGGAACTGCTCGACGCCCTGGGTGTGCACACGCTCGGTGCGCTGATGCGCCTGCCGCGCGAAGGCGTGGCAAGACGCTTCGGGCAGACGCTGGTGGATGAACTGGATCGCGCGCTCGGGCGGCTACCCGAGGCGAGGACGCTCTATGTGCCGCCGGCGCGCTTTGCGGCGAGGCTGGAATTGCCGGCGCCGGTCGCCGAAGCGCAGGCGACGCTTTTCGCCGCGCGCCGGTTGCTCGCGCAACTGGAGGGCTTTCTCGTCGCGCGCTGTAGCGGCGTGCGCCGCTTCGTGCTCGAACTCCTGCACCCGAAGCGTGCAGCGACGACGGTAGAAGTAGGCCTTGCCGCGCCGGCGCGCGATGCGGAGCACTTCGCGCGGCTGCTTCGCGAGCGGCTCGAGCGGCTCTCGCTTCCGGCACCGGCCGAGGCGGTGCGCCTCGCGGCGGTGGAGATCGAGCCGCTTCCCGGCCGCACTGGCGCGCTTTTCCCCGGACCGGAAGAGGCGAGCGAGGACTGGCGGCGGCTCCTCGATCGGTTGCAGGCGCGTTTGGGAACCGACGCGGTGCACGGTCTCGGGCTTCGTTCCGAGCACCGGCCCGAGCGCGCTTGGCTGCGCCTTGCGCCCGAGGGGGCGGCAGGCATCGTCTTGCCCGCCTACGGAGCGCGGCCGCTGTGGCTGCTCGATCCGCCGCGACCGCTCGCCGAAGGCGAGTTCGAACTGCTCGCCGGCCCCGAGCGGATCGAGAGCGGCTGGTGGGACGGCGCCGAAATCCGGCGCGACTACTTCGTCGCGCGTGCCCGGGATTCGCTCCTCTGGATCTACCGCGATGCGCAGGGCTGGCGGCTGCATGGCCTCTTTGCGTGAAACGCTGCCCGGCTACGCCGAGCTGCACTGCCTTTCGAACTTCACTTTTCTGCGCGGCGCCTCGCACCCGGAAGAACTCGTCGCGCGGGCCGCCACGCTCGGCTACGCGGCGCTCGCGCTCACCGACGAGTGTTCGCTCGCCGGGATCGTACGGGCGCACCTGGCGGCGAGAGAGGCGAGCCTGAAGCTTCTCGTCGGCGCGGAGTTCCGCCTGCCGGAAGGCGCAAAGCTCGTCCTTCTCGCGCCCGACCGGCGCGCCTACGGTGCGCTTTGTACGCTTGTCACCGCCGCCCGCCGGCGCGCTCCCAAGGGCACCTATGCGGTCGCGCCCGAGGACTTCGAGCGCGCAAGCGGCGACGGCCTGCTCGCCCTGCTCGTTCCGCACGAAGGGGGAGAGCACTGGGCGGCATGGCTTGCCGAGCGCTTCGCGGGCCGCGCCTGGATCGCGGCGGAACTTCACTGCGGGCCCGACGACCGCGCAGAGCTTGCGCGGCTCGGCGAGCTTTCGCGCGCAAGCGGCCTGCCGCTTGTGGCCGCAGGCGATGTGCACATGCACGTGCGCTCGCGCCGGCGTCTGCAGGACGCGCTCACCGCGGTGCGGCTGGGCAGGCCCGTCGCCGAATGCGGTCGGGCGCTTTTTCCGAACGGCGAACGGCACCTTCGCTCGCGGCTCCGGCTTGCGCGTCTCTATCCGCCGGCGCTTCTTTCCGAAACGCTCGCGATCGCCGAGCGTTGCGCGTTTTCGCTCGAGGAGCTGCGCTACGAATACCCCGAAGAGCTGGTCCCCGCCGGCGAGACGCCGGCGAGCTGGCTGCGCCGGCTGACGATGGAGGGTCTCGCGTGGCGTTTCCCGGAGGGCGCGCCGGCGCGCGTACGCGCGCTGGTCGAACACGAACTCGCGCTCATCGCCGAGCTCGGCTACGAGGCGTTCTTTCTCACCGTGCACGACATCGTGCGCTTTGCGCGCTCGCGCGGCATCCTCTGCCAGGGGCGCGGTTCGGCCGCCAATTCCGCCGTCTGCTACTGCCTCGGCATCACCGAAGTGGACCCGGCGCGCATGAGCCTGCTCTTCGAGCGGTTCGTCTCGCGCGAGCGGAACGAGCCGCCCGACATCGACGTCGATTTCGAGCACGAGCGGCGCGAAGAGGTGATCCAGTACGTGTACGAGAAATACGGCCGCGAGCGGGCGGCGCTCGCCGCGACCGTCATCTGCTACCGGCCGCGGAGCGCGCTGCGCGACATCGGCAAGGCGCTCGGTTTCCCGCCCGCGCAGGTGGATCGGATCGCGAAGACCGTCTCGTGGTGGGACGGACGTGCGGTGCTGCCTGCGCGCCTTGCCGAAGCCGGGCTCGATCCGGCCGATCGGCGCACGCAGCAGCTTGCCGCGCTCGCGACCGAACTCGTCGGCTTTCCGCGGCATCTTTCGCAGCATGTGGGCGGCTTCGTGATCTCGCGGGGGCCGCTCTCGGCGCTGGTGCCGGTCGAGAACGCGGCGATGGCGGAGCGTACCGTGATCCAGTGGGACAAAGACGATCTGGAGGCGCTGGGGCTCCTCAAGGTGGACGTGCTGGGCCTCGGCATGCTCAGCGCGATCCGCAAGGCGCTCGCTTTCGTCGGCCTGCGCATGGACGAGGTGCCGCCGGAAGACCCGGAAACCTACGCCATGATCCGGCGCGCCGACACCGTGGGCGTCTTTCAGATCGAGTCGCGCGCGCAGATGAGCATGCTGCCGCGCCTGAGGCCGGAAAACTTCTACGACCTGGTGATCCAGGTGGCGATCGTGCGCCCGGGTCCGATTCAGGGCGGCATGGTGCATCCGTACCTCAGGCGCCGCCAGGGACTGGAACCGGTGACCTATCCGAGTGCCGCGGTCGAAAAAGTGCTCGCGCGCACGCTCGGCGTGCCGATCTTCCAGGAGCAGGTGATGCAGCTCGCGATGGTCGCCGCCGGCTTCACGCCGGGCGAGGCCGATCAGCTTCGCCGCGCAATGGCGGCGTGGAGAAAAAAGGGGGGGCTCGAGCATTTCGAGACGCGGCTGAAGGAAGGCATGGCGCGAAACGGCTACGCGCCCGAATTCGCCGATGCGATCTACCGCCAGATCCTCGGCTTCGGCGACTACGGATTTCCGGAATCGCACGCGGCGAGTTTCGCGCTGCTCGTATACGTCTCGGCCTGGCTCAAACGCCATCATCCGGCGGCGTTCCTCGCCGCGTTGCTGAACAGCCAGCCGATGGGCTTCTATGCGCCGGCGCAACTCGTGCAAGATGCGCGCCGCCACGGGGTGGAGGTGCGCCCGCCGGATGTCTGCGCAAGCGACTGGGACTGTACGCTCGAAGAGGGCGAGCGCGGCAAGGCGGTGCGTCTGGGCTTGCGCATGGTGAAAGGGTTGTCGGAGGCGGCCGCGCGGCGCATCGTCGCGGCGCGGCCGCTCGGCTCGGTCGCCGAGCTGGCGCTGCGGGCGGGATTGGATCGCAAGGACCTCGGCTGTCTTGCCTCAGCCGGCGCGCTCGCCTCGCTCGCGGGGCATCGGCGAGCCGCCCGCTGGCAGGCTTCCGGGATCGAGCCTCGGCCGCCGATGGCCGCGCCGCGCGAAGACAGCGCAGCCGCGCTTTCGCCGCCGACCGAGGCGGCCGAGATCGCTGCCGACTACGCAAGCCTCGGCCTCACCCTCGGGCGCCATCCGCTCGCACTCCTGCGGCCGCAGCTTGCGACGCTCGGTTTTGCGAGTACGGCGGCGCTCTCGGCCGCCCGGCACGGTGCGCGGATGCGCACCGCGGGCCTCGTCACTTGCCGGCAGCGGCCCGACACCGCAAGCGGCGTCGTGTTCGTGACGCTGGAGGACGAAACCGGCTGCGCCAACGTGATCGTCGGGCGAGATGTCGTTGAGCGCGAACGGCGGGCGCTGCTCGGGGCGCGGCTGCTCGGCGCCGCCGGGGTGATCGAACGCCAGGGCGAAACGGTGCACCTGGTCGCGCGGCGGCTGGAAAATCACGATCCGTTGCTCGCGCGGACGTTCGGCCCGCTCGCGGCGCGTTCGCGCGACTTCCACTGAATCGCCTCATCGCTGCGCTTGTCCCCCCGGGAGTGCAGCCGCTTCCCTATAATGCGCCGATGAACGAAGACGCCTACACCGTCACGGTCGCAAAAGACCTCGAGGATCTGATTCCGACCTTCCTCGCGAACCGCGCAAAAGAGCTGCAAGCGCTGCGCGCGGCGCTCGCGGGGGGCGACATGGCGCAGCTGCGCCATCTCGGACACCGCATGAAGGGTGTCGGGAACTCCTACGGTTTCGCCCGCGTGTCCGAGATCGGTCGCCAGATCGAGGAGGGCGCGACCTCTGGCGACCGCGCCGCGCTCGAAACTTGCATCGCCGCGTACGCGGATTACCTCGCCCGGGTCCGGGTCGTCTATGCCTGAGCAGACGGCGGCCCCGTTCCGGGTGCTCGTGGTGGACGACGACCCGGACATGGCCGCGTTCCTGGAGATGTGGCTGAAGCGCGAAGGCATGCACACGGTCGTCGCGCACGACGGTAACGCGGCGCTCGCGACAGTGCAGGCCGCCCCACCGGATCTCGTCATTTGCGATGTCCTGATGCCCGGCCCGGACGGCTTCGAGGTGTGCCGGCGCCTCAAGACGAACGAGGCGACGGCGCTCATTCCGGTGGTGCTCGTCACCGCGCTCGACGATGCCCAGAGCCGGGTGCGCGGGATCGAAGCGGGGGCGGACGACTTCCTGTCCAAACCGATCCATCGCGAAGAGCTGATCGCGCGCGTGAAGACGCTGCGGCGCCTGCACGAGACGCGCAAGGAGCTGGAGGCGCGGCGTCTCGCCGCCGAGATCGCGCAGAAGGAGGCGATCCGCCGGACGTTCGCGCGCTACCTGTCGCCGCGGCTCGTCGAGCGCGTGCTCGCGGAAGCGTCGGCCGGGCGCGACGTTTTCCGCGATCTGAGCGAACGGCGCGCGGTGGTCGCCCTGTTCGCGGACCTGCGCGGCTTTACGCACTTGTCGGAAGTCGTGCCGGTGGCCGAGGTGGTGCCCATGCTGAACGAGTTCTTCACGATCCTCACCGCGGCGGCGCACGATCACGAGGGCACGGTGTTCAGCATGGCGGGCGACAGCCTGCTCGTCGGGTTCAACATCCCAGTGCAGCAGCCCGACGCCGCCGTACGGGCGCTCACGTGCGCCGAAGACATGATCCGGCGCTTTGCGCCGCTCGGCGAGCGCTGGCGCGTGCGCTACGGGCTTGCCACGGGTATCGGCGTCGGCATCGAGGCGGGCGAGGTGGTGGCGGGAAACGTCGGCGCGCCGAACTTCGTCACCTACACCATCATCGGCGACGCGGTGAACGTCGCCGCGCGCCTGATGCAGAACGCGCAGCCGAACGAGATCCTGATCGGTCCGCGCGCGATGCTGTCGCTCGCCGAGGTGCTCGGACGCGCGACCGTGCTCGATCGGCGCCGGCTCGCGCTGAAGGGCAAAGCCGGTCCGGTGGACGTCGTCGCGCTGCGGGTGGCGGCCTGAGGCCCCGTGCGCATCTTGATCATCGACGACGACGAGGACCTGCGGGGGCTGCTCGCGCATTACCTGAAGCAGGAATGGCCGGGCGTCGAGATCGGAGAGCTCGATCCGCTGGTGCACGACATGCCCGACGAGCGCTTCCCGCTCGGCGACTACGCGCTCGTCATCCTCGACTACATGCTCGGCCGCGGCGACGGCCTCGAGTGGCTCGCCGCCTTCAAGCGCCGCCCGGACTGCCCGCCGGTGCTCTTCCTGACCGGCGCCGGCAACGAGAGCGTGGCGGTGCGCGCGATGAAGGCGGGCGCCGACGACTATCAACGCAAGCAGGAGTTGACGCGCGAGCGCCTCGTCATGGCGGTGCGCGAACTCACCCGCAGCCGCGAAGAGAAGACCGTCCCGCCCGAGGTCGCGGCGCGCATGGAGGGGCACCTCCTCGGGGCGCGCATTCGCATTCCCGGCGTGCGCGTGCTGCGGCTGATCGGCGAAGGCGGCACCTCGCGCGTCTATCTCGCCTCGCGCGAGGGCGACGACGAGCCGTTGGTGGTCAAGATCCTGCGCCGCGAGATCATGGCGAGCCGCAGGGCGCTCGAGCGGTTCCTCGAAGAGTACAACCTGATCGCCCGCATCCGCAGCCCGCATGTCGCGCGCATCTACGGCCACGGCGTGGCCGAGGAGCACGCGTACCTCGTGATGGAGTTCTTCGAAGGCGGCGACCTCGGTCAGCGGCTCGGGGGCAGGGCGCTCCCGCCGGCGGAGGCGCTGCGCATCTTTCGCGAGCTGATGTACGCGCTCGGCGACATCCACGAACAGGGGATCCTGCACCGCGATCTCAAGCCCCAGAACCTGATGTTCCGCGCCGACGGCAGCCTGGCAATCGTCGACTTCGGCATCGCCAAGCACGTCGACGCGGTGGACCGCACTGCGGCGGGCGAGATCCTCGGCACGCCGCGCTACATGAGCCCGGAGCAGGTGCGCGGCGTCGCGCTCGACACGCGCACCGACATCTACAGCGCCGGCGTGCTGCTCTACCAGATGCTGGTCGGCCGACACCTCTTCGACGGCGAAACCGCGGTCGAGGTGGCGCTGCATCATCTGAACACGCCGCCGCCGCCGCTGCCGCAGGCGCTCGCACGCTACCAGCCGCTGCTCGACAAGCTGCTCGAAAAAGACCGCGACGCGCGCTTTCGCAACGCCGACGAGGTGATCGGTTTTCTGTCGCGCAAGTATGATCAGGGCCTCGGCGCCGCGGGCGCCGAATCGACTCAGAAGCTCGCCTGACTAGTCGGGCAGCGCGTTCCAGATCGCGCGCAGCTGGTCCGGAAGCTCCTTCGGCGCGAACGGCTTGGAGATTGTTCCGGCCGCACCGAGCTGCTGCAGCTCCGCGAGCTCGGCAGCGGAGGCCTTCGCGGTCATGAACACCACCGGCAGGTGCTTCGTTCGCTCGTCCTCGCGCAGGCGGCGAAAGAGGGTCGGGCCGTCCATGCCGGGCATCATCCAGTCGAGCAGCACCAGGTCCGGACCGAACGCCGCGATCGCCTCCATCGCCTTGAGCGGATCGCCGACCACCTCGACGGTGAACTTGCCGATCCGCTCCAGGGCGAGCCTTGCGATACGCTGGATATCTTCCTCGTCTTCGATGTAAAGAATGCGATTGAGCGGTCGCTGGGGCATGGGATTCCTCAGGCAGCGCGCGCGGCGGGGGCGTCGAGCACCGGAAGTTCGAAAAAGAACGTCGTGCCGCCGCCTTCGCGGTCTGCGAAACCGATCGTGCCTTGCATCATCTCGACCAGCCGCTTGCAGATCGCGAGTCCCAGGCCTGTGCCGCCCTTCTGGCGCGTCGCCGCCGACTCCGCCTGCGCGAAGCGGCTGAAGATCCGCGCGCGGAAATTCTCCGGAATCCCCGGGCCGCGGTCGTGCACGCCGACCCGCACTCGCGCCCCGCGCTGTTCCAGGCTCACCTCGACGGTGCCGCCCTCGGGCGAGAACTTGGCAGCGTTCGACAGCAGGTTGGTGAGCACCTGCAGCAGGCGCTTGCGGTCGGCGTGCACCCGGACCGAGGGCGGCTCGGCGCGCAGCTCGAAGCGCACGCGGAAGCGCTCGCCGAACGCCCGATTGAGCACCAGCGCCTCGCGCAGCACGTCCTCCAGCGCGAGCGGCTCGGGCGCGAGCGTGAGCTTGCCCGACTCGATCTTCTCGATGTCGAGGATGTCGTTGATCAGGTCGAGCAGGCGCTGGGCGTTGCGCTCGGCGACGACGGTGAGTTCGAGGACCTCCTTGTCCGGCTCGCCCATCACTCCCGAATTGACGAGTTGCAGCGAGCCGATGATCGAGGTGAGCGGGGTGCGCAGCTCGTGCGACAGCGTCGAGGTGAATTCCTTCTTCACGCGCTCGGCCTCCAGCTCCTGCGTGATGTCGCGGCCTTGCGCGATGACCGAGACGACCTCGCCGCCCGGGTTGACGAGCGGAGTCACGGTCCACTCGCAGACGATCGGGATACCGTCGCGGCGCACGTTGCGCAGTCGAAGGCGCGCGAGGGGCTCGCGCGTCTCGATCAGGTGCCGCCATTGGGCGTCGAACTCGGCGTGATGCTCGGGAAGGACGAGGCGCCGCGCCGATTCGCCGACGATCTCGTCCGGTGCGTAGCTGAAGATCAGTTCCGCGGCGCGGTTGATCTCGCGGATTCGCCCGTCGGGATCGAGTTCGAGGACCGCGATCGGCGAGCGCTCGACAAAGAGCGCGAGCTTGCGCCCGGATGCTTCCACCTGGCGGCGCGCTTCTGTCAGCTCGGCGAGCTGTTGCTGCAGCCGCTGATTCAGCTCGGCGTTGGCGTCGGTCAGACGCCGATAGGCGTGCCGCAGTCGGTAGCCGGAGTCGAACACCTCGTTCAGCCGCCAGGCGATCGCGACACAGACCGCGTAGAACGCCGGCACGAGCACCGCGACCTCGGTAAACAGCCGGTTGCCGAACGTCGCGAGCACGTAGGTGAACGGCAGCGCGATGCCGGCGCCGTAGACGGCGTACATCGGCCAGGACGCCGCGTACATCGAGATGCCGCCCGCCATCGCCCCGGTGAGCAGGAGTGCGAGAAACACCTGCTGCTCGTCGGCGTGCGACGGAAAGAAAACCGAGGCCGCGATGCCCCAGGTGGCGCCGCTTGCGAGGGCGGCGATTCCCAGCCAGCGCAGCCACTGTTCCGGCGCCACCACGCCGCGGCCGGCGTAGTGGACCCAGTAGAGGTAAAGCCCCATGCGTGCGGCCGAGATGATGAGCACCAACGCCCCCCAGCCGGCGACGATCTCGGCATAACGGCCGGCGCGCAACTCGAAAGCGGCGATGAAGCTGACCACCACCGTCGCGACCACCCCGAGCGGCAGCTGCCAGTAGAGCTGTTCGACCCGGTCGGCGAGGAGGCTGCGCGCATCGACGCCCTGCAATGGCACCGGCGCGGAGCGCGACTTCGGGACGGCGGCGACGGATGCGGCGGAATCGGTCATCGCGCGCTTCGATTATAGGGGCAAGCGCGCGCGCGGGCCGCGAGACGGCTACATCCTGCCGTTGCGGATCACCCCGACCGCGATCCCTTCGATCGCGAACGTCTCGTCGCGCGCGTCGACCTCGATCGGGGCGAAGTCCGGGTTCTCGGGGAGCAGCTGCACGCTGTAGCCGCGCCTGCGCAGGCGCTTCACGGTCACCTCGCCGCCGACGCGCGCGACGACGATCTGGCCGCTCGCGGCTTCCGCAGTGCGGTGCACCGCGAGCAGATCGCCTTCGAGGATGCCGGCATCGCGCATCGACATGCCGCGCACGCGCAGCAGGTAGTCGGCGCGCGGCGTGAACAGGTTCGGATCGAGCGCGTACCGCCCCTGCACGTGAGCCTCGGCGAGTACCGGCTGACCGGCGGCGACGCGGCCGATCACAGGCAGCTCGAGCAGCCGCCCGAGGCGCGCGCCGCCTGCGCGCACGCGGATGCCGCGCGAGGCGCCTGAGGAGATCTCGATCGCGCCCTTGCGCTCGAGCGCCCGCAGGTGCTGCTCGGCGGCGTTCACCGAGCGAAACCCCATGCGTTCGGCGATTTCGGCGCGCGTCGGCGGAAAGCCGGACACCTCGGTCAGCTCGCGAATGAGCCGCAGAATCTCGGCCTGACGTTCGGTGAGCGGCGCGCCCATGGCGATGCGTCCAGTCGATGGAATTATATCCAGTATCGAGCGCCCCGCAACCGCCGACGCGCCCCTCACGCCGGCGCAGCGAGCGGGCGAACGAGCGAGGGCTCGTCGCGGCGGGCGTCGTTCACCGCGCGGCCGACCGGGTACAGGACGAGCAGCGCCGGATCGCAGGGGCGAAGCAGATCGTCGACGCCTGCGGGCGCGCTGCAGTCGAGCCAGCGCTGCCAGTGCTCCGGCGCGACGATGACCGGCATGCGGTCGTGTACCGGCGCGAGCGCCTCGTTCGCCTGCGTCACCACGATGGCGCAGGTCTCGAGCGGCCCCTCCGGGCCCGACCAGCGTTCCCAGAGCCCGGCGAAAGCGAACAGCTCGCCCGTCCGCGGCCGGATGTACCACGGCTGCTTGCCCCCCGGGCGCGCCTGCCACTCGAAGAAGCCGCTCGCCGGAACGAGACAGCGCCGGCGCCGGTACGCGGCGCGAAACGCGGGCTTTTCGGCCACCGTCTCGGCGCGCGCGTTGATCATGCGCGCGCCGCCGACCCGCGCGTCCTTCGCCCACGCGGGCACCAGTCCCCAGCGCACGAGCACCGCCTCGCGCGCACCGTCGCGCGCGCGCACCGCGAGGATGTCGCTGCCGGGCGCGATGTTGTAGCGCGGCGCGAACGCCGGCACCGCCGCCAGGGCGAACTCGAGCGCGATCACCTCCGGGCTCGCGTGCAGGGCGAAACGGCCGCACACGGCACGATATTAGCGCGGGTTAGAATCGGCGCATGATCGTCGAGTCGCTGCTCGACACCGACCTCTACAAGTTCACGATGATGCAGGTCGTGCTGCATCACTTTCCGGGCGCGCAGGTCGAATACGAATTCCGCTGCCGCACCCCGGGGGCGGACCTTTCGCCCGACGTCGACGCGATCCGCTCAGGCGTCGAGGACCTGTGCCGGTTGCGCTTTCGCGAGGAGGAGCTCGCGTACCTGCGCGGCCTGCGCTTCATGAAGTCCGATTTCGTCGATTTTCTCGGGCTTTTCCAGTTCAACCCGAAGTACATCCGCGTCGAGCGTACGCCCGAACCTCCGGGACTGGCGATCGCGATCCGCGGCCCGTGGCTGCACACGATCCTCTTCGAGATTCCGGTGCTCGCGATGGTGTCCGAAATCTACTTCCGGCGCACGCAGCCGCAGCCGGATTTCGAGGAAGGGCGCCGGCGCCTGGCGGCCAAGATCGCGATCGTGCGCGGCCTCGAACCGGACCTCGACTTCCGCATCTCGGACTTCGGCACGCGGCGACGCTTCTCGCGCGCCTGGCACGACGAGGTGGTCGCGACCCTCAGGCGCGAAATCCCGGAGCGCTTCGCCGGCACCTCCAACGTCTGGCTGGCGATGAAACACGGCGTGACGCCGCTCGGCACGATGGCGCACGAGTACATGCAGGCGTGCCAGGCGCTCGGGCCGCGGCTGCGCGATTCTCAGGTTTTCGCTTTCGATACCTGGGCAAAGGAGTACCGCGGCGACCTCGGCATCGCGCTCTCCGATACCTACGGGCTGGACGCGTTCCTGCGCGACTTCGACATGTATTTCTGCAAGCTTTTCGACGGCGCGCGCCACGACTCGGGCGACCCGTTCGAGTGGGGCGAGCGGCTGATCGCGCACTACCGCAAGAATCGCGTCGACCCGCGCACGAAGACGCTCGTGTTCTCCGACCAGCTCTCGATTCCGCTCGCGATCGAGATCGCGCGCCGCTTTCGCGGCCGCGCGATCACCGCCTTCGGCATCGGCACCAACCTCACCAACGACCTCGGCTATGAGCCGCTCAACATCGTGATCAAGATGACCGAGTGCAACGGCCAGCCGGTCGCGAAGGTGTCCGACGCCCCCGGCAAGACGGTGAGCAAGGACCCGGGCTACCTCGCGTACCTGCGCCAAGTGTTCGGCCTGGAACCGGCCAAGACCGACTAGCGTGCGCCTGCGGTCCGCGGCCACCGCGGTGCTCGCGACCTGCTTCGCGCTCAACCTGCTCGGCCGCGGCATGGGCGACACCTACACCGTGTTCCTCAAGCCGATCGAAGGCGAGTTCGGCTGGAACCGTTCGCAGCTGACGAGCGTGTACTCGGTGTATCTGCTGGTGAACGGCCTGCTCGCGCCGCTCGTCGGGCTCGCGTTCGATCGCGCCGGGCCGCGCCTCGTCTACACCGCGGGACTCGCGATCCTCGGCACCGCGTTCGTGCTCGCCGGGTCGCTTCAGAACCTCTGGCATTTCTACCTCCTCGTCGGCGCGATGGTCGGCGTGGGCGTCAGCTGCACCGGCATGGTGCCGGCGTCCGCCTTGCTCGCGCGCTGGTACCGCGCGAAGCTCTCGATCGCGATCGGCATCGCGTTCTCCGGGATCGGCGTCGGCACCGTCGTGCTGGTGCCGTTCGCGCAGTATCTGGTGAGCGGCTGGTCCTGGCGCACGGCATACCACACGCTCGGTGCATTGCTGCTCGGCGCGGCGGCGCTGACCGGCGCCGCGCTTCCCTGGCGGCGCTTCGCCGCCGGCGATCCGTCGCTCGGACCGGCGCCGCGTCGCGCGGGCGAGGCGGCCGGCGGCTGGACGCTTGCGCGGGCGTTGGGTTCGCCCGTCTACTGGGGGCTCGCGCAGGTGTTTTTCTGCACCGCGACCGGCATGTTCGCGGTGGTCGTGCAGCTGGTCGCGTTCCTGATCGACGCAGGTTTCTCCCCCCTCGCGGCGGCGACGGTCTACGGCCTGACCGGGATGCTGTCGTCGGTGAGCGTGATGTCGAGCGGCTTCGTCGCCGAGCGCTTCGGCTACGCGCGCACGGTGACCGCGAGTTTCGCCGGCTCGATGACCGGGGTGCTTCTCCTGCTCGCCGTGCTCTGGAAGCCGTCGTGGGTGCTCGTTGCGCTGTTCGTGCCGGTGTTCGGCCTCTGCATGGGGGTGCGCGGCCCGATCATCTCGTCGGTCTGCACGCGCCACTTCGCCGGCCCGCGCGTTGCGACCATCTACGGCACGATCTACGCGACCAACGCGCTCGGCGCGGCGCTCGGTTCGCTCGCCGGCGGGCTGCTGCACGACGCGACCGGCGGCTACGTCGCCGGCTGCGCGTTCGCGCTCGGCTGCCTTGCGCTCGCGGCGGTGCCGTTCCTCGCGGTGCCCGGGTTGCGCGAGTTTCGCTGAGAAACAGGGGCGCTTTGCCTGCGCTCAGGTCGCGCGCGCAAGGCGCGCGCGGTTTTCGGGCGCCGCGACGGCGAGCAAGGCCGCGCGGCGCTCCGCGAGCGTCAGCCCGCGCAGGTCGGCGGCGCCGTATTCGGTGACGACGACGCCCGCTTCGCTGCGGGGTGTGGCGACCGGCCCGGAAAGCTCGGCGACGATTCGGTCGGCGCGCACGAGCAGCAGCGACACGCCGCCCGGGGAGTGGTTCGCGGCGCGCACGAAATCGAGCGCGCCGCCCACCGCGCCGACGTATCGGCCAGCGGCGACCTCCGCGTTCACCTGGCCGGTGAGATCGACTTCGACCGCGGCGTTGATCGCGACGAAGCGCTCGATCGCCCCGAGCACGCGCGGGTCGTGGGTGTATTCGCTCGAGCGCAGGCGGATCGCGGGGTTGCGGTGCGCGAACGCGAAGAGCTTTTCGCTGCCGAGGAGCAGCCCGCAATCGGCTTCCTCCACGATCCCGTCGCGCATCAGATCGACGACCCCGTCGCCGAGGGCGCCGCTGTGCACGCGAAGCCGCCGCCGGCCGCCGAGTTCCGCGCACACCGCGTCGGGGAGCGCGCCCAGCCCGAATTCGAGCGTCGCCCCGTCGCCGATAAAGCGCGCCGCGTGCCGCGCGATCGTGCGCTCGGCCTCCGAGGGCGACCTCGAGCGCGGCAGCGCCGGCGGGCGCGAGGTGGACACCGAAAGCGCGAAGTCGCCCTTGCGGAGAAGCCGCTCGCTGTGCGTCCAGGGCACCCGGTCGTTGATCTCGGCGACGATCGCACGGCAGGCGGCAAGCGCCGGCACCAGATACTCCGCCGCGATGCCGAGGCTGTGCGCGCCCGCCTCGTTCGGCGGGCTCACCTGCACGAGGACGACATCGGAGGGGATTTTCTTCTCGCGAATGAGCGCCGCAAAACGCGAGTAGGGATGCGGATGGATGTCGAGTACGCCGGCGTCCGCCAGCGCCCGATTCGCGCCGGCGCCGCAGTAGGCCGAAAGCCGCAGATGGTCGGCGTGTTCCGGCCGCACGATGCCCGCGTAATTGACGCCGAGGAAGAGCCGCGCGCCGGGATACGCCGCGCGGCCGGCCACCAGCGCCTCGGTGAGCGTCTGCGGCTCGGCCGACGCCTGGCCGATCAGCACCCCGTCGGCGGCCCGGATCACTTCCGCCAGCCGGATCATCGGCGGCCGATGCTACCATCGGCCGCTTTGCGAAGGGAGACTGACGAGATGCTCGACGACCGCTCGCTCGACGTTCTGTTCCGCGCCGCGCGCACGCACAACGGCTTTCTCGACCATCCGGTCACCGACGACGACCTGCGCGCGCTCTACGACCTGCTCAAGTGGGGTCCGACGACGATGAATTCGCAGCCGGCGCGCTTCGTGTTCGTGCGCTCGCGCGAGGCGAAGGAGAAGCTGCGGCCGGCGCTCAGCCCCGGCAACGTCGAAAAGACGATGGCGGCGCCGGTCACCGTGATCGTCGCCTACGACCTGCGCTTCTACGAGAACCTGCCGCGCACGTTCCCGAACAACCCGAACGCGCGCGCGGCGTTCGAGGGCAAGGAGGCGCACATCGCGACCACGGCGCTCAGGAACGGCTCGTTGCAGGGCGCCTACCTGATCCTCGCGGCGCGGGCGCTCGGGCTCGACTGCGGGCCGATGTCCGGCTTCGACAACGCGGCGGTCGACGCGGCCTTTTTCCCCGACGGCCGCTGGAAGTCGAACTTCCTGTGCAATCTCGGCCGCGGCGATCCGGCGAAGGTCTTCCCGCGCAATCCGCGGCTTTCGTTCGACGAAGCGTGCCGCGTCGTCTGACGCGGGCCGCCTCGCCTACTTGCGCGCGCGGCGAACCGCAGGCCGCGCCCCCTTGTCGTCGAACTCGTAGCGAAGCACGAGCTGCTCGCGCACCGGGCCGTCCAGGCGCAGCTTCACCGCCCATTCGCCCGGCATCTCGAGGGCGAGACGAAATCGATACTCGCCCGGCGCGGCGCCCGGCTTCGCCTCGACCGGCCTGACGTGGTGCGCCATCGGCATCGAAGGCATGTCGGCGCCGACGGTCACGCGCGCGCCCTCGATCGGCGTCGCGCCGCGCTCTAGGCGCAGCGCGCAGTCGTAGACGAAATCGGTACCGGTGAAGCGGCATTCGAGCTGCGCCTCGGTCCGCTGCGCCGCCGCCGGCGCGGCAGCGAGCGCCGCGATCAGGAAAAACGCCTTCCGATCCATCGCACGGTCTCCTCGTCGAGCAATCCTCGCGGCCGCAGCACGAGCAGCAGCGCGACCAGGCCGCCGAACACGATCATGCGATACCCCTGGAACACGCGCACCCCCTCGAGCAGCCCGACGTCGAGCGCGACCCCCACGAGCGCGCCGAACACGGTGCCGAGCCCGCCGATCAGCGCGTACGCGAGGCCGTGTACGCCGAGCATCACGTCGAAATTGCGCGGTTCGATGTAGGTGTTGTGGTGCGCAAAAAGCACGCCGCCGAGCGCCGCGAGCCCGCCCGAGGCGGCGATCACGCCCAGTTTGAACCGGTGGACGTCGAGCCCGAGCGCGGCGGCGAGCGCCGGATCCTCGCCCACAGCGCGCAGCGTCGCGCCGAGCCGCGCGCGCTCGGCGACCGCAAGAAGCGCCGTCACCGCCGCGAGCGCCGTCCATACGAGCACGGCGTAGCCTTCGGGCGCAAGCCCCGCCTCGAACACCCAGCGGATGCCGCGAAACCCTTGCGTGCCGTCGGGGCCGACCGGCTCGCCGGCGACCTCTACCTGCCAGTGCAGCAGCTCGAAGCCGATCCGCGCCATCTCGGCCGCAGCGAGCGTCGCCATCGCGAAGTAAAGGCCCCGAAGGCGCAGCGTCGGAAGCGCGACCGCGACTGCCGCCGCTGCCCCCGCGGCCATCGCCGCGAGCGCCGCGAGCGGTAGCGGCCATCCGGCCATCGCCGTAAGCATACCGCCGCAGTAGGCGCCGATGCCGAAGAAGGCCTGCTGGCCGAACGACATCTCGCCGGCGAGAAGCACGAGATAGGCCGAGAGCGCGAGGAAGCCGAGCAGGCCGATGTTGGTCAGGACGGAGACGGCGTACGCATCCATCGCGGCGCGGCGGCGAGCAGCGAAAAGAGCAGCAGGTACACGACGAAATCGCGCAGCTGCGGGCCGAGGAACCATTGCGCGTGCGCTTCGACCAGGCCGAGAACGAGCGCGCCGGCGACCGCGCCGGGCAGGGATCCGAGCCCGCCGAGCATCGTCGCGAGCAGTCCCTTGAACGTCAGCCACAGACCCATCATCGGCGTGATCTGCGCGTCGGTCGCGGCGACGAGGAATCCGGCCGTGCCTCCGATCGCCGAGGCGAGGGCGAAGACCAGAAAGAACACGCGCGCCGGGCGGATGCCGGAAAGCTCGGCGGCGAGCGGCGCGGCGACCAGCGCGCGCACCGCGAGTCCGAAGCGGCTGCGGTAGAGGATCGCGGCGAGCAGCGCGCAGACCGCAGCGGCGGTGGCGATCGCGGCGAGTGCCTCGACCCGCAGTACGAGGCCGGCGATCGCGAGCGGCTCGCCTTCGTAGAGCGCCGGAAACGCGACCACATGGCGCGGCAGCATCAGCGTCGCGATCTCCTCGAGCTGCATCCAGAGCGCGAAACTGGCCACCATCGCCGCGACGGCCGAACCGCGCCGGTGCGGCGCGAAACACAGCCGCTCGACGTAGGCCCCGGCGAGCACCGCGGCGAGCAACGCGATCGCGGCGAGCGCCCCGAGACCAAGGCCGGGAAAGCGCCCGTGCGCGAGCGCGGCCGCATAGCAGCCGAGCATGATCGCCGGACCGTAGGAGAGATTGGCGCGCCGCAGCACGCCGAAGATCAACGCGAAGCCGAGCGCGACGGGCGCGTACGAGGCGCCGGCGGCCAGACCGTCGAGGGTGTTCTGCAGCAGATCGGCGAGCACCCGGCCTATCGGCGCGCCGATCCGAGGTAAGCGCGACGGATCACTTCGTCCTCGGCGAGCGAGCCGGGGTCGCCCGAAAACGTGATCCGCCCCTGTTCGATGAGGTAGAAGTGGTGGGCAACCCGCAGCGCCATGTGCGCATTCTGCTCGACGAGGAAGATCGTCGTGCCGTCGCGGTGCAGGTCGGCGACGATGCGGAAGATTTCCTCGACCACGAGCGGCGCCAGGCCGAGCGACGGCTCGTCCATCAGGAGCAGCTTCGGCCGGCTCATCAGCGAGCGCGCCACCGCGAGCATCTGCTGCTCGCCCCCGGAGAGCGTGCCGGCGTCCTGCCCGGCGCGCTCGCGCAGCCGCGGAAAGCGCTCGAAGAGCCGCTCGAGGTCGGCCTCGATCTCGCCGTCGCGGCGCAGGTACGCGCCCGCGTACAGGTTCTCGCGCACGCTCATGCCGGGAAAGACCAGCCGGTTCTCCGGTACGAGCGCGACGCCCGCGCCGACGATTTCGTGCGGCGGCCGGCGGGCGATCTCGCGGCCGGCGAACCGCACCGATCCGGCGCGCGGCCTGAGGATTCCCGCGATCGTCATCATCAGCGTGGTCTTGCCCGCGCCGTTCGGCCCGAGCAGACAGGTGATCGAGCCCGCTTGCACCTCGAGCGAGACGCCTCGCAGCGCCTCGATCTTGCCGTAGGCGGTGACGAGGTCCCGCACCTCGAGCATCGCGCTCATGTCGCCCCGCCCCCGAGATAGGCTTTGCGCACCACCGGATCGGCCTGGATCTCGGCCGGCGAGCCCTCGGCGATCTTCTGCCCGAAGTTGAGCACCGCGATGCGGTCGGTCACGCCCATCACCAGCTCCATCACGTGTTCGATCAGGAGAATGGTGATGCCGCGCGCGCGCAGCGCGAGGATGCGCTCGCGCAGCTGACCGATCTCTTCGGAGTTCATCCCGGCCGCCGGCTCGTCGAGCAGCAGCAGCCTCGGCCGCGCGGCGAGCGCGCGCGCAAGTTCCAGCCGCCGCTGTTCGCCGAACGAGAGGTTCGCGGCGAATTCGTCCGCCTTGTGCGCAAGGCCGGAGAATTCGAGCAGATGCGCGATCTCGTCGCGCGCGCGACGCCGGCCGCCCAGCCAGCGCGCGAAAAAGCTCCGCCGCGCCCGGTCTTCGGGCGAGTTCTGCGCGACCCACAGGTTCTGCCAGACGGTGAGTCGGCCGAAGAGTCGGATGTTCTGGAAGGTGCGCGCGATGCCCTTCTGCAGACGGCGGTGCGTCGGCAGGTCGTCCAGCCGCTCGCCGCGAAACAAGATCGTGCCTGCGGTGAGCGGGAAAAGACCGGTGATGAGGTTCACCGTGGTGCTTTTCCCCGAGCCGTTCGGGCCGATCAGCCCGAAGATGCATCCTTCGGGGACCAGGAGATCGAGGCCGTCGACCGCGCGCACCCCGCCGAAGTGGCGCGTCACGCCCTTCAGCTCAAGCACCGCGCCTCCAGAACAGGCCCTGCGGCCGCAGGTTCATCGCGAGCACGATGAGCGCGCCAAACAGGAGATTTCGCCAGTCGCCCAGCTCGCGCAGTCCTTCGACCAGAAACCCCTGCACGAACACCACCGCGGCGAGCGTGCCGAATACGCTCTGCAGGCCGCCGACGATCGGATAGGCGATCGCGAAGGTCGCCACGAGCACGTTGAAGCTCGCGTGCTCGATGTGCGTCGTGTAGTGGGCGTAGAGGCAGCCGGCGATGCCGGCGATCGCGCCGCCGACGGTCATCGCGCTCACCTTGACCGCCGTCAGGTTGACGCCCACCGACTGCGCCGCGACCTCGTCCTCGCCCACTGCGCGCAGCACCGCGCCGTAGCGCGAGCGGTCGAACCACCAGAGCAGCGCCATGACGAGGACGACGAACAGCCAGATGAAGAGCATCACGTCGAACGTGGTCCAGCCGTTTTCCGGAAAAAAGCGGATCTGCCGGAACCCCTCGCCGCCGAGCGGCCCGACCTTGATGTCGCCTTTCGCGATCTGGTAGTCGAAGTTGAAGAAGAAGATGCGCACGCCCTCGCCGAAGGCGAGGGTGGCGATCACGAGCATCAGCCCCTTCACCCGCAGCGCCGGGAAGCCGACCGCGCACGCGGCCGCGGCACCGGCGAGCCCCCCGACGGCGAGCGCGGGCACGATGTGCCATTCGGCGAGCACCGTGAGCATGCCCGACACGTAGGCGCCGATCGCGTAGAAGGCCGCCTGCGCGAGCGACACCTGGCCGGTGAGGAGCACGATGTAGGCCGAGAGCCCGAGCAGCGTATGCACGCCGATCAGCTGGATCAGTCCGAAGTAGAAATCCATGGCTCAGTCGCGCCCGCCGCGCGGCGCGAAGATTCCGCCCGGGCGAAAGACGAGGAAGGCGAAAAGCAGCAGCATGACGTAGAGGTCGCGTTCGGTGACGCCGCGGTAGAGCTGGAACACGTTTTCGAAGCCGCCGACGAGCAGCCCCGCGACGATCGCGCCCGGGATGCTCCCGAGCCCGCCGATCACGGTGACGACGAGGCCCTTCACCGTGAGCGGCCCGGAGAGCAACGGCGAAAGGGTACCCACCGACGCCCCGATCATCGCGCCGGCGAGGCCGCCGAGCAGCCCGGTGATCACGAACGTGATCGCGTTCACCTGCGCGACCTGGATGCCGCAGAGCTGCGCCGCGATCGGCTGCTGCGATACCGCGCGCGTCGCGAGCCCGAGCCGCGTGCGGTAGAGGAGCGCGAGCAGACAGGCCATCGCCGCGACGCACACGCCGAAGACGAGCAACAGGTCGCCGCGCAGCGTGAATTCGCCCGCGTGCAGCATCACGTCGTCGAACATCGCCGGGTAGTTCTGCGGCATGCCGTCGGTCGCGTGCACCACTACCTCGTCGATGAGCAACAGCATGCCGACGGTGGACATCAGCGTCGCGAGCGGGTGCGAAAGCGGGATGAAGTGAAAGCAGGCGAGATAGACCACCCAGCCGAGGAGCCCGCCGGCGAGGAACGCGCAGGCGAACACCGCCGCGGGCGGCGCGCCCGCCATCACCTCGAGAAGCAGCAGGCCGCTGTAGGCGGCGCCGATCGACGCCGCCGCGTAGGCCATGTTGATCTTGTGCATCACGCCGAAGACGAGCGTGAAGCCGATGCCGATCAGCGCGTACGTCGCGCCGAACAGCACCCCGTCGGAGACCGCCTGCAGGAAGTCGAGCATAAAAAAAGAGCGCGGCCCGGCGGCCGCGCTCCGGTCAGTCCCTCACGCTACAGCGGATTGTGCAGCACGACCCATTCGTTGCCCCTCGCCTGAACGAACAGGTAGGGCTTGTCCGCCTCGCGGTCGTCGGTGCGCTTGGTGTCGCCGAGCAGCCCCTTGGTCACCTTCAGCTTCGCCAGCCCGTCGCGGATCTTGCGCCGGTCGGCCTGGATCTGGCTCTTGTCGCCGGAGATTCTCTCCGACTCCATCACCTGCTTGAGGATGAACATGTTCTCCCAGGCGGCCATCGAGTGCAGGTCGGCGGTGCCCTTGAACTTCGCGGTCTGCTCGGCGGCGAACTTGGCCTCCTTGTTCACCGGCGCGAACGAGGTCGGGATGATCATGCCCTGCGCCTGCTTGGCGCAACCCTGCAGCGTTTCGAGCGACGAGGAACTGGTCAGGCCGACCAGCACCTTCGGCTTCACCCCCTGGCGCTGCATCTCCTTCAGCGCGCCGCACATGCTGAACGGATGCGCGGAGATCGCGATGATGTCGGCGTTCGCCTTCTTCATCTCGCGCACCTGGGTGGCGAAGTTGGTGTCGGCGAGCAGCCATTTCGATTCGCCGAGCACCTGGAAGTTGTTCGCCGTTGCGCGATCTTTCATCACCACGTGCCAGGTCGTGCGCGAGTGCGCAAAATCCTCCTCGACGCCGCCCCAGACCGTCTTCAGGTCCGGGTATTTCTGGCGCAGCCAGTAAAACAGCGACGAGTACATCGTCATCTCGTTCGGCACGTTGCGGAACGCCCACTCGGAGATCCGCGCCAGCCCGATCTTGATCGCGACGTCGGTGAACACCGGAAACTGCAGCCCGGTGTCGCCCGGGTCGTCGACCTTCTTCTGGAGGATGCCGAAGAGCGGCTCGGCGACGTTCGAGCAGGTCGGACCGATCGCGACCAGCGCGTCGGTGCCGGCGATGCGGCGGATGACCGAAATGCCTTGCTCGGCGTTGCAGGCGTCGTCGTAGAAGTCCACGACGATTCGCGCCTTCGAACCGTCGGCGAGCCGCACACCGCCCCCTTTGTTGATGAGGTCGGCGGCCGCGAGCATCGCCGCTTCGCTGTTGATGCCGAACGAGCGCACCGGGCCGGTCTTCGCGCCGAAGCCGGAAATGCGCACCGTCTTCTCCTGCGCGAGCGTGCCGCCGGCGGCCAACGCGAGCGCGACTGCCAAAGCGAGTTTCTTCACCGGGCCTCCTCCATGGATTAGATCGCCGCACAGTGTAAACGCAGAAGCGAGCGATGGCCAGGCGTAGAACGCGGAATGCTGCGCCGCGAAAAAACCATCCCCGGCGCGCGAACGCAGCGCCGATCGGCACCGCGTCGTTTCCATCGCGGTTGACCGAGCCGGCACAGCAGGGTGATCCGATTTTTTTCGTCCACTTTCACGCTCGCGAGAAGCGCAAGGCCGGCGATGCGCGACATGACCGATCGCGATAACACCGGCGTGCTCGGCCGCTCGAAAACCCGAGAGTGGGCCCAGAGGCGTTCGTCTATCGTGGGATGCGCTCAGGCGTATTCCCGGCGCGGCATCCGCACGATTGCATCGACCGAACGAAGGACTTCATCCTGCCGGGCGGCGAGAACGCCTCGTCGGCGAAGGTCGAGAGGTCGCGCGCGGCCGCGCACCGCAGACCTTGCGCGATGGCGACCCCGCGCGAGCGCATCGACTGTGGCCTCCGTTCGCTCGCGCGGTCCGGGGTACCGGCCGTTCCGGCCTTCCTGAGGACGACCGATCCCGGGCTCCCGAGCCGCCGGTCGTGCGCGCGAGCGCAAATGTGCGTAGAGTAGCCGGGCAATGCTGCTTTCCGTCGAGTTGATCGGCTGGCTCTACGCGCTCGTCTGCGGTGCGGCGCTGCTCGCCGGCGCCTGGATCGTGATCGCGGTGCATCTGCGCGGCGACCGCGCGCAGCTCGCGGCGCGCGTGGTGGACGATTCGATCCTCTTCGGCCTGTGGCTGATGGGGTTCGCGGGCGGGGTCGGCCTGCTCGTCGGCTGGCGCTGGAGCGGGCCGCTCCTCGAACTCTTCTGCTGGGCGATGGGAGCGCTCGTGCTGCTCACCGCCTGGACGCGCTGGCGCGCGGCGCGCCCGCCGCGCGCCGGCCTCGCGTTGAGCCTTGCGCTTTTCGTCGTTCCGGTGCTCGCGGTGCTCGGGGCGACGGTGGCGACGCTGCGCAGCGAAACCGCGCCCGCCGCCTTCGGCGGCGCAGGGTAGGATGGCGGGCATGTTTCCCTTGATCGAGCTTTCCGGCAGCCCGTTCGAGCGCGGCGCGGCCTACGGAAGGGCAGCGCGCGAGCGAATCGGCGTCTCGATCGCGAGTTACCGGGCGCTTTTTGCACGCTGCGGCCTCGACTGGAGCGAAGTGCAGGCGCTCGCCGGCCGCTACGCGGGCCCGATCCGCGAGCTGGATGCCGCGCTCTTCGATGAGATCGAAGGCATCGCCGCGGGAAGCGGCTACGGCGTGGCCGATATCCTCGCGCTCAACTGCCGCACCGAACTCCTGCCGCCGAGTTTTCCGGAGCCGGCGCACGAGACGTGGCTTGCGGCGGCCCGGCGCGCGGCGGACCTCGGCGAATGCACGGCGATCGCGGTCGGGCCGGGTCGGAGCGCGACGGGCGGCGCGCTGCTCGCACAGAACTGGGATTGGCTGGGGACTCAACGGCAGGCGCTGGTCCTCATTCGTGCGCAGACGGGCTCCACGGCCTACCTCACGCTCACGGAGGCGGGTATGCTCGCGAAGATCGGCCTGAACGAGCGCGGGCTCGGCGTCTGCCTGAACATCCTGCGCTCGCGGGACGACGGGTTGCGGCCCGGCGTTCCGGTGCACGTACTGCTTCGCAGGCTCCTCGCGTGCGAGCGCGTCGGCGAGGCCGAGGCGCTCGTCGGGCGCCTGCGCTACGCGGCCTCGTCGAACATCCTTTGCGCGGATGCCGCGGGCAGCATCGCGAGCTTCGAGCTGTCGCCCGCCGGCGCGGGCGTCGTGCGCGCCGAAGGCGGCGTGCTCTGTCATACCAATCACTTTCTCGATCCGGCGCTCGCGGCAGGCGAGGCGGCGCCTGCCGAGAGCCTGTCGTCGCGGCCGCGCCTTGAGCGCGCGCGCGCGTTCGTCGCCTCGCGGGCGAGGCTCGGTCCGCAGGACCTGCAGGCACTGCTGCGCGACGAAAGCGACGGGCTGTCGTCCGTCTGCCGGCGGCCCGACCCGCAGGCGCCCTGGTATCTGCGGATCGAGTCGGTCGCCTCGGTCGTGATGGAGCTTGCGCGCGGCGCGATGCACGTCGCGCCCGACGTGCCCTCGCGCTGCGACTACCTCGAGGTCGCGCTCGAGCGGCAGCCCGCGCTCGCGCAGGCCCTCGTTCCGCAGGCATGAGCATGGACGAGAAGACGGAAGCGTTGCGCACGTACGCCGCGCTCGCGGGCGTCGCGATCCCACAGGCGCGAATCGGCGCGATCGCCGAAACGCTCGCGCGGCAGCTCGCGGCCGAGCGCGCGGCGACCGGTACGCTCGAATTCGAGGTCGAACCGTCCTCCTTCGTCGCGACGCTCGCGCGAGGCGCGTCGTGAGCGAGCTTTTGCACGCGGGCGCGGCAGAACTCGCCCGGCTGCTGCGCGCGAAAAAGGCGAGCGCCCGCGAAGTGATGCAGGCGACGCTCGCGGCGGCCGAGCGAGCGCACGCACGGCTCAACTGTTTCGTGCGCATCGACGCAGAAGAGGCGCTCGCTGCGGCGGAGGCCGCCGACCGAAGCCTTGCGCGCGGCGCGGTGGCCGGCCCGCTCCACGGCGTGCCGATGGCGCACAAGGACATGTTCTATCGCGAAGGCGTCGCCTCGAGCCTCGGCTCGAGGATCGGTCCCGCGCGCCCGGCCCCGGCCACCGCGACGGTGCTCAAGCGGCTCGATGCCGCCGGCGCGATCCAGTTCGGCGTGCTTCACATGACCGAGTTCGCCTACGGGCCCACCGGGCACAACTATCACCTCGGCCACTGCCGCAACGCCTGGAACCCGTCGTACATCACCGGCGGCTCGTCCAGCGGCTCGGGCGCCTCGGTCGCCGCGCGCGCGAACTTCGCCGCGCTCGGCTCAGACACCGGCGGCTCGATCCGGCTTCCAGCGCATTTCTGCGGCGTGACGGGACTGAAACCCACCTGGGGCCGCGTCTCGCGCGCCGGCGCGATGCCGCTCGCGTACTCGATGGACACGGTCGGGCCGCTTGCGCGCACGGTCGAGGACTGCGCCCTTCTTCTGCAGGCGATCGCGGGCAACGACCCGCTCGATGCGACGAGCAGCCCGCTTCCGGTGCCCGATTACGTCGCGGACCTCGAGCGCCCCGTCGAAGGCCTTCGCATCGGGGTTCCTCGGCGCTACTTTTACGACGGGGTGGATCCCGCGATCGAGCGCCCGGTGCGCGAGAGCCTCGACGTGTTCGCCGCGCTCGGCTGCCGCATCGTCGAAGTGGACTTGCCGGACCTCGAGCCTTGGAACCACGCGGGCACCGCGATCATCGCTGCCGAGGCGGCGGCGCTGCACGCGCGCTGGCTGCGCGAGCGGCCGCAGGACTATTCCGAGCAGCTGCGTGCGCGGCTGGAGCTCGGTGCCTGCATCGGCGCCGTGCAGTACATCAATGCGCTTCGGCTGCGCGACCGGGCGCTCAAGCAGTGGCTCGCGCACGTGATGTCTAAAGTGGACGCGCTGCATGCGCCGGTCGTCTCGTTCGCGACGCCGACGATCGCCGAAACCGACGTGCGGGGCGGCGCGCGCATGACCGAGGTGCTCGCGAGCGTCACGCGGCTCGTACGGCCTGCGAACTTCCTCGGCGTTCCCGCGCTCGCCGTCCCCTGCGGCTTTCAGCCGAACGGGCTGCCGTGCGCGTTCCAGCTGATCGGCCGTCCCTTCGCCGAGGCGCTGCTACTGCGCCTGGGTCACGCCTACCAACGCGAAACCGACTGGCACCGACGCCGACCGCCAGGCGTCTGAGCGGCCTCGCGGCGCCCGCCCGTGCGCCGTCGCGGGCGAGCGCCGATCGGACCGGCCCCGGCCTCGATCGCCGAGCGCGCGAGTCCGCTGACCTGCGGTCCGCTCCGGCTTTTCTGCCGCGCACGGCGACGGCGGCGGCGGATCCGACTCGCGAGCGTGCGGCGCCGCCAGGCGATGGGCGCAGGGTAAGATTCGCCCGGACGTCGGCACGCAAACGAGGGCAGCGCATGGCGAAGGCGAACGCGCGGCCGATCCGCCGCATCGCGATCAATACCGGCGGCGGCGACGCGCCGGGCCTGAACGCGGTGATCCGCGGCGCCGTGCTCACCGCGCGGCGTTACGGCTGGGAGTGCGTCGGCATCCGCGACAGCTACGACGGCCTGCTCGCGCCGATGCGCGGCGGCGGCTTGGTGCCGCTGACGCCCGAACGGGTGGAAGGCATCACCTGGCTCGGGGGCACGATCCTCGGCACCACCAACGCCGGCGATCCGTTCCGCTACCCCGTGCGCCGCGCCGACGGCAAGGTCGTGCTGCGCGATCGCTCCGACGAGCTGATGCGCGCCTTCCAGCGCGAGGGCATCGACGCGCTGGTCGCGATCGGCGGCGACGGGTCGCTGTCGATCGCGCACGGGCTCGCGAAAAAGGGCCTGTGGGTCGTCGGCGTGCCGAAGACGATCGACAACGATCTCGCGCACACCGTCATCACCTTCGGCTTCGACACCGCGGTCTCGTTCGCCACCGAATGCATCGAGCGGCTGCACAGCACCGCCGCCTCGCACCGGCGCGTGATCGTGGTCGAGGTGATGGGGCGCTATGCCGGCTGGATCGCGCTGAACGCCGGGGTCGCGGCCGACGCGCACGCGATCCTCATCCCCGAAATACCGTTCGACATCGACAAGGTCGCGGCTGCGCTTCGCGCGCGCGAAGCAGCCGGGCAGAACTACTCGATCGTCGTCGTCGCCGAAGGCGCGCGGCCGAAGGGGGGCGCGCGCGCGATCGTCGAGCAGCGGCTGGGCGGCGGCGAGCGTCTCGGCGGTATCGGCGAGCGCGTGGCGAAGGCGCTCGCGCCGCGCACCGGCAAGGAGACGCGCCACGTCGTGCTCGGACACCTTCTGCGCGGCGGCTCGCCGACCACGTTCGACCGGCTGATTTCGCTGCGCTTCGGGGCGGCGGCGGTGCGCGCGCTCGCCGAAGGGCGGCGCGGCGTCATGGTCGCGCTCGATCCGCCGAGCGTTCGCTACGTGCCGCTTTCGCGCGTCGCGCGGCGCATCCGTCGCGTGCCGCCTAACTCCGACACGGTGCGCACCGCGCGCGGGCTCGGCATCTGCTTCGGCGACTGAGCGCGCCCCGGACTCAGACGAGCCGACGCGCGCGCGCCAGCTCGGGCCGGCAGTGCGCGAGCCAGCGTGCGGTGAGCTTCTCCGCGAGCGAGTTCTGGCGCAGGCGGTCGTTGAGCGATCTGAAGTCCACCCGGTCGAGGTCCTGGTCCTGGTCGAAGCAGGAGAAGACGACGCGCGTCTCGCCGGTTGCGGGATCGCGGTGCGGCTGCAGGCACTGCGCGCAGATCTCCTTCATCATGCACTGCATCGGCGAGTTGATCGAGCCGATCGCGACATGCCGCGGTCTCAGGTGCGCGCGCAGCACCTCGTGGCGCGCGCGCGCGACCGCCGCCATCATGCGGTCCGAGCCGATCGCGATGATGCGGTCGGCCTCCTCCAGCCGGATCGGTGGTGTGCCGAGCCGGCCTTCGGCGTAGGCGTCCATCGCCTGAACGAGGTTTCCGACGAACGCCCGGTCCTGCGGCCGGCCCGGCGCGAACCCCGGCGCCTCGTCGCAGCACCAGACGACGACGTCGGCCGCCTGCTCGATCTCGGCGACCTTGTAGCGATCGGCGAGCCGCTTGTAGCCGGCAAAGTAGAGCACGCGCGAGCCGGCCGCGCGCAGCGCCGCACCGATCGAAAAGAGCACCGCGTTGCCGAGCCCGCCGCCGCAGAGCACCACGGTTTCGCCGCCGGCGATACGGGTCGGCGACCCCGTCGGTCCCATCAGGACGACCGGCTCGCCGGGCTGCAGCATCGCGCACAGGTTGCTCGAGCCGCCCATCTCCAGTGCGATCACCGACACCAGCCCTCGGTCCGGATCGACCCAGGCGCCCGTCATCGCGAGCCCCTCCATCTGCATGCGGGTACCGCACACGAGCGGGGCGAGCGTCTCGAAGTTCTGCAGGCGAAAGAACTGGCCGGGCCGGAAGTTGCGCGCGGCAAGGGGCGCGCGCACCTGCACTTCGACGATCGTCGGCGTCAGGCGCTCGACGCGCTCGACAGTGGCGAGCAGCGCGGCCGCGAGGCGCGCGAAAAACGCCTCGCGCGGCATCGGGCTCGCGGCCGCGCGCCTTGCGAGCACGCGCGTGACCTGCGGATAGCCCTGCTTGGCCGAGGCCATCGCCTTGACCACGTTGCCGAAGTAGGAGGGGTGCACGTCGCCGAAGAAGCTGACGAACCGGCCGTCGGGCTCGCGCGCAAGGAGCACCTGCGCCGCGCGCGGCTTCGCGCTCGCCGGCTCCGGGCGCACCGGGCGCCCCTCCTCGTCGCACGCCGCGAAATACTTGCCGTCCAGGCAGAACGGCGCGCCATGCTCGCGCGCGAGCACGGTGTTCGGCTGCGTGCCGGCGGCGACGAACACGGTGCGCGCGGGCAGGCGCTGTTCGCGGCCGCTCGGCTGATGGCGCATGACGATCGCGCGCGCGGCGCCGTAGTGATCGACCTCGATCGCCACCGGCGCGAGCTGCTCGGCGAACCAGACGCCTTCCTCGAGCGCTTTTTGCACCTCCTCGTGGTTGAGCGTGTAGGCGGGGCTGTCGACGAGCCGGCGCCGGTAGGCGATGGTGACGCCGCCCCAGTGCTGCAGCAGCTCGACGATGCGCGGGGCGCGGCCTTCGCGCGCCGCCTGCGCGCGCTCGGCGCGGATCGCGCGCGCGTGGGCGAGGAATTCTTCCGCAGTCTCGCGCTCCTCGTCGTCCCAGCCTTCGCGCACCGCTTCCTCGCCGCGCTCGGCGGCGAGCGCCTCGTAGCGCGCGAGGAACTTCTCGACCTGCACGACGTAGTAGGCGAGCGATTCGGTCGCGGTGTCGATCGCGGTGAGCCCGCCGCCCACCACGACCACCGGAAGCCGCAGCTGCATGTTGGCGATCGAGTCGGCCTTCGCCGCGCCGGTGAGTTGCAGCGCCATCAGGAAGTCGGAAGCGGCGCGCACCCCGCGCGCAAGGCCGTTCGGGATGTCGAGCACCGTCGGCCGGCCGGCGCCGACGCACAGCGCGACGTGGTCGAAGCCGAGGCGCCAGGCGTCCTCGAGCGTCAACGTGCCGCCGAAACGCACGCCGCCGAACATCGCGAACTGCGCGCGCCGCTCGAGCAGCAGGCGCACGATCTTCAGGAAGTTCTTGTCCCAGCGTACGGTGATGCCGTACTCGGCCACGCCGCCGAAGCCGGCCATCACGCGCGACTCGAGCGGTTCGTTCAGTTCGCGTACGTCGCGGATCAGGCGGAACGGCACGCGGCGCCCGGCGGCGTCCACACCGCTCAGGTCCGGGGCGAGGGGCTCGATCTTCAGGCCGTCGATCGCGACCACGGTGTGGCCGTCGTTCATCAGATGGTGCGCGAGCGTAAAGCCGGCGGGTCCCAGGCCGACGACGAGCACCTTTTTTCCCGTCTCGGGCAGCGGCAGCGGGCGGCGCAGGTCGAGGGGATTCCAGCGCGTGAGCAGCGAGTAGATTTCGAAGCCCCACGGCAGCTCGAGCACGTCCTTGAGCGTCCGCGTCTCGGCCTGCGGGATGTCGACCGGCGTCTGCTTCTGGTAGATGCACGCTTTCATGCAGTCGTTGCAGATGCGATGGCCGGTCGCCGCCACCATCGGATTGTCGACGCAGATCATCGCGAGCGCGGCGAGCGCGAGCCCCTGCGCCTTCAGCGTGTGGAATTCGGAGATCCGCTCTTCGAGCGGGCAGCCGGCGAGCGGCACGCCGAACACCGTGCGGCGAAAGCCCTCGGCCGGGGGCTTTTCGCGCAACCCTTTCGAGCACGAGTCCTTGCCCTGCTCGTGACACCAGATGCAGTAGTTCGCCTGATCGAGCGCGCCGGCGAGGTCGGTCCCCGGATCGGTGAGGGCGAAGCCCTCGCGCCGGCGCAGGTGCGAAAGGCGGTGGCGCGCGTAGCCCTGCACGGTATCGGTCTCGACCGGCACGAGGCGCATCGGGTCGAGCTTGTGCGGCGCCTTGAAGAGCACGCCTGCACCGTGGCGCGCGCGCCCCGCGTCGGTCGTCACCGCCCAGCAGGCGTAGCGCGCGGCCGCCTCGAGCGCCTCGGCGTTCGCGACCTCGTCGGCGAGCCAGCGGCTCACCTGCTGCGCGAACTCGAGCTCGGTGAACGGCCACGGCAGCAGGCGCTCGAGCGGCTCTGGCGACGCCTCCTCGGGTCTTACCTTGTGCAGCGCGCGCCGCTGGACGAAATTGCGCTTCACCGACCACAGCGGCCGAAGCGCGCGGTGCCGTGCCGCGAGCGCCTGCGCCTCGGCGACGATGCCGAAAAGGCGCGCGAGGAAATCCTCCAGGTGCGGCGCGAGCGCGAGAAGCAGCGCCGATTCCTCCTTCGGCGCGAGCGCCTGCGGCGCCGTGCGCGCGGCGGCGAGGCGCTCGGCGAGCGCCGGCGCAGCGTCGGCGAGGAACGCGAGGAAGCGCGCGTCGATGCGCGCGAGCCCTTCGCGGCTGTAGAGGTCCTGCGGCGCGGGCGGCGAGCCGGCGGCGATCACGCGCGCAGCGACAGCGATCGTTTGGGCATCAAACGATTATACGGGCGCGGCGCGCCGTGCTAGCATCGCGCCCTCGACACGGAGGGCGTATGCAGGTGAAGAACAGCGTGTTTCTCGTCACCGGAGGCGCGTCGGGGCTCGGCGCGGCGACCGCGCGCTTGGCGGCCGAAGGCGGCGCGAAAGTCGTCATCGCCGATCTGCAGAGCGACGCGGGCGAAAAGCTCGCGCGCGAGCTCGGCGGCCGCTTCGTGCGCTGCGACGTCACGTCGGAAGCCGACGGCCAGGCGGCGGTGGAGGCGGCGTTGCGCGAATTCGGCGGCCTGCACGTGCTCGTCAACTGTGCCGGCATCGGCACCGCGGAGCGCACCATCGGCAAGGACCGGCCGCACGACCTCGCGCATTTCGTGCGCGTGGTGACCGTCAACCTGATCGGCACGTTCAACATGATCCGGCTCGCGGCGTTCGCGATGGCGAAGGGCGCACCGAACGCCGCGGGCGAGCGCGGCGTGATCGT
Organism: Burkholderiales bacterium; assembly: GCA_026416295.1. GTDB lineage: Bacteria > Pseudomonadota > Gammaproteobacteria > Burkholderiales > SG8-39 > RBG-16-66-20. The sequence continues at coordinate 27,408 of JAOAFL010000118.1, read as the reverse complement.
CAACACCGCCTCGGTCGCCGCATTCGACGGACAGATCGGCCAGGCGGCCTACTCGGCGTCGAAGGGCGGCGTGGTCGGCATGACGCTGCCGGTCGCGCGCGACCTCGCGCGCAACGGGATCCGCGTCTGCACCATCGCACCCGGCATCTTCGAGACGCCGATGCTCCTCGGCATGCCGAAGGAGGTGCAGGAATCGCTCGCGAAGCAGGTGCCGTTTCCGTCGCGCCTCGGCCGACCGTCCGAGTACGCCCAGCTCGCGCTCCACATCGTCGAGAACGAGATGCTGAACGGCGAGACGATCCGGCTGGACGGTGCGATCCGCATGGCGCCGCGATAGAGCGCCGTTCGCGGCGCGTTCGGGGGAGGCTGACGTTTGCGCAACCAACGTCAAGCGGCCGCCGGCCGCGGCCGACACCAGAACGCGCCGCACGGCGAGACGATCCGGCTGGACGGTGCGATCCGCATGGCGCCTCGATAGCGGGCCGCACGGCGAGGCGATCCCGCTCGATCAGCGAGCGCCGGAGCGACCCGGGAGAGGGCAGGCGGCGCGCTCAGCGCGCAGACGGCGGCAGCGGCTCCTCGCTCAGCCGGGCGCGATAGAACGCCGCACGCTCGACGTAGCTCTCGGCCACCTGCGCAAGCCGCAGGCGCTCCTCCGGGCGCAGCTCGCGCACCACGCGCGCGGGCGAGCCGACCGCGAGCACGCCCGGCGGGATTTCGCGGCCCTCGGGCACCAGCGCGTTCGCGCCGATGAGCGCGCCGGCGCCGATGCGCGCGCCGTTCAGCACCACCGCGTTGATGCCGACCAGCGCACCGTCGCCGACCGTGCAGCCGTGCAGCATCGCCTTGTGTCCGACCGACACGCCGGCCCCGAGAGCGAGCGGAAAACCCGGGTCGACGTGCAGCACCGCGCCGTCCTGAATGTTCGAGCGCGGACCGACGTGAATGCGCTCGTTGTCGGCGCGCAGCACTGCGCCGAACCACACGCTCGCGTCCTCCTCCAGCACGATCGCGCCGGCGAGGGTCGCGTTCCAGGCGACGAAGTGGCGCGCGCCGCGGAATTCGACGCGGCGGTCGCCCACGCGGAACACAGGCATCGGGCCGCTATGATAGCGGGCGGCATGCGCGCGAGCGAATCGCTGTTCTTCGAGATCCGGGGCCTGCGCTACCACGTGCGCCGCTGGCCGGGCGACCGCACGCCGCCGCTCGTGCTGCTGCACGGCTGGATGGACGTCTCGGCGTCGTTCCAGTTTCTCGTCGATGCGCTCGCGCCGCACTGGGACGTGTATGCGCCCGACTGGCGGGGCTACGGTCTGACGCAATGGAGCGGTGCCGACAGCTACTGGTTTCCGGACTATCTCGCCGACCTCGACGCGCTGCTCGAGCGCCTGAGCCCGCAGGCCCCGGTGCATCTCGTCGGCCACAGCCTGGGCGGCAACGTCGCCGCGCTCTATGCCGGCGTGCGACCCGAGCGCGTCGCGACGCTCGTCAATCTCGAGGGCTTCGGCCTTGCGCCGACGCGGCCGGAACAGGCGCCGGCCCGGCTGCGGCGCTGGCTCCAGGAGCTGCGCGCGCCGCCGCGGCTGCGCGCCTATCCGAGCTTCGCGGCGCTCGCCGACCGGCTGCAGGCGAACAACCCGCGCCTTGCGCGCGAGCGCGCCGAGTTTCTCGCGCGCCACTGGGGCCGCGTCGAGCCGGACGGCACGGTGACGTTGCGCGCAGATCCGGCGCACAAGGTCGTCAATCCGGTGCTCTACCGCTACGAGGAGGCGCGCGCGCTCTGGCGCGAGGTCGCCGCACCGGTGCTCTGGGTCGAGGCGCGCGACAGCGACAGCGCGCAGCGCATGAAGCTCGCACCCGAAGCGCTCGCCGAGCGGCGCGCGGCGTTCCGGCGCCTGCGCTTCGAGACGATCGCGGACGCCGGCCACATGCTGCACCACGACCAGCCGGCGCGCCTTGCGCGCCTGATCGAGGACTTCCTCGGCGCGTAGTGGCGCAGTACTTCCGCATCCATCCGACGCACCCGCAACCGCGGCTGGTCCGGCAGGCGGCGGCGATCGTGCGTTCCGGCGGACTCCTCGCGTATCCGACCGACTCGTGCTACGCGCTCGGTTGCCGGATCGGCGATGCGCGCGCGCTCGCGCGCCTGCGCGCGCTGCGCAGCCTGGACGACAGGCACCTCTTCACGCTCGTGTGCCGCGACCTCGCCGAAATCGCGACGTACGCGATCGTGGACAACATCCAGTACCGGCTGCTGCGCGCGCTCACGCCCGGCAGCTTCACCTTTGTGCTGCGCGCGACGCGCGAAGTGCCGCGCCGTCTGCATGCGCGGCGCCGTACGATCGGCGTACGCGTGCCCGATCATGCGGTCGCGCAGGCGCTGCTTGCCGCGCTCGGCGAGCCGCTGCTGTCGGCGACGCTCGTGCTGCCGGGCGAGCCTCAGCCGCTCGACGATCCGGCCGAGATCCGCGCGCGGCTCGAGCACGCGCTCGACCTCGTCGTCGACAGCGGGCCCTGCGGCGTCGAGCCGACGACGGTTGTCGACCTTTCGGGCGCCGAGCCGGTCGTCGTGCGCCGCGGGAAGGGCGCGGAGCGTCTGTTAAAATTCGCCGCATAGATGGACGTCAACGCGCTCGTTCAGAATGTCGCCATCTATGCGCTCCCCGTCCTGTTCGCGATCACGCTGCACGAGGCGGCGCACGGATTCGTAGCGCGCCACTTCGGCGACATGACCGCCTACGCGCAGGGGCGCGTCAGCCTGAACCCGCTGCGTCACATCGATCCGGTCGGCACGGTCCTCGTGCCGGTGCTGATCCTCGCCACGAGCAAGCTGCTCGGCGGCCCCGGGATGCTCTTCGGCTGGGCGAAACCGGTCCCGGTGAACTATTCCGCGCTGCGCCGGCCGCGCCAGCACATGCTCTGGGTCGCGGCCGCCGGTCCGGGCGCGAACTTCGCGATGGCGCTCGGCTGGGCGGCGATCTTCAAGCTCGCCGACGCGCTGCCGGCGAACTATTTCACCGAGCCGGCGCTGCGCATGGGCCAGGCGGGCATCGAAGTGAACGTCGTGCTGATGCTGCTCAACCTGCTGCCGATCCTGCCGCTCGACGGCGGGCGCATCGTCGCGAGCCTGCTGCCGGCGCGGCTCGCCTGGCGCTACGCGAAGCTCGAGCCGTGGGGCTTTCCGATCCTGCTCGTGCTGCTGTTCACGAGCGCGCTCGGCGTGATCCTCGCGCCGCTGGTCGCGCTTTCCTACCGGCTGATCGGCACGGTGTTCCAGATCTGATGTACGAAACGCGTGTCCTCTCGGGCATGCGCCCCACCGGGGCGCTGCATCTCGGCCACTACCACGGCGTGCTCAAGAACTGGGTGCGGCTCCAGGCCGAGTATCCGTGCCTGTTCTTCGTCGCCGACTGGCACGCGCTCACGACCGACTACGAGCGGCCGGGCGACGTGCCGAAGAACGCGCGCGAGATGGTGGTGGACTGGCTTGCCGCCGGCGTCGACCCGAACCAGGCGACGCTCTTCGTGCAGTCGCAGGTGCCGGAGCACGCGGAGCTGCATCTGTTGCTCTCGATGATCGCGCCGCTCGGGTGGCTCGAGCGCGTGCCGACGTGGAAGGATCAGCAGGAAAAGCTCGCCGACCGCGACCTTTCGACCTACGGCTTTCTCGGCTATCCGCTGCTTCAGGCGGCCGACATCCTCATCTACCGCGCGCGCTACGTGCCGGTCGGCGAGGACCAGGTGCCGCACATCGAGTTCACGCGCGAGATCGCGCGCCGCTTCAATCATCTGTACGGGCGCGAGCCGGGCTTCGAGGAAAAGGCGAAAGCCGCGGTCAAGCGCATGGGCTCGAAGAAGGCGCGCCTGTTCAACGAGCTGCGCCGCAAGTTCCTCGAGGCGGGCGACGCCGAGGCGCGCGCGCGCGCACACGCGCTTCTTGCCGAGCAGCAGAACCTGTCGCGCGGCGACCGCGAGCGGCTCTACGGCTGGCTGGAGGGGGGCGGCCGGCGCATCCTCGTCGAACCGGAAGCGCTGCTCACCGAGGCGGCGCGGCTGCCCGGACTCGACGGCCAGAAGATGTCGAAGAGCTACGGCAACGCGATCGAGCTGCGCGAGCCGGCGGACTCGGTCGCGAAGAAGATCCGCACCATGCCGACCGACCCGGCGCGCGTCAAGCGCAACGATCCGGGGAACCCGGAGCGCTGCCCGGTGTGGGAGCTGCACAAGGTGTATTCCGACGAGGCGCGCCGCGCCTGGGTGCGCGAAGGCTGTACGAGCGCCGGCATCGGCTGCCTCGAGTGCAAGCAGCCGCTGGTCGAGGCGGTGCTCGCGGAGCTTGCGCCGATCCGCGAGCGCGCGCAGGCCTATCTCGACGACCCGACGCTCGTGCGAAACGTCCTCGCCGACGGCTGCGAGCGCGCGCGCGAACTGGCCGCCGAGACGATGCGCGACGTGCGCGAGGCGATGGGACTCGGCTATGACTAGCGCGGCGCCGGTCGCGCGGCTCTACGGCGCGCCGATCGAGACCCTGCCGCCCGACCTCTACATTCCGCCGGACGCGCTCGAAGTGATGCTCGAGGCGTTCCAGGGGCCGCTCGATCTGCTGCTCTATCTCATCCGGCGCCAGAACATGAACATCCTCGACATCCCGATGGCGCCGCTCACGCGCCAGTACCTCGACTACGTCGAGCTGATGCGCCGGCGCAATCTGGAACTCGCCGCCGAATACCTCGTCATGGCGGCGATCCTGATGGAGATCAAGTCGCGCATGCTGCTGCCGCGGCCGCCGGCGACCGAGGCGGAGGAGACGGCGGACCCGCGCGCCGAACTCGTGCGCCGGCTGCTCGAGTACGAGAAGATGAAGCTCGCGGCGCGCAAGCTCGACGAATTGCCGCAGCTCGGGCGCGACCTGTTCGCGGTCGCGGTCGCCGTCGAGCGCGAGGCCGTCGTGCGGCTGCCGCAGGTGCACGCGCGCGACCTCGCGGAGGCCTGGCGCGCGCTGCTCGCGCGCGCGCGGCTGCGCGCGCATCACACGGTGACGCGCGAGGCGCTCTCGGTGCGCGAGTACATGAGCCGGATCCTGCGCAGCCTGCGCGTGCACCGGGTGCTCGAATTCGCGGAGCTCTTCGACCCGGCGCGCGGCATCGCGGTGCTCGTCGTCACGTTCCTCGCGCTGCTCGAGCTCGCGCGCGAAGCGCTCGTCGAGATCACGCAGTCGGGCGCGTTCGCACCGATCTACGTGCGCCTTGCCGATGCTCGGTCCCACTGAGGCGAAGCGCATCCTCGAGGCGGCGCTGCTCGCGTCGCCCGAGCCGGTGCCGCTCGCCGATCTGCGGCGGCTGTTCGACGGCCAGATCGGCGCCGACACGATCCGCCGGCTGCTCGAGGAGCTGCGCGCGGAATGGGCCGAGCGCGCGGTCGAACTCGTGCAGCTCGCCGGCGGCTGGCGCTTTCAGACGCGCAGGGAATTCCTGCCGTTCCTCGCGCGCCTGCACCCGGAAAAGCCGCCGCGGTACTCCCGCGCCGTGCTGGAGACGCTCGCGATCATCGCCTACCGCCAGCCGGTGACCCGCGGCGACATCGAGGAGATCCGCGGCGTGTCTGTCTCGGCGCAGATCCTTCAGACCCTCGAAGCGCGAGGCTGGATCGACGTCGTCGGCCATCGCGAAACGCCGGGGCGCCCGGCGCTCTACGGCACCACGACCCGCTTCCTCGACGATCTGGGCCTGCGCTCGCTGGAAGAGCTGCCGCCGCTCGAGGAGGTGGCGAGAACCCTTGAACTCGAAGCCGCCGCGACGCAGCCTGCCGCCGAAGCGCCGGCCGACGCCCGCCCCGTCGGCGCCGAGTAGCGCGCGCGGCGCGCGGCTGCAAAAGCTCATCGCGCACGCGGGTCTCGGCTCGCGGCGCGAAATCGAGGAGTGGATCCGCGCCGGTCGGGTCACCGTGAACGGCCGCATCGCTCGGCTCGGCGAGCGCGCGACGGCATCCGACCGCATCGCGGTCGACGGCAAGCCGGTCGCGCTGCGCCCGGCGGTCATGCCCCGCGTCCTGCTTTACCACAAGCCGGTCGGCGAGCTGGTGACGCGGCGCGATCCGGCGGGGCGTCCGACGGTTTTCGACCGTATGCCGGCGCTGGCGCGCGGGCGCTGGATCGCGGTCGGCCGGCTCGACATGAACAGCGCCGGGCTGCTCCTTTTCACGAACGCGGGCGAGGTCGCCGCGCGCTTGATGCACCCGCGCTACGGCGTGGAGCGCGAGTACCGGGTGCGCGTGCTCGGGCCGCTCGAGGACGCGGAGCTGCGGCGGCTGCGCGCCGGCGTCGCGCTCGAGGACGGCATCGCGCGGGTGCGCCACATCGAGCCGCTTGCCGCCGGCTCCCCGACCTCGGCGAACCGTTGGTACCGCGTGGTACTCGCCGAAGGGCGAAAGCGCGAGGTCCGCCGCCTGTTCGAGGCCCTCGGCCGGCAGGTGAGCCGGCTCGTTCGCGTGCGCTTCGGGCCGTTCGCGCTGCCCGAGGGCCTCGCCCCGGGCCGCTGGTGTGAAGCCGATCCGGCGCAGGTGCGACGCGCCTTGCAGGCGTTGCGCGCGACGCCCTGAGCCGTTGTTCCGCAGGTCGAAACTCGGTATACTTTCGTCGCTAATGGGGAATGGGCTTCGGCCCATTTTTTGTTTGAGCGGCGCGCGCCGAGAACGCTCGATGAAAGGAGCCGTAGAACGCGTGAGGACGATCGTCGAGCCCACCTTGACCGGGATGGGGTTCGAGCTGGTCGACCTGCAGCTCGCAGGTCGTGGCGGGTTGCTGCGCGTGTTCATCGACCGCGCGGCCGGAACCGGCGTGACGGTCGAGGACTGCGCCACGGTGAGCCGGCATCTCACCCATCTCTTCGCGGTCGAAGGCGTGGCGTACGAGCGGCTGGAAGTGTCCTCGCCCGGCCTCGACCGTCCGCTCAGCGGCGAGCGCGATTTCGCCCGCTTTGCCGGGCGGCAGGTGAGCGTGCGCCTGCGTTCGCCCGATGCCGCCGGGCGTCGGCGCTACACCGGCCTGCTGCGCGGCGCGCACGAGGGGGTGGCGACGCTCGAGGTGAACGGAGAGGAGGTTGCGGTGCGGCTGGACGCGATCGACCGGGCGCGGCTGGTGCCGCAGGTTTGAAGACGCACGAGGCAGGACGAGGAGCGGGATGAGCCGGGAAATACTGATGCTGGTGGATGCGCTCGCGCGCGAAAAAAACGTCGCGCGCGACGTGGTGTTCGGCGCGCTGGAGCTCGCGCTCGCCTCGGCCACCAAGAAGCGTTTCAGCGAGGACGTGGACGTGCGCGTGGCGGTGGACCGCGCGACCGGCCAGTACGCGTCCTTCCGGCGCTGGAAGGTCGTGCCCGACGAGGCGCTGGAAAACCCCGCGCAGCAGATCGCGCTCTCGCAGGCGCAGGCGCGCGATCCCGCACTCAAGCTCGGCGACGTCGTCGAGGAGCCGCTCGAAAACATACCGTTCGGCCGCATCGGCGCGCAGACCGCGAAGCAGGTCATCCTGCAGCGCATCCGAGAGGCCGAGCGCGAACAGATTCTCAACGACTTCCTCGCGCGCGGCGACGAACTGGTCACCGGCACGATCCGGCGCATGGAGCGCGGCAACGCGATCGTCGAGTCCGGCCGCCTGGAGGCGCTGCTGCCGCGCGATCAGATGATCCCGAAGGAGAACCTGCGCGTCGGCGACCGCGTGCGCGCCTGGGTGATGAAGGTGGACCGCGCGGCGCGCGGCCCGCAGCTGATCCTGTCGCGCACCGCGCCGCAGTTCATCATCAAGCTGTTCGAGCTGGAAGTGCCGGAGATCGAGGAGGGGCTGCTCGAGATCAAGTCGGCGGCGCGCGACCCGGGGATCCGCGCGAAGATCGCGGTGCACGCGCTCGACAAGCGCATCGACCCGATCGGCACCTGCGTCGGCATGCGCGGCTCGCGCGTGCAGGCGGTGACGCAGGAACTCGCGGGCGAGCGCGTGGACATCGTCCTGTGGTCGCCGGACCCGGCGCAGTTCGTGATCGGGGCGCTCGCGCCCGCCGAGGTCACCTCGATCGTGGTGGACGAGGAAAAGCACGCGATGGACGTGGTGGTGGACGAGCAGAACCTCGCGATTGCGATCGGCCGCAGCGGTCAGAACGTACGCCTCGCCTCGGAGCTCACCGGCTGGACGATCAACCTGATGACCGAGGAGGAATCGAGGAAGAAGCAGCAGGAGGAAAGCGAGCGCGCCCGGCGGCTGTTCATGGAAAAGCTCGACGTCGACGAGGAGGTCGCCGACATCCTCGTGCAGGAGGGTTTTTCCTCGCTGGAAGAAGTGGCCTATGTCCCGATCCAGGAGATGCTGGAGATCGAGGCGCTCGACGAGGAAACCGTGAACGAACTGCGCAGCCGCGCGCGCAACGCGCTGCTGGTCGAGGCGATCGCGAGCGAGGAAAGCCTGGAGGGCGTCGATCCGGCGCTGCTGCGCCTGGAGGGCATGGACAATCAGCTCGCGGCGACGCTCGCGCGTCGGGGCATCCGTACCCGCGACGAACTGGCCGATCTGGCGGTGGACGAACTGGCCGAAGCCGCCGGCGTCGACGAGGAGCGCGCAAAGAGGCTCATCATGGCGGCGCGCGCGCACTGGTTCGCCGCCGAAGCCCAGAGCGAGGAGGCGGCCTAGGATGGCGCAGACGAGCGTCGCGCAGTTCGCGAGCGAACTGAAGGTTCCGCCGTCGGTGCTGCTCGAGCAGCTGCGCGCGGCGGGCGTCGACAAGCGCGTTCCCGAAGACCCGCTCACCGAACAGGACAAATCGCGCCTGCTCGACTACCTGCGGCGCGCGCACGGCTCGGCTGAGCCGAAGAACCGGATCACGCTCACGCGCCGGCAGACGAGCGAGATTCGCAAGGCGGACGCGAGCGGCAAGTCGCGCACGATCCAGGTCGAAGTGCGCAAAAAGCGGGTGTTCGTCAAGCGCGATCCGGGCGAACTCGGCACCGCTGCGGCGGCGGCCGAGACGGCGGCGTCGGGCGCGCCCGCCTCGGCGCTGCCGCTCGACGAACGCGAACGCGAGCTGCGCGAGGAAGAGCAACGGCGCCAGCAGCAGCTCGCCGACCTGCAGGCGGCGGAGCTGCGCGACAAGCAGGAGCGCGAGCGCCGCGAGGCGGAGCAGCGCGAGCAGCAGGCGGCGGCGCCCGCGGAGCCGGCGCCGCCCGCGCCCGCGCCGGCGCGCGAGGGCACGCTGCACGCCCCGAAAACGGTAGAGGCGAAGGCCGACAAGAAGGCGAAGAAGATCAAGACCACGGTGCTCGCCGACGACAGCGTGCGCCGGCGCGCGATCAAGACGCGCGGCGACGCGGGCGGCGGGGTCGCCGGCTGGCACGGGCCGAAAGCGGCCGGCGCGCGCCGCGCGCAGGCGGGCGCCGAGACCGGCTTCACGCCGCCGGCCGAACCGGTGGTGCGCGAAATCGCGGTGCCGGAAACGATCACGGTGGGCGAGCTTGCGCACCGCATGGCGGTGAAGGCCGTCGAGGTGATCAAGGTGCTCATGAAGCTCGGCATCATGGCGACGATCAACCAGTCGCTCGACCAGGAGACGGCGATGATCGTCGTCGAGGAAATGGGTCACAAGGCGAAAGCCGCGAAACTCGACGATCCCGAGGCGTACCTCACCGAAACGCTCGCGCAGGCGGGCGAGGCGGAACTGCTGCCTCGGCCGCCGGTGGTCACCGTGATGGGCCACGTGGATCACGGCAAGACCTCGCTCCTCGACACGATCCGGCGCACGAAGGTGGCGGCGGGCGAGGCGGGCGGCATCACGCAGCACATCGGCGCCTACCACGTTCAGACGCCGCGCGGCGTGATCACGTTCCTCGACACCCCGGGCCACGAGGCGTTCACCGCGATGCGGGCGCGCGGCGCGAAAGTGACCGACATCGTCGTCCTCGTGGTCGCCGCCGACGACGGCGTCATGCCGCAGACCGTGGAGGCGATCAACCATGCGCGCGCCGCCGGCGTGCCGATCGTCGTCGCGATCAACAAGATGGACAAGCCGGACGCGAACCCGGAAAAGGTCAAGCGCGAACTGCTCGCCCACGGCGTCGTGCCGGAGGAGCTCGGCGGAGAGGCGCCGTTCGTGCCGGTGTCGGCGAAGACCGGCATGGGCATCGACGCGCTGCTCGAGCAGGTGCTGCTGCAGGCCGAGATCCGCGAGCTGCGCGCGCCGGTCGCCGCGCCGGCGAAGGGTGTGGTGATCGAAGCGCGCCTGGACAAGGGGCGGGGCCCGGTCGCGACGCTGCTCGTGCAGTCGGGCACGCTCAAGCGCGGCGACGTCGTGCTCGCGGGCGCGGCGTTCGGGCGCGTGCGGGCGATGTTCGACGAAAACGGCCGCCCCGTGGCCTCGGCGGGCCCCTCCATCCCGGTCGAGGTGCTCGGACTGTCGGACGTGCCGCGCGCCGGCGACGACATGATCGTGATCGGCGACGAGCGCAAGGCGCGCGAGGTCGCGCTGTTCCGCCAAGGCAAGTTCCGCGACGTCAAGCTCGCCCGCCAGCAGGCGGCGAAGCTGGAGAACGTGCTCGAACAGATGGGCGAGGGCGAGAAAAAGACGCTCGCCATCGTGCTCAAGGCCGACGTGCAGGGTTCGCAGGAGGCGCTCGTGCACGCGCTCGCGAAGCTCTCGACCGACGAGGTGCGCGTGAACGTGGTGCACGCGGGCGTCGGCGGCATCACCGAGTCCGACGTCAATCTCGCGCTCGCCTCGCGCGCGATCATCGTCGGCTTCAATACGCGCGCCGACGCGGCGGCGCGCAAGCTGATCGAGACGAGCGGCGTACAGGTGCGCTACTACAACGTGATCTACGACGCGGTCGAGGACGTGAAGGCGGCGCTCGCCGGCATGCTCGCGCCGGAGAAGAAGGAAAACGTCATCGGTCTGGTCGAGGTGCGCAAGGTGTTCCGCATCTCCAAGGTCGGCACGGTGGCCGGCTGCTACGTGCAGGAGGGCGTGGTGCGACGCGGCGCGCTCGTGCGCGTGCTGCGCGACAACGTCGTCATCCACACCGGCGAAGTGGAGACCCTCAAGCGCTTCAAGGAAGACGTGCGCGAGGTGAAAGCCGGCTTCGAGTGCGGGCTGTCGCTGAAAGGCTTCCAGGACGTGAAGGAGGGCGACCAGCTCGAGGTCTTCGAGGTGCTCGAAGTCGCGCGCACCCTCTAGGAGCGGTCCATGGGACGGCGCGCGGGCAGGGCGCAGAAGGTCGGCGACCAGATCCAGCGCGAGCTGTCCGACGTCCTGCAGCGCGAGCTGCGCGACCCGGGCGTCGGCTTGGTCACGCTCACCGCGGTGGACATGTCGCCCGACTGCGCGTACGCGACGGTGTATTTCACCTGCCTCGACGCCGCGCGCGCGCCCGAGGCGAAAGCGGCGCTCGAGCGCGCCGCGGGCTTTCTGCGCTCGCAGCTTGCGCGCCGCATGCGGCTGCGAGAGACGCCGCAGCTTCGCTTCGTCTACGACGAATCCATCGAACGCGGCGACCGGCTCGCGCGGCTGATCGAGAGCGTGCGCCCGCGCGACACATGAGCCGCGGCCCCGACGGGGTGCTGCTGCTCGACAAGCCGGTCGGCATCACCTCGAACGCGGCGCTGCAGCAGGCGAAACGGCTGCTCGCGGCAAGCCGCGCCGGACACGGCGGAACGCTCGATCCGCTCGCCTCGGGGCTGCTCGTCATCCTGTTCGGCGAAGCGACCAAGTTCGCGCGCTTTGCGCTCGAGGCGGACAAGACTTATCTCGCGGCAGTCCGTCTCGGCGTCGCGACCGCGACCGGCGACGCCGAAGGCGAGGTGATCGCGCGCCGGACGGTGCACGCCGACCGCGCCGCCGTCGAGGCGGCCCTCGAGCGGTTTCGCGGCGACATCGCGCAGGTGCCGCCGATCTATTCGGCGCTCAAGCGCGACGGACGACCGCTCTACGCGCTCGCGCGCGCCGGCGAACACGTCGAGCGGGCGCCGCGCCGCGTGCGCGTGAGCGAGCTGACGCTCCTTTCCCACGAAGGGGACCTGCTTCAGCTGCGCATCCGCTGCAGCAAGGGCACCTACGTGCGCCAGCTCGCCGCCGACCTCGGCGAGGCGCTCGGCTGCGGCGCGCACCTCGCCGCGCTGCGCCGCCTCGCGGCGGGCCGCTTCCGCGTGGAGGACGCGATCGGGCTGGAGGCGCTCCGGGCGCTGCCGGTGCACGCGCGCCGCGCGCGGCTGATTCCGCCTGCGCGCCTGCTCGACGGGTTGCCGGCGATCCGCCTCGACGGCGAGCGCGCGCGGCGCTTCTGCCACGGCCAGCCCGTGCCCGCCGCGCGGGCGGCGCGCGGCGATTGCTGCGTCCTTGCGCACGACGGCGCGCTGCTCGGCGTCGGCACCGTCGGCGCCGACGGCCTGCTACGGCCGGAGCGCCTCGTCGCGAACCCCGCGAGCGCGATCGCAACCGGCTGATGCAGCGGGCAAAACTTGTGAAAACGCACGGTTCCCGGTTAAAATTCCGCGTTCCGCGGAATACAGCCACGAGAGAGAATCCATGGCTTTACAGGTTGCGCAGAAACAGCGCATCGTGAAGCAGTTTCAGCGTTCGGCGAACGACACCGGGTCGCCGGAAGTGCAGATCGCGCTTCTCACCGAGCGCATCAACAGCCTCGGCGAGCATTTCAAGACGCACGCGAAGGACCTGCACTCGCGCCGCGGCCTGCTCAAGCTGGTGAGCCAGCGGCGCAAGCTGCTCGATTACCTGAAGCGGAAGGACGCGGAAAAGTACCGCTCGGTGATCGACCGGCTTGGTCTGCGCAAGTAACGCCCGTCTCCGCATGCGCCGCCGGTGCGCCCGCCCGACGGAGCGCACCGCAGGCGCTCGCACGCACACAGAGGAAACCCCTTGACACCGATCAAGAAGACGTTCACCTACGGCCAGCACCAGGTCACGCTGGAAACCGGCGAGATCGCGCGCCAGGCGCACGGTGCGGTGCTGTGCACCATCGACGACACGGTCGTCCTCGCCACGGTGGTCGCGGCCAAGCAGCCGCGCCCGGGCCAGGACTTCTTCCCGCTCACCGTCGATTACGTCGAAAAGACCTACGCCGCCGGCAAGATCCCCGGCGGGTTTTTCAAGCGCGAGGGACGGCCCTCGGAAAAGGAAATCCTCACCAGCCGGCTGATCGACCGGCCGATCCGACCGCTCTTCCCCGACGGCTTCTACAACGAGGTGCAGGTGGTGGCGACCGTGGTGTCGCTCAACCCGGAGGTGGACTCGGACATCCCGGCGATGATCGCCGCCTCCGCCGCGCTCACGCTCTCGGGCATTCCGTTCAACGGTCCGATCGGCGCCTGCCGCGTCGGCTACATCGACGGCCAGTACGTGCTCAATCCGACCATGAGCCAGCTGAAGCAGTCGCAGATGAACCTGGTCGTCGCCGGTACCGATCAAGGCGTGCTGATGGTGGAATCGGACGCGCGCGAACTCTCCGAGGAGGGGATGCTCGGCGGCATCGTCTTCGGCCACGAGCAGATGCAGGCGGTGATCCGCGCGATCGACGAGCTCGCGGAGATCGCCGGCAAGCCGGCCTGGGACTGGCAGCCGCCGGCGCGCGACGAGGCGCTCGAGCGACGCATCGCCGAGCTGGCCGAAGCCGACCTGCGCCAGGCGTTCACGCTGCGGCAGAAGCAGGCGCGTAACGAAGCGCTCGAGGCGATCCGCCGCCGGGTGCTCGAGGCGACCGGCGCGGGCACCGAAGGCGGCCCGGCGGCGAACGTTGTGCGCGACATGATCTCGGCGCTCGAGGCGAGGATCGTGCGCAGCCAGATCCTCGCGGGCGAGCCGCGCATCGACGGCCGCGACACGCGCACGGTGCGGCCGATCCATATCCGCGTCGGAGTGCTGCCGCGCACGCACGGCTCGGCGCTCTTCACCCGCGGCGAGACGCAGGCGCTCGTGACCGTCACGCTCGGCACCGGGCGCGACGAGCAGATCATCGACGCGCTCACCGGCGAGTACCGCGAGCGCTTCATGCTCCACTACAACATGCCGCCGTACGCGACCGGCGAGACCGGCCGACTCGGGCCATCCAAGCGGCGCGAGATCGGCCACGGGCGCCTCGCGAAGCGCGCGCTCGAGGCGCTGCTGCCCTCGCCCGAGGAGTTCGGCTATTCGCTGCGCGTGGTGTCGGAAATCACCGAATCGAACGGTTCGTCCTCGATGGCCTCGGTCTGCGGCGGCAGCCTCGCCCTGATGGACGCGGGCGTGCCGATCAAGGCGCACGTCGCCGGCGTCGCGATGGGGCTCATCAAGGAAGGCAACCGCTTCGCGGTACTCACCGACATCCTCGGCGACGAGGACCATCTCGGCGACATGGACTTCAAGGTCGCCGGCACCGAAAAAGGCATCACCGCCCTGCAGATGGACCTCAAGATCGAGTCGATCAGCAAGGAGATCATGCGGGTGGCGCTCGCGCAGGCGCGCGAGGCGCGGCTGCACATCCTCGGGCTGATGCGCCAGGCGATCGAGGGCTCGCGCAGCGAACTGTCCACCTACGCGCCGCGCATCATCAAGATGAAGATCAACCCGGACAAGATCCGCGACGTGATCGGCAAGGGCGGCGTGGTGATCCGCGGCATCCAGGAGGAGACCGGCACCACGATCGAGGTCGAGGACGACGGCACGATCTCGATCGCCTGCGTCTCGGCCGAAGGCGGGGAGGCGGCGCGCCGCCGGATCCAGGAACTCACCGCCGACGTCGAGGTGGGCAAGATCTACGAAGGACCGGTGCTGCGTCTGCTCGACTTCGGTGCGATCGTGCAGCTGATGCCGGGCCGCGACGGCCTGCTGCACATCTCGCAGATCAGCAACGAGCGCGTGAACTCGGTGTCCGACTACCTCAAGGAAGGTCAGATCGTGCGCGTGAAGGTGCTCGAGGCCGACGACAAGGGCCGCGTGCGCCTCTCGATGAAGGCGGTGAACGAGCAGCCGACGACCGCCAAACAGGGCTGAGAGGACGTGGCCTCGCGGCCGCGCCGGCGGCGCGGCGGCCGCGCGCCGGCGGCTACTTCGCGATCTGGCGCTCGCGCAGCTCGTCGAGCGTCTTGCAGTCGATGCAGAGCGTGGCCGTCGGGCGCGCTTCCAGGCGTTTCAGGCCGATCTCGACGCCGCAGCTTTCGCAGTAGCCGTATTCGTTCGCGTCGATACGCGCGATGGTTTCGTCGATCTTTTTGATCAGCTTGCGCTCGCGGTCACGGTTGCGCAGCTCGAGCGCCATGTCCGATTCCTGGCTCGCGCGGTCGTTCGGATCGGCGAATACCGTCGCTTCCTCCTGCATCGCGTGCACGGTGCGGTCGATCTCCGCCGACAACTCGGCGCGCAGATTCTCGAGGATCTTGCGGAAGTGCGCCCGCTGCCGGGCGTTCATGTACTCCTCGCCCTTCTTCGGTACGTAGGGCGTGAAGTTCTTTCGCGTCACATCCAGCGCCATCGAGGCTCTCGGGCCGAAAAAAGAAGCAGGCTTTGTAGCAGAAAAGCCCCCCCGGAGCAAGCCGAAAGAGGGTATCATTGGCGCCCGCTTCGCGGGGTGTGGCGCAGCCTGGCAGCGCGCCTGCTTTGGGAGCAGGATGTCGGGAGTTCGAATCTCCCCACCCCGACCACGCCCGACGGCGAGCGCGAGCTGCCCGTAGCTCAACCGGATAGAGCACCAGCCTTCTAAGCTGGGGGTTGTGGGTTCGATCCCCGCCGGGCAGGCCAGTCGCCCGGCGGAACCGCGGGCGGGTGCGCGACCGACGGTGGCCGTAGCTCAACGGTAGAGTCCCGGATTGTGATTCCGGTTGTTGTGGGTTCGAGTCCCATCGGCCACCCCATCTTTTTCCGGTGGCGCTACGCGGGGATCGCCTCGCGCACCAGCACGAACACGGTGCCGGGCTCCGACACCTCCGGCCACGCGAACGGCGTGCGCGGATAGGCGCGCTCGAGCGCGCGCCGGGCGTCGCCCGCTTCGCACACGAGCAGCCCGCGCGGCGAAAGGTGCGCGCGCGCCCCCGCGAGGATGCGGCGTACGTACGCCAGCCCGTCGCGCCCCCCGTCGAGCGCAAGACGCGGCTCGTAGTCGTACTCCGGCGGCAGCCGTCGCATCGTGCGCGCCGGCACGTAGGGCGGGTTGGCGAGGATGAGATCGTAGCGCCGCCGCCCGAGCGCGCCGAACAGATCCGAACGGATCAGGCGCACACGACGCGTCAGGCGATGGCGGCGCACGTTGCGCCGCGCGACCTCGAGCGCGTCGGCCGAGACGTCGGTCGCGTCCACGCGCGCCTTCGGGAACGCGAGCGCCGCGAGCACGGCAAGACAGCCCGAGCCGGTGCCGAGGTCGAGGACGCGGCCGACCGGCCGCTGAAGCCAGTGGCGCAGATCTCCGGCGAGCAGCTCCGAAATGAAGGAGCGGGGGATGATCACGCGGCGATCGACGTAGAAGCGCCGCCCCGCGAGCCATGCCTCGCCGAGGAGGTAGGCGAGCGGGATGCGCTCGCGGATACGGCGCGCGGCGAGCGCCCGGATCCTGCGCGCCTGCTCGGCGCCGATGCGCGCGCGCGGATCGAGCGACGCCGGGGGCGCGCCGGTCGCGTGCGCGACCAGCCACGCCGCCTCGTCGCGCGCGCACGCGGTGCCGTGGCCGAAATGCAGCCGCGCGGCGCGGAAACGCCGCGCGAGCGCCGCGACCATGTCGCCCGCGGTCACGCGAGCAGCGCGCGCAGCACGTCGCAGTAGATGCGCGCGAGCTGCTCGAGCGCCCGCAGCTCGACGTGCTCGTCGAGCTTGTGGATGCTCGCGTTGACCGGTCCGAGCTCGACGACCTGCGGGCAGATGTCCACGATGAACCGACCGTCGGACGTGCCGCCGCCGGTCGACGCCTGCGGTTCGACCCCGGCGTGCGCCGCCACCGCGCGGCGCACCGCCTCGAACAGCTCGCCGCGCGCCGACAGAAACGGCCGGCCGCCGAGCGTCCAGTCGATCGCGTACTCGAGGCCGTGTCGGCGCAGGATCGCCTCGAAGCGCTCGCGCAGCGACGCTTCGGTGCTCGCGGTCGAGAACCGGAAATTGGCGAGCAGCGTCGCGCTGCCCGGTACGACGTTCTCCGCGCCGGTGCCGGCGGCGAGGTTCGAGACCTGGAAACTGGTCGGCGGGAATGCGTCGTTGCCCTCGTCCCAGCGCGTCGCGACGATCTCGGCGAGCGCCGGGGCGAGCAGGTGGATCGGATTGCGCACCTGCTCGGGGTAGGCGACGTGGCCCTGCACGCCGTGAACCGTCAGCCGCACCGAGAGCGAGCCGCGCCGTCCGATGCGTACGGTGTCGCCGAGTACGCGCGCCGAGGACGGTTCGCCGACGATGCACCAGTCGAGCCGTTCGCCGCGCGCCTTGAGCCGCTCGACGACGCGCACCGTCCCGTCGACCGCAGGGCCCTCCTCGTCGGAAGTGAGCAGCAGCGCGATCGAGCCCCGGTGGCGCGGATGTTCGCGCACGAACGCCTCGGCGGCGACGACGAACGCCGCGATCGAGGACTTCATGTCCGCGGCGCCCCGCCCGTAGAGGCGCCCGTCCCGCACGGTGGGGACGAACGGGTCGCTCGTCCATCGGTCGATCGGGCCCGGCGGCACGACGTCGGTGTGGCCGGCGAAGCAGAACACCGGCGCCGCCTCGCCGCGGCGCAGCCAGAGGTTCGCGACCGCCCCGCAGGGCATCGGCTCGGCGCGGAAACCGGCGCGCGCGAGCCGCTCGGCGAGGAGCGCCTGACAGCCGGCGTCCTGCGGCGTCACCGACGGGCGCGCGATCAGCGCCTTCGCGAGCTCGAGCGGGCTGTCCAGGGGGCGAACCGCGGCGCGCTAGGCGCTGACGTCGATCTTGATGTCGCTGAAGGAGGCGCCGCCCGCGCCGCCGAGCAACCCTTCCTTCTTTTCCTCGCGCGACGCGGCTGCAGGCGGCGGCGTCTGTCCGGAGATCTGGCCGGCGGTCGCCTGGTTGATCAGCCACAGCATGTTGGTCGCCGAGTCGGCGTTCGCGAGCGCCTCCTCCTGCGAGATGTGGCCGTCCATGAACAGCTTGAACAGCGCCTGCTCGAAGGTCTGGGAGCCCGGCGCCATGCTTTTTTCCATCGCTTCCTTGATCTCGTTGATCTCGCCCTTTTCGATCAGCTCGGCCACATGCCGGGTGTTGAGCAATACCTCGACCGCCGCCTTGCGGGTGCCGGTCTTGGTGCGCACCAGGCGCTGCGACACGATCGCCTGCAGCGACGCCGACAGGTCGAGGAGCAGCGTCGGGCGGTTCTCCAGCGGATAAAACGAGATGATCCGGTTCATCGCGTGATAGCTGTTGTTCGCGTGCAGGGTGGCGAGCGTCAGATGCCCCGACTGCGCGTACTGCAGCGCCATCGTCATCGTCGCCCGGTCGCGGATCTCGCCGATCAGGATGCAGTCGGGCGCCTGGCGCAGCGCGTTCTTCAGCGCGATTTCGAACGCCTTGGTATCGGTGCCGACCTCGCGCTGGTTGACGATCGACTTCTTGTTCTTGAAGACGAATTCGATCGGGTCCTCGAGCGTCAGGATGTGTCCCGATCTTCGCTCGTTGCGGTAGTCGAGCATCGCCGCAAGCGACGTGGACTTGCCCGAACCGGTCGCGCCGACCATCAGGATCAGCCCGCGCTTCTGCATGATGATTTCCTTCAGCACCTCGGGCAGCCCGAGCGAGTCGAGCGGCGGGATCTCGGCGGGGATGTAGCGCACCGCCACCGCGGGCGTTCCCTTCTGGCGGAACGCGCTGATGCGGAACGAGCCGACGCCCTCGAGCGCGTAGGCGGTGTTCAGCTCCAGCTCCTCCTCGTACTCGCGGATCTGGCGCTCGGTGAGCACT
The DNA here is from genome assembly GCA_026416295.1 of Burkholderiales bacterium. GTDB lineage: Bacteria > Pseudomonadota > Gammaproteobacteria > Burkholderiales > SG8-39 > RBG-16-66-20. The sequence continues at coordinate 8,496 of JAOAFL010000118.1, read as the reverse complement.
TCGTAGAGGAGCTGGCGCACCGCGTCGGCGTTCAGCACCGTCTGGTTGACCGGCATCGCGACGCCGTTGATCTTGATGTGGATCGGCGAGCCCACCGAGAGAAAGATGTCCGAGGCCTTCTTTTCGGCCATGAGATGGAACAGCCGCTTCATCGCTGACATTGCCGTCCTCCGCCTCGCGCGCGCCGCGCTAGTCGCCGCGCAGCAGCTCGTTCAGGCTGGTCTTCGCCCGGGTCTTCGCGTCCACCCTCTTCACGATCACCGCGCAGTAGAGCGCGTAGCGTCCGTCGGGCGCGGGCAGCGTGCCGGGCACCACCACCGAGCCGGCCGGCACGCGGCCGTAGAGCACCGTCCCCGTCTCGCGGTCGTAGATGCGCGTGCTCGCGCCGAGGTACACGCCCATCGAGATCACGCTGTTTTCCTCGACGATCACGCCTTCGACGATCTCGGAGCGCGCGCCGATGAAGCAGTTGTCCTCGACGATCACCGGATTCGCCTGCAGCGGCTCGAGCACCCCGCCGATGCCGACGCCGCCCGACAGGTGCACGTTCCTGCCGATCTGCGCGCACGAACCGACGGTCGCCCAGGTGTCCACCATCGTGCCTTCGTCGACGTAGGCGCCGATGTTGACGTAGCAGGGCATCAGTACCGCGTTTTTCGCCACGTACGCGCCGCGGCGCACCACCGCGGGCGGCACGACGCGCACGCCGGCGGCGGCGAAGCGCGCCCCGTCGTAATCGGCGAACTTCGCCGCGACCTTGTCGTAATAGTTCGTCCACCCTCCCGGTACGAGCCGGTTGTCGTGCAGGCGAAACGACAGCAGCACCGCCTTCTTCAGCCACTGGTGCGTGATCCAGCCTTCGGCCGTTTTTTCCGCGACGCGCAGCCGCCCGGCGTCGAGCGCGGCGATCACGGTCTCGACCGCGTCGCGCAGCTCGGCGGGCGCGCCGGCGGGCGAAAGCTCGGCGCGCCTTTCCCAGGCCTCGTCGATCACGGTCCGGGCGGCGGCGAACGACATCAGAGTCGGGCGGCGAACTCGTTCATGCGGGCGAGCGCTTCGACGCAGTCGGCGAGCGGCGCGACCAGCGCCGCGCGGACATGGCCGCGACCGGGGTTCTCGCCGTGCGCCTCCCGCGCAAGGAAGCTTCCCGGCAGCACGAGCACATTATAGTGACGGTACAGCTCGCGCGCGAACTCGGCGTCGTCGCCCGGCACGCGCAGCCACAGGTAGAACGCGCCCGCGGGGCGGTGCGCCGCGAGCGGCGGCCTGAGCGTCGCGAACGCCGCGTCGAACTTCTGCGCGTACAGTCGCCGGTTCTCGCGCACATGCGCTTCGTCGCCCCACGCGGCGATCGAGGCGCGCTGCACCGCGAGGCTCATCGCCGAGCCGTGATACGTCCGGTAACGCAGAAAGGCCGCGAGCAGCCGCGCGTCGCCGGCGACGAACCCCGAGCGCAGGCCGGGCGCGTTCGACCGCTTCGACAGGCTCGAGAACACCGCAAGGCGCGGATACCCGCGTCGACCGAGCTGCGCGGCCGCCGCGAGCGCCCCGAGCGGCGGCCGCCCTTCGTCCGGATAGATCTCCGAATAGCACTCGTCGGCGGCGACGACGAAGCCGTAGCGGTCCGACATCTCGAAGATCTGCCGCCAGTCGTCCAGATCGAGCACCGTGCCGCTCGGATTGGCCGGGGAACAGACGTACATCAGCTTCACCGCGCGCCAGGTGTGCGCATCGAGCGCCGAAAGATCCATGCGGAACCCGTTCGCTGCGACGGTGTTCAGGAACACCGGCTGCGCGCCGGCGAGCAGCGCCGCGCCCTCGTAGATCTGGTAGAAGGGGTTCGGGCAGGCGACGCGGGCGCGGCCGCCGTCGGGATCGACCACCGCCTGCGCGAACGCGAACAGCGCCTCGCGCGAGCCGTTCGCCGGCAGCACCTCGGTCTCCGGATCCACGGTCGCCGGCGCGTAGCGGCGCGCGATCCAGGCGGCGATCGCCTCGCGCAGCTCGCGCGTGCCCGCGGTACGCGGGTACGTCGCCAGACCGTCGAGCGCGTCGGCGAGCGCGGTCTTGACGAGCGCCGGTGTCGGATGCTGCGGCTCGCCGATCGAGAGGTCGAGGCGCGCGAGCGCCGCGTTCGGCGCGACGCCGGCGACGAGCGCGCGCAGGCGGTCGAACGGGTAGGGCTGCAGCCGTGCGAGCAGCGGGTTCATCTTGGCGGCCGCGTTCGGCTCACGCTGCCGGCTTCCATCCGCGTTTGCGGTATTCGGCGATCACCGAGGTCGCGATACCGCCGCGCACGTTGAAACGCGCCGCCAGACGCATGTAGCGCGGCCGCGTCGCCGCCACCAGATCGTCGAGGATGCGGTTGGTGACCGCCTCGTGGAACGCGCCGGTGTCGCGCCAGGACCAGACGTAGAGCTTCAGCGACTTCAGCTCCACGCACAGCCGATCGGGCACGTACTCGAGCTCGAGCGTGGCGAAATCCGGCTGTCCGGTCATCGGACACAGGCAGGTGAACTCCGGAATCTCCATGCGGATGCGATAGTCGCGCTCGGGCGCCGGATTGGCGAACGTCTGCAGGCGCCGGCTCGGTTTCGAAGGCATGCGGCGACTCGGTGCGCGGCGAAAGTGCGAAGGCGCAGATGGTATCATCCCCCGAAAACGCGACACCGTCCGTGCGTCTCACCCAGATCAGGCTGTCCGGCTTCAAGTCGTTCGTCGATCCGACCGTCATCCACCTGCCCGGCAACCTCGTCGGCGTCGTCGGTCCCAACGGCTGCGGCAAGTCGAACGTGATCGACGCGGTGCGTTGGGTGCTCGGCGAAATGCGCGCCGCCGCGCTGCGCGGCGACTCGATGCAGGACGTGATCTTCAACGGCGCGGCGAACCGCCAGCCGCTCGCGCGCGCCGCCGTCGAGCTGCTGTTCGACAATTCTCTCGGGCGCATCGGCGGGCCGTGGTCGCGCTACGCCGAGATCTCGGTCAAGCGCGTGATCCAGCGCGACGGCGAATCGTCCTACTTCATCAACGGCACCCCGGTGCGCCGGCGCGACATCACCGACATGTTCCTCGGCACCGGGCTCGGGCCGCGCGCCTACGCGATCATCGAGCAGGGCATGATCTCGCGCGTGATCGAGGCGCGCCCCGAGGAGTTGCGCGTGTTCCTGGAGGAGGCGGCCGGCGTGTCGCGCTACCGCGAGCGCCGCAAGGAGACCGAGCGTCGGCTCGCCGACACGCGCGAAAACCTCGCGCGCGTGACCGACATCCGCGCCGAACTCGGGGCGCAGATCGAAAAGCTCGAGGCACAGGCGAAGGTCGCCGCGCGCTACCGCGAACTGCAGCAGGAACTGCGCGTCAAGCAGCAGCTGCTCTGGTACCTGCGCCGGCGCGACGCCGCCGCCGAGCGGGCGCGCCACGCCGAGGCGATCGCGCGCACCGAAGCGGCGCTCGAGGCGGAGACCGCGCAGCTGCGCGCGCTCGAGGGGCGCCTTGCGCAGGCGCGCAGCGCGCACGACGAGGCCGCCGAACGCCTGAACGCCGCGCAAGCCGCGCTCTACGGCGCGAACGCCGAAGTCGCGCGCCACGAGGCGGAGCTGCGCCACGCCGAAGCCGCGCGCGAGAGCCTCGCGGCGCGACGCCGCGAGCGACGCGCGCAGCTCGACAGCGCGCGCGAGCAGCGCGCGCAGCTCACGCAGTCGTTGCACGCGTGGGTCGCGCGCCACGCCGAGCGGCGCGACGCCGCGGCGCGAACGGCCGAGGCGAGCGCGGCCGAGACCGCCCGCCTGCCGCAGGCCGAGCGGGCGTACCGCGCGGCGCAGGAGCAGCTCGCGGCCGCACGCGCCGCGCTCGCGCGCGAAGAGGGCGCCGCGCAGCTCGAAGAGCAGGCGGCGGTGCACCTGCGCCGCGCGCTCGAGTCGCTCGAGGCGCGGCGCGCGCGCCTGCAGGCCGAGCTCGCCGAACTCGTCGAGCCGCCCGCGGACGCGATCGCCGAAAGCGAGGCGCGCATCGCCGCGCTCGGCGCGGCGATCGCCGAGGCGCAGCGCGCCCTCGAGCAGGCGCACGAGGAAGCGGCCGCCGCCGAGGCGGCGAAGGCGCAGGCGGCGCGCGCGCTCGAGCAGGCGGTGCGGGCGCACGCCGCCGCCGCCGCGCAGCGCGACACGCTCGTGCAGGTCCAGGCGCAGGCGGAGGCGAACGCGCCGCTCGCCGAATGGCTCGAGCGCAAGGGCCTTGCGGCGCTGCCGCGCCTATGGCAGCGCATCCGCATCGAGCCCGGCTGGGAGACGGCCGTCGAGTCGGTGCTGCGCGAGCGGTTGCACGCGCTGGAGGCGGGCGAGGCGGCGGCGCTCCGGGCCCTCGGCGACGAAGCGCCCCCGGTCAAGGCGAGCTTCTATGCGCCTAGCGACCTCCCTGCGCCGGTGCCGCCTGCCGCGTCGCTCGCGGCGAAGGTGCATTGCGCCGACGCGGCGCTCGCGCACGCGGTCGGCGAATGGCTCGCCGGGGCGATCGTCTGCGAAGGCCGGCCGGACGCGAGCGCGCTCGCGGCGCTCGCCCCCGGCGCCTTCTACGTCGACCGGGCAGGCCATCGGTACACCGCGCACACGCTCGCGCTGCATGCGCCGGACGCGGCCGACGCCGGCATGCTCGCGCGTCAGGCCGAAATCGACGCGCTCGAGGGTCGCGTCGCCGAGCTCGCGCGCGCGGCGCAGGCGGCGCGCGCACACCTTGCGGCCTGCGACGCTGCGCTCGCCGAACGGCTCGCCGCGCTCGAGCACGCGCGCGCGCGCATCGCCGAACACGAGCGCGAGCGGCACGCGAGCGAAATCGCGGCGCTCACGCTGCGCCAGGCGCGCGAGCGCTGGCGCGAGCGCAGCGCGCAGATCCAGCGCGAGCTCGGCGAAATCGCCGAGGCGCAGGCGGCCGACGAAGCGCGCCTCGCGGCCGCCGGCGCGGCGCTTGCGCGCCTTGCGGCGAACATCGCGGGCGCACGCGACGCGCTCGCCGAGGCGCAGGCCGCCTACGACGCCGCCGCGGCGGCGCTCGCCGAGCAGCGCGAGCGCGCCGCCTCGGCCGAGCGCGCCGCGCAGGAGGCGCGCTTCGCCGAGCGCGAGGCGGCGGCCAAGATCGGCGAGCTGGACGGCGCGGTCAAGCTGATCGACGCGCAGATCGACGCCGCCGAGCGCGAGGCTGCGCGGCTCGACGCCGAGCTCGCGCGCGACCCGATTCCCGCCTTGCGCGACGCGCTCGCCGCCGCGGTCGAGGCGCGTCTTGCGCGCGAGCAGTCGCTCGCCGAGGCACGCGCGACGCTCGAGGCGGCCGCGAGCGCGCTGCGCGCCCTGGACGAGGAGCGGCTGCGGCGGCAGGCCGCGTGCGCCCCGCTGCGCGAAAGTCTGGAAGAGTTGCGCCTGAAGGAGCAGGCCGCGCGCCTTTCGCTCGAGCAGTTCGCGGCACAGCTTGCCGAGTCGGGCGCCGACGAGGCGCAGCTTGCGCAGGCCGAAGCGGGCGCACCGCGGCCGGCGAGCCTGCAGACCGAGATCGCGCGCGCGGCGCAGGCGCTCGCCGACCTCGGGGCGGTCAACCTCGCGGCGCTCGAGGAGCTCGCCGCCGCGCGCGAGCGCAAGCAATTCCTCGACGCGCAGAGCGCAGACCTCGAGGAAGCGGCCAAAACGCTCGAGGACGCGATCCGGCGCATCGACCGCGAAACGCGCGAGCTGCTGCGCGAGACGTTCGACGCGGTCAACGGCCATTTCGGCACGCTGTTTCCGCAGCTCTTCGGCGGGGGCGAGGCGCGGCTCGTGCTGACCGGCGAAGAGATCCTCGACGCCGGCGTGCAGGTCGTCGCGCAGCCGCCGGGCAAGCGCAACAGCACGATTCATCTTCTGTCCGGCGGCGAGAAGGCGCTCACCGCGATCGCGCTCGTGTTCGCGCTGTTTCAGCTCAATCCGGCACCCTTCTGCCTGCTCGACGAGGTCGATGCGCCGCTCGACGATGCGAACACGCTGCGCTTCTGCGAGCTGGTCAAGCGCATGTCGGCGCAGACGCAGTTCCTGTTCATCACGCACAACAAGATCACGATGGAGATGGCGAGTCATCTGATCGGCGTGACGATGCCGGAATCGGGCGTCTCGCGCGTGGTCGCGGTCGACGTCGCCGAGGCGCTGCGCATGCGCGAGGAGCTGGCGGCGTGAGCGGATCGCGTCCGCCGCGCGCGCGATGAGCGAGCTGCAACTCGGCCTGCTCGCGATCGGCGCGGTCGTGATCGTCGGCGTGTTCGCGTACAACCGTCTGCAGGAGCGGCGCGCGCGCGCCGCGGCGCAACGCGCGTTCCCGCCGCCCTCGCCTGATGCGCTGATGGGCGAGGGCGCGCCGCGGCCGGAGGCCGCCCCGAGCGCGCGCGCCGCCGGCGCGCGCGAGGCGCCCGCCGCCGCGCCCGATGCGCGCATCGACTACGTGATCGAGCTGCGGCCGCGCGCGCGACCGTCTGCGGCGGCGATCGAGGAGCAGTGGCGGCCGATCGCGCGCCGCCATGCGCCGCGCGCCTCGCTCGCCGGGCCTGACGGCGAGGGCGTGCTGCGCGCCGGGCTCCAGCTCGTTTCGCGCGCCGGCACCGTCGGCGAGGCCGAGCTGATCGAATTTCGCGCCGCGGTCGAGACGATGGCATCGGCGCTCGGCGCCGCGGTGAGCGCGCCGGAGATGAAGGTCGCGATGGAGCGGGCGCGCGCGCTCGATGCGCTCTGCGCCGACGCCGACATCCAGGTGGTGCTGCACGTCGTCGCGGCCCCGGGCGGCGCGCTCGCCGGCTCGGCGATCGCTGCCGCGGCCGCCGCCGCCGGCCTCGCGCTCGCGCCCGACGGTCGCTTCGTGCAGCGCGCGGGCGACGAGCGCGTGGTGCTCGCGCTCGCCGCGCGCGACGGCGCGCCGTTCGACGCCGCCCGCCTGCCGAAGTCCGCGTATTCGGCGGTGTCGCTCGCGCTCGAGGTGCCGCACGCCGCCGACCCGCGCGGCGCCTTCGAGGCGATGGTGCGGCTCGCGCGCGAGCTCGCCGGCGCCTGCGGCGGCGAGCTGGTCGACGACCGCGGCCGGGCACTCGGCGACGCGGCGCTCGCGGCGATCGCCGCGCGGCTGGATCAGGTGCGCGACGCGCTCGCCGCGCACGGTGTGGCGCCGGGCGGTGCCCTCGCGGCGCGCCTTTTCGCCTGACGCGGCCGTGGCGCTCGAGCGTCGTCTCGCCGAACGTGCGGCCGAGTTGCGCCGCGAGATCGAGCGGCACAACTACCTCTACTACGTCAAGGACGCGCCGGAGATCACCGACGCCGAATACGACGCGCTGGTGCGCGAGCTGGTGCAGCTCGAGGCGCGCCATCCGGAGCTCGCCGATCCGAATTCGCCGACGCAGCGCGTGGGGGCGCCGCCGCTCGCCGAATTCGCGCCGGTGCGGCACCGCGTGCCGATGCTCTCGCTCGCCAACGCGCTCGACGAGGACGAGGTGCGCGCCTTCGACCGGCGCGTGCGCGAGGCGCTCGGCGAGGAGGAGATCGAATACGCCGCGGAGCCGAAGTTCGACGGGCTGGCGGTGAGCCTTCTGTACCGCGACGGCGTGTTCGTGCGCGGGGCGACGCGCGGCGACGGTACCACCGGCGAGGACGTCACGCCGAACCTGCGCACCGTGCGCTCGATCCCGCTCGAGCTGCCGCGCAGCGAGGAGACGGCGGAGCTCGAAGTGCGCGGCGAGGTCGTGATGTACCGCGCCGACTTCGAGCGCCTGAACGCGCGCCAGCGCGAAGCAGGCGAAAAGGAGTTCGCCAATCCGCGCAACGCCGCCGCCGGCAGCCTGCGCCAGCTCGACTCGCGCGTCACCGCGCGCCGGCCGCTGCGCTTTTTCGCCTACGGCGTCGCGACGGTCGGGCGCGCACGCTGGCGCACGCACGCCGAAGTGCTCGATCGGCTCGCGGCGCTGCGCTTTCCGGTGTGCGCCGAGCGGGCGGTCGTGCGCGGCGTCGCCGGCCTGCTCGGCTACTATGCCGCGATGGCGCGCCGGCGCGCGCAGCTGCCCTACGCGATCGACGGCGTCGTCTACAAGGTCAACCGCCTTGACTGGCAGGATCGGCTCGGCTTCGTGTCGCGCGCGCCGCGCTTTGCGGTCGCGCACAAGTTTCCGCCCGAGGAACAGGTGACCGAGGTGCTCGCGATCGACGTGCAGGTCGGGCGCACCGGGGCGCTTACGCCGGTTGCGCGGCTGAAACCGGTCTTCGTCGGCGGCGCGACGGTCACCAACGCGACGTTGCACAACGAGGACGAGCTGCGGCGCAAGGACGTGCGCGTCGGCGACACCGTGGTCGTGCGCCGCGCGGGCGACGTCATCCCGGAGATCGTGTCGGTGCGCCTCGAGCGCCGCCCGCCGCAGGCGCGACCGTTCCGCATGCCGACGCGCTGCCCGGCGTGCGGCTCGGCGGTCGTGCGCGCCCCCGACGAGGCGATCGCTGTCTCTTATACACATCT
>JAOAFL010000042.1 GCA_026416295.1 Burkholderiales bacterium | reverse complement strand
CGTGCGCCACGAAGACCGGGCGAGCGCCGACCGCATGGCCGAGGAGTTCCTCGCCGCGGTCGAGGACTGCGCGCGCCGCTCGAACACCGAGATGAAGGTGATCCAGCGCTGGAGCTGGGTGCCGCACTTCTTCGATCCGGGCTGCGTCGCGCTCGTTCGCGACACCGCGCGGCGGCTCGGCTACGCGGCGCTCGATCTGCCCTCCCAGGCCGGGCACGACGCGTATTTCCTCGCGCGCGTCGCCCCCACCGCGATGATCTTTTCGCCCTGCACCGAGGGGATCACGCACAACCACCGAGAGCACGCGACGCTCGAAAAAACGCTTCCGGCGGTGAACGTGCTGCTGCACTGCGCGCTCGCGCGCGCGGGCGCCGCTAGCGCCTGAAGCGCACGCTCTCGGGGTAGGGATAGACCTCGTCCTCGAGCCCGGCGCGGAAGCGCGCCTGCTTCGCCTGCCAGAATGCCGGGTCGAGCAGGTCGGCGTGGCGTTCGAGGAAGATCGCGCGCAGCTTCGGGTCGCTCACGAGGAAGCGCCCGAACTGCTCCGGAAAGACGTCGTTCGGACCGACCGAATAGTAGGGCTCGGCGGCCATCTCGTCCTCGAAAGAGGCGGGCGGCGGCACGCGCCGGAAGTTGCAGTCGGTGATCGGCGCGATCTCGTCGTAGTCGTAGAAGACGACGCGCTCGTGGCGCGTGACGCCGAAATTCTTGAGCAGCATGTCGCCGGGAAAGATCCCGGCGCCGGCGAGCTCCTTGATCGCCTGGCCGTAGTCCCAGAGCGCGCGGCGCACGCGCTCGCGGTCGCCGTCGGCGCGCGCTTCCTCGAGATACAGGTTGAGCGGCTGCATCCGGCGCTCGATGTACACGTGCTTGAGGATGATGCGCTCGTCCTCGAACTCGATGCTCGAGGCGCATTCGGCCTTCAGCTCCTCGATCACCGACGGCTCGAAGCGTTCCAGAGGGAGCGCGACGAGCGAATACTCCAGCGTGTCGGCGAGGCGCCCCACGCGGTCGTGGTACTTCACCAGCCGGTACTTGTCCTTCACCGTCTGGCGGTCCATGTCCTTCGGCGGCGCGAAGCGGTCGCGGATCACCTTGAACACGTACATGAACGAGGGCAGCGTGAAGACGAGCATCACCATGCCGCGGATGCCGGGCGCGAGCACGAAGTTGTCCGAGGAGTGCTTCAGGTGATAGAAGAGGTCGCGGTAAAAGAGCGTCTTTCCCTGCTTCGCGAGCCCGACCGCCATGTACATCTCGGCGCGCGGCTTCATCGGCATCAGCTGCCGGAGGAACGAGACGGTCGCCGCCGGCACCTCCATGTCCACGAAGAAGTACGCGCGCGCGAAGGAAAAGAGCACCACCAGCGCGTCGGCGCCGGTAACGAGCGCATCGAGATACAGCTCGCCGCGCGCGTTCTTCAGGATCGGCACCGCGAACGGGAGCTCCACGTTGCCGTTGATGATCCGGCCGATCGCGTAGGCGCCCTTGTTGCGGAAAAAGAGCGAGCTCGCGACCTGCACCTGCAGGCTCGGGCGTGCGCGCGCCGGGCGGGGAAAGCGCGCGCGCAGCGCCCGCACGAGGTTCCTCAGGTCCCGATGCAGGTCCTCCCAGGGGCAGGCGAGGTCCAGATCCGCGACGATGCGCTCGAGCGTCGCGCGAAGACCCCCCGCGCGCGGGTAGTAGCAGCGATAGGCCGGTTCCTCGCCCTCCAGGTGCTCGGTCGCCACCGCCGGCCGCCAGAAGATGAACTCGTTGCGGTAGTAGCGCCGGTGCAGCACCCGACAGGCGACCGAGTTGTAGAACGTCTCGGCGCACTCGGGCTGGCGGTGTTCGTGCAGCAGCCCGATGTAGGCGAGCTTGATCGCCGGCCAGAGCGATTCGTCGCGTTCGGCCTCGGGATAGCGCTCGAGGATCGCGCGCACGGTCTCTTCCACCCGCGCGTCGTACATCTCGATGCGCTCGCGCGCGAGCGCGCGCAGCGCCGGCCAGTCGGAGGCCTCGAAGTGGCGCTTCGCGCGCCGCGCGGCATCGCGAAAGAGCGCGTAGTGGCGATCGAAGCCGGCGAGGATCGCGCGCGCAACGTCCTCCGCGCGCGCGCCGCGCGCCTCGTGGATCGGCCGGACCTTCGCCGTTGCGCTCACCGCCGCGCCGTCTCAGGCGGCGGCGCGCCCGCGCGGCTCAGGCCGCCTTCTTCGTGCGCTCGTCATCCTCGAAGAACTGCGCGTCCTCGGTCGAGCCGGAAAGCGCCGTCGTCGAGGCGCGCCCGCCCATGACCACCTGCGTCACCTCGTCGAAGTAGCCGGTGCCGACCTCGCGCTGGTGCCGCACGGCGGTGAAGCCGCGTTCGACGGCGGCGAACTCCTTCTCCTGCAATTCGACGAACGCGCGCATGTGCTCGCGCGCGTAGCCGTACGCGAGTTCGAACATCGAGTAGTTGAGCGCGTGAAAGCCGGCGAGCGTGATGAACTGGAACTTGTAGCCCATCGCGCCCAGCTCGCGCTGGAATTTCGCGATCGTCGCGTCGTCCAGATTCTTCTTCCAGTTGAACGAGGGCGAGCAGTTGTACGCGAGCATCTTGCCCGGGAACTTCCGGTGGATTCCTTCGGCGAACTTCTTCGCGAAGGCGAGATCGGGCGTGCCGGTTTCGCACCAGACGAGATCGGCGTATTCGGCGTAGGCGAGACCGCGCGCGAGCGCCTGCTCGAACCCCTTGCGCGTGCGGTAGAAGCCTTCAGGCGTGCGCTCGCCGGTGAGGAACGGCCGGTCGCGCTCGTCCACGTCGGAGGTCACCATGTCGGCGGCCTCGGCGTCGGTGCGCGCAAGGAGCACCGTCGGCACGCCCATGACGTCCGCGGCAAGGCGCGCGGCGACGAGCTTCTGCACTGCCTCCTGCGTCGGCACGAGAACCTTTCCGCCCATGTGACCGCACTTCTTGACGCTCGCGAGCTGGTCCTCGAAGTGAACGCCCGCGGCGCCCGCCTCGATCATCGCCTTCATGAGTTCGAAGGCGTTCAGCACGCCGCCGAAGCCGGATTCGGCGTCGGCGACGATCGGCGCCATCCAGTCGATGTCGCCTTTTCCTTCGAGCGTCTGGATCTGGTCGGCGCGAAGCAGCGTGTTGTTGATCCGGCGAACGACCGTCGGCACCGAGGAGACCGCATAGAGCGACTGGTCGGGATACATCTGAAGCGAGTCGTTCGCATCGGCCGCGACCTGCCAGCCCGAGAGGTAGATCGCGGGCACGCCCGCGCGCACCTGCTGCATCGCCTGGTTGCCGGTCAGCGCTCCGAGCGCATGCACGAACGGGCGTTCGTTCAGCATCTTCCAGAGCTTTTCGGCGCCCATCCGCGCGAGCGTGTACTCGATGCGCACGCTTCCGCGCAGCCGCACGACGTCCGCGGCGCTGTAGCCCCGCTTCACCCCCTTCCAGCGGGGGTTTTCGGCCCAGTCCTTTTCCAGTTGCGCGATCGCTTCCTTGCGGTCCATCGGGACTCCTTGTCGGTGATCGGCGAAGAGGTTGATTGCAAACACATTACGGCCCGGGATGGCGCAGAGCAACATCCGGGTTCCATATCTTGAAATTCCGGGAAAACAAAGGCTTACACAGGATTAGCCCCTTCGCCTTTCACGATGTGGATCGCCTTTTCAGCTGCATGCTGCTTTGCGGCAAGCGCCTCGCAGTCAGCGCTCCACGGACAAGGCCGCCTGCGATAAACTTTCTGATCTAGCTAGCCAGATCGCAGCGCGAGGTACCCATGGAAGTCGGAATCTACGAGGCGAAGTCGAAGTTGTCCCGTCTGGTGCAAAAGGTCGAGGCGGGCGAGGAGGTCGTACTGACGCGTCACGGCAAGCCGGTCGCGAGAATCGTGACTTTCGCCCCGGCCGCGAAGGGCGGTCGCAGAACCCTGTTGCGCGAGATCCGGGCGCTCGCGCGGCGCGTCAGGATTCCGCCGGAGATCCGGATCAGCGAAGTCCTGGCCGAAGGCCGCGACTGAGTGCCGTTCGTCGCTGACAACTCGGTGGTCGTTGCCTGGTTCTCGCGCACCCAGGCGACCGCGTACACCGACCGGCTCTACCGCCGGCTCGCAAAGGACGAGGTGATCGTGCCTGCGGTGTGGCCGTACGAGTTCGCGAATGCGCTCGCGGTGCTTGAGCGGCGCAAGCTGCTTGCCGCTGCGCTCGCCGACGAAATCGTCGCAAAGGCCGCGCGGCTGGTCACCCGGATAGACACGCCGCCGGCGCCCACGTCGCTCCTTCTTTCGCTCGCACGCGGGCACGGCCTTTCGGCATACGACGCCGCGTACCTGGAGCTTGCGCAGCGTCTCGGGATCGAGCTTGCTGCAAGGGATTCACCGCTTGCGACCGCGGCGGAGCGCCTCGGCATTCTCGCCGCCTGAGCGAGGTCAGGCGCGTCTTGCGCCGCTCAAGCGCCGAGAAAACCGATCGTCGCGGCCGGGGCGTCGGCCTTCAGCCGCTCGGCCTCGGCGAGCGAAGCGAAAATCATCTCGGGCTCGCTTGACGCGGTGCCCGGGTGCTGCCCGAGCGCAGCGACGATGTCGCCGGGGGTGAGGGCGCGCAGGCCGGCGAGCTTCTGCGCGAGCCGGCGCGCGGCGCCCCCAGCCGCTCGGCGAAATGGCGTGCGCAGGCGCTCTTTCCACTGCCCGACGGTCCGTAAAGCAGCACTCGCGCGGGGCGCACGCTCCGGACGATGGCGAGCGCCTCCTCGAGCCGTGGGCTCTTTTCTGTGCAGCCCGAGTTGCTGCGCAGGCGGAAGAACGCGCACGCGATCGAGCCAGACGTGCCGGCGCCGGCCGGTCGCCGCTTCGATGCGCTCGGCCGCGGCCCGGAAATAGCGCTCCAGTACCGAGACGGTGGACGCGGGCAGCAGCCCTTTGAGGTGTTGCTCGACCATCTGCAGCGTCATCGCTTCGGCGACCGTGAGGGACGGAAGCGCAAGGCTCGGAGCGTCCTTCGCCCAGCTCCATCCGTAGGGCTTCGATCGCTCGTCGAAGGCGATGGGAAACGCCCGCGACAGCTCGATGAGATCGCGCTGCACCGTGCGCGTGGTCGTCTCGAACTGCTGCGCGGCGAGCCGGTCTCGGATCTCGCGCGCGGTGGTCTTCGTCGGATAGCGCGGCAGAAGGCGCAGCATGTGCCACTGCCGAAGCAGCGTCGAGCGCGCGTTCGCCGTCCTCCTCATAAAGTTCGCCGCAGCCGGCACCGAAGCGCGCGCATGGAGGTCGCCTCGCCACGACGACCGGCTGGCATGAACGCAATTGTTCGATCGCCGCCGGGGGATAGGTCAAGGGGCATGCGCCGGCCGGTCAACCGGAGAGCTTCTGGACGAGAAGCCGAAGCCCGAACGTGTCCCGGGCGCAGTAGGCCCGCAGGTCCGCGGCGAGCTTCGCCTTGCGCGCCGCATCGGTCGCCGGATCGAGGATTTCGAGGTAGGCGCGCTCGGCGGCCTCGCCGTCGGCGACTTCTCCGAGCCCGGCGTAGCCGAGCTCGGGCGCGACGGCCGGCAGCACCGCCTTGAGCGACCACGAACCCTTCATCGCCGGGTGGTGGTAGTGCGCGCGAAGGAGCGGAAGGACGTCCACGATTCTCGCGGCAAGCTGCTCGAGCGGTGCCGCGAGCCGGGGGTAGCGCTCGGCGAGCGCCCGAAGCACCGTCCTCTCGAACGGGCCGTAGGTGACGACCGGCCCCTCCGCGCCGACCGCTTCGAGCAGCGCCGCCGCCGCTTTCTCCATCGGCGGCTCACCGCTCGTGTCCAGAAACTCCCGATGCGCGAGACGACCGTTGCGGTGTTCGATGTGCAGCGACCACTGGAACGGCAGTTGCTCGTAGGGTCGCGTTCCCTTCCAGATCGGGACCACGAAGCGGATCGTCTCGAAGTCGAGATAATGCCGCGGATATCCGAGGGACCGAAGCGTCGCGCGAAGCTCGGGGTCGAGCAAGACGCTGCCCGTTCGGGTTGCCTGCCACACCCGGTGTGCCGCGCGCGACCGGATCGCCTCGCCGGGAACGTCGCGCAGGTCGCGGTAACTTTCCGCGCGAAGCCGCTCGATGAGCGCTGCCGAGCGCGGGAGGATCCTCACCGGATAGTCCCCCGGCTCGCAATGCTCGATGAACGGGCAGGGATACGGGTCCTCGCAATGGGGCCCCGGCCTCACGTTCGGTTCCTTCCCCGCGAGGACCTTGCGCAGCGACGCGGCGAGCTTCGGCACTTGGGATACCGCCGCGCGCGCCTCGGTGCCGATGTCAGTGCTGCACAGCAGGCCGCGATAGTCGCCACCGCCCGGATAAACGAACTCGCTGTTCACGTGCGCGAGCGCGATCTCGCCCAGCTGAAGCCCGCTTCCCTCGATCACGTACGCCTGAACGGCGCAGTCGAAGGCGTGGTGCGGCTTCGGTTCGGTGGACGCCTTCAGCTCGACGAGCGCATGGCGCCCCTTGCGCCGGCGGAGGATGTCCGCCCGTACGAGGATGCCTTCGTGCACGAACGCCGGCTCGAAGAGCGTGCGATCGCCGGGCTGCGCAAGCGCCGCCCGGGTTTCGACGAGCGCCCGTCCCGGGTCGTCGCCGTGCCCGATCAGCGTGCCGTCCGGCTCGAGCGAACGCGCGACCTCGTTCAGGCGGTGGCCGAATGCGAAGAGCTGTTCTGTGCCGGAGTCCGCCTCCAGAAGGTCCGGGCGGTGCACCTCGAGCCAGAGGCGCCGCGGGCACTGGCGACCGGAAACGAGCTTCGACTTGGACAGGTTCACGAAAGTCTTCCGGCGAGACGGTCCGCAAACGCGCACCCGCGCATCGGAAGGGTTCGCCGATTCCGCTGCCGCGATTCTGTCTCTAGCGTACGACAGAACGTGTCGCTGAGCGACCTGCCCGGCTCGAGGGCGCCGCCTACGTCTGCACGAGCGTGCGGTAGCGCTGAATGCTCATGAGGATCCCGACGCCGACGAAGAGCGTCACGAGCGCGGTTCCGCCGTAGGAAACGAACGGCAGCGGCACGCCCACCACCGGCAGGATCCCCGAGACCATGCCCATGTTCACGAAGGCGTAGGTGAAGAACATGAGGCTGATCGCCGCCGCGAGCAGCCGGCCGAAGACGGTCGCGGCGTTCGCCGCGATCATCAGGCCGCGCGCGACGAGCGCAAAGTAGAGCGCGAGCAGCACGAGCGCTCCGATCAGGCCGAACTCCTCGGCGTAGACCGCGAAGATAAACTCGGTGTGCCGCTCGGGGATGAACTCGAGGTGCGCCTGCGTGCCGCGCAGCCATCCCTTGCCGGCGATGCCGCCCGAACCCACCGCGATCGTCGACTGGATCGTGTGGTAGCCGGCGCCGAGGGGATCGAGCGTCGGATCGAGAAGCGTCAGGATGCGGCGGCGCTGGTAGTCGTGCAGCGCGCCCCACAGAAGCGGCAGCGCGGCGAGCGCGCCCGCCGCGAGCGCAACGAGCAGCTTCCAGCCGATACCGGCGAAGAAGATCACGTAGAACGCGGCGGCGGCGACGAGCAGCGCCGTGCCGAGGTCGGGCTGGCGGGCGATGAGCGCCACCGGCAGCGCGGCGATCGCGGCGGCGGCCGCGAAATCGGCGAGCCGCGGCGCGCGCTCGCGGCGGTGAAAGTACCAAGCGAGCATCATCGGGAGCGCCAGTTTCATGATCTCGGAGGGCTGAAAGCGCGCGATGCCGATGTTGAGCCAGCGCCGGGCCCCGTTTGCGACATCGCCGAAGAGCGCCACCGCGACGAGGAGCGCAAGGCCGGCGACGTAGGCCGGAAGCGCAAGGCGCATGAGCGTCTGCGGCGCAAGCTGCGCCGCGACCCACATCGCGGCGAGCGCGACCGCGAGGTGGCCGAGCTGCGCGCTCACGCGCGCCGGCGTGCCGTAGCTCGCCGAATAGAGCGTCGCGAGCCCGACGAGCACGAGCAGCCCGGCGATCGCCGCGAGCGGCCGATCGAGCCCTTCGGCAAGCCGCGCCGCGATCCGGCGCGCCGACGGAAGCGCGGCCTCGAGCATCATCAGTCGGGGCCCTCCTCGACCTCGTGCTCTTCGGTCGCCTTGAGTCCCGGCGGGAGCTTGCCGAGCAAGTAGTAGTCGAGGACGGTGCGCGCGATCGGCGCGGCGGCGCGTGCGCCGAAGCCGCCGTTCTCGACGATCACCATGAGCGCGATGCGGGGGCTCTCGAGCGGCGCGAACGCGATGAAGAGCGAGTGGTCGCGCAGCCGCTCGGCGATCCGTTTCTCGTCGTATTTCTCGTTCTGCTTGATGCCGATCACCTGCGCCGTGCCGGTCTTGCCGCCGCTCGTGTACTCGGCGCCGGCGAAGGCGCGCGCGCCGGTGCCTTCGCGGTTGACGCCCGCCATCGCGCGCTTGACGAACTCGAGGTGCTCCTCGCGCAGCGCAAGGCGCCGAACGAGCACCGGCTCGAGATGGCGCCGTTCGCCGGTTCGCAGGTTGTCGATGTGCGACACCAGCCGCGGCCGGTACATGTCGCCGTTCGCCGCGAGCGTCGCCGTCGCCACCGCGAGCTGGATCGGCGTGTAGGCGTTGTAGCCCTGGCCGATTCCGATCGAGATCGTCTCGCCGGCGTACCACTTCTGCTGCTCCGGGCGGCGAAATCGCTTCATCTTCCATTCGGGCGAGGGAAGCACGCCGGCCGCCTCGCCCTCCAGGTCGATGCCGCTGCGCGCGCCGAGGCCGAGCTTCGCCATGAAGCCGGCGATCGCCTCGATACCCATGTCGTTCGCGAGCTGGTAGTAGTAGGTGTCGGAGGACACGACGATCGACTTGTAGAGGTCGACGTAGCCGTGGCCGCCGGGCTTGGAGTCGCGGAAGCGCCGCTCGCCGAAGATGAAGTAGCCCGGGTCGTGGATCGCGCTTTTCGGCGTGCGCTTGCCGAGCTCCAGCGCCGCGAGCGCCATGAACGGCTTGAAGGTGGAGCCCGGCGGATAGACGCCGGCGATCGCGCGGTTGTTGAGCGGCCGATCGGGCGAAGCGTTCAGCTCGGCCCAGCTGTGCGGATCGATGCCGTCGACGAACAGGTTCGGGTCGAAGCCGGGCTTCGATACGAGCGCGAGCACCGCCCCGGTCGCGGGCTCGAGCGCGACCAGCGCCCCGCGCCGCGCCCCGAACGCCGCCTCGGCGACCTGCTGCAGGCGGATGTCGAGCGTGAGCGTGACGTTGTTGCCCGGCTGCGCCGGCGTGCGCGCGAGCGTGCGGATGCCGCGGCCGGCGGCGTCGATCTCGACCTGCTCGAAGCCGGTGACCCCGTGAAGCTCGTGCTGGTAACTCGCCTCGATGCCGCTCTTGCCGATGAAATCGGTGCCCCGGTAGTTCGCCTCCATGCCGAGCTCGGCGAGCCGCTCCTGGTCGCGCGCGGTGATGCGACCGATGTAGCCGACGACGTGGCTCGCGACCTCGCCGAAGGGGTACTGACGAAAGAGCCGCGCCTTGATCTCGACGCCCGGAAAGCGAAACCGCTGCGCGGCGAAGCGCGCGACCTCCTCGTCGGTGAGCCGCGTGCGGATCGGCAGGCTCTCGGCGTTGCGCGTCTCGGCGAGCAGTTTGCGAAAGCGCGCGCGGTCTTTTGCCTGGATATCGACCACCTCGGCGAGCCGCTCGATGGTCGCCTCAAGATCGCGCACGCGCGCGGGAAAGATCTCCAGCGTGTAGGCCGAGTAGTTGCGCGCGAGCACGACGCCGTTCCTGTCGAGGATCAGCCCGCGATTGGGCGCGATCGGCACGATCGAGATGCGGTTTTCCTCGGCCTTCGCGGCGTAGGTCGCGTGCTGCACGACCTGCAGGTAGAAGAACCGGGCCGCGAGCAGGCCGAACGCCGCGAGCACCGCCGCGGCCGCGATGCCGAGCCGCAGCTGAAAGCGCCGCAGCTCGCGTTCGGGGTTTTTCAGCTCGGCGCCGCGCATCGTCGCTCAGAGCGCGCGGGGCGCCTCGGGTTCGCTCGCGCGGCGCGGCGGGATGAGGCGCAGCGCCCCGAGCGCGGGCCACAGCGCCGCGCCAATGATCGGCCCGACGAGGATCGTCCAGCCGGGAAAATCGGCGCCGGCGGCGATGCGCACCGCGAGCGCGACCGCCTGCGCGAGAACGAGCAGCACCGCCACATGCAGCGCCTGACCCCAGAGCCCGAACCACAGGATGCGCCGCGAGAGCTGGATCGCGCCGAAGGCGAGCAGCGCGTAGGCGAGCGCGTGCTGGCCGAGCAGCACGCCGTTTCCGACGTCGACCACCACCCCGAGCGCCCAGGCGGTGGCGAGCCCGACGCGCCGCGGCTCGTGCACGCACCAGAACGCGAGCGCGAGGGCGACGAAATCGGGCACCAGCAGGACGTTGCGCCACGGCAGGAACGCGAGCGCGAGCGCGGCAGCGAACGAGGCGGCGATCGTCGCCGGGCGCACCGGCGCGAGGATCCGTTCGCCCGCGGGCAGCTCAGCGAGCTGCATCGGACTCCCTGCGGCGCGGCTTTTTCTTCGCGCCCCGGCGCTCGGGCGCACCCGCGGCGTCGTCTTCCGGGTAGGGCGCAAGGCGCGTCTCGTGGCCGAGCACGAGGACGTAGCGGCCGGCGTCCACGCTCGCCGCCGGCTGGCACAGGATGCGCGCGAACGCGTCGGCGGCGTCGCGCTCGACGCGCGCCACGGTCGCGACCGCAAGCCCCGCCGGATAGGTGCCGTCGAGCCCCGAGGTGACCAGCCGATCGCCCGCCTGGATCTCGGCGTTCGCCGCGAGAAAGCGAAGCTCGAGCAGGCCGCTCGCGCCGGCGCCGAACGCGACCGCGCGCAGGCCGTTGCGTACCACCTGCACCGGGATCGCCTGGTCCTTGTCGGTGAGGAGGGTCACCTCGGCGGCGAGCGCGTGAACGCGCGTCACCTGGCCGAGGACGCCGGACTCGTTCACGACCGGCGCGCCCGGCTTGACCCCGTCGCGCGCGCCGCGGCCGATCACGACCTTGCGCGCGTAGGGGTCGCGGCCGTGATAGAGGATCTCGGCCGCGGTCGCCTCGACCGGCAGCCGCTCGGCGGCGCCCGCGAGGCGCCGCAGCTCGGCGAGCTCCGCGGCGAACGCCTCGGCGCGCTGCGCGGCCACGCTCGCCTCGACGAGCCGGGCCTGCAGGCGCGCGTTCTCCTCGCGCAGCCGCGCCTGATCGGCGAAATAGCCGGCGGCGCGCAGCGCGAGTTCCACCGGCGCCGTCGCCGCGATCTGCAGCGGATGGATCGCGAGCGCGAGCGCGCTCCTCAGCCCCTCGGCGTAGCGAAAGCGCGCATCCAGCACGAGTAGCGCGAGCGACAGCGAGGCGAAGAAGGCGAGTCGGACGAGGGGAGCCGGGCCGCGCTTGAAGAACGGAGGCGGCGAGTGCTCCATCGCGCGCCTCTAGCGGGTCACTCTGTGGTGAAGATCGGCCCGAACTGTTCCATCTTCTCGAGCGCGCGCCCGGAGCCGCGCACCACGCAGGTGAGCGGGTCCTCGGCGACGATCACCGGCAGCCCGGTCTCCTCCATCAGCAGCCGATCGAGGTCGCGAAGCAGCGCCCCGCCGCCGGTGAGCACCATGCCCTTTTCGGCGATGTCGGCGCCCAGTTCCGGCGGCGTCTGCTCGAGCGCCGATTTCACCGCCGACACGATCTGGTTGAGCGGTTCGGTGAGCGCCTCCAGGATTTCGTTCGAGCTGATGGTGAAACTGCGCGGAATGCCCTCGGCGAGGTTGCGGCCCTTCACCTCCATCTCGCGCACTTCGGAGCCGGGAAACGCCGAGCCGATCGTCTTCTTGATGAGCTCGGCGGTCGTCTCGCCGATCAGCATGCCGTAGTTGCGGCGGATGTAGTTGATGATCGCCTCGTCGAACTTGTCGCCGCCCACCCGCACCGATCCGGCGTACACCATGCCGCCGAGCGAGATCACGCCCACCTCGGTGGTGCCGCCGCCGACGTCCACCACCATCGAGCCGGTCGCCTCGGCGACCGGCAGATCGGCGCCGATCGCGGCCGCCATCGGTTCCTCGATCAGGTAGACCTGGCCGGCGCCGGCGCCGATCGCGCTTTCGCGGATCGCCCGCCGCTCGACCTGCGTCGAGCCGCAGGGCACGCAGATGATGATGCGGGGACTCGGCGAGAAGAGCTTGTTGTCGTGCACCTTCTTGATGAAGTACTTCAGCATCTGCTCGGTGACGGTGAAGTTGGCGATCACGCCGTCCTTCATCGGCCGGATGGCGACGATGTTGCCCGGCGTCTTGCCGAGCATCTGCTTCGCCTCCTTGCCCACCGCCTGGATGCTTTTCTTGCCGTTCGGCCCGCTGTCCTCGCGGATCGCGACGACCGACGGCTCGTCGAGCACGATGCCCTTGCCGCGCACGTAGATGAGGGTGTTCGCGGTGCCGAGGTCGATCGCGAGATCGTTGGAGAAGTAGCTGCGCAGAAAACCGAACATGTCCGTGGCCGAACTCTCTGGCGTCTCGTGCCGGCTTTCGCCGCCTGGACCCGGTTGCGCCTTCCGCGGCGCTCGAGTGCCCTATGATACCCTAACGGTGCCTGCGGAACGACGCTCCTCCGAGGGAAATTCCGCCGACCTCGCCCATGTCTCTCACGCTCGATCAGGTCGAACGCGTCGCCGAGCTCGCGCGCATCGCGGTGAGCGCGGAAGAAGCCGCTGCGGTGATGGCGCAGCTCAATCGGGTGCTCGCGCTGGTCGACGAGCTCCAGGCGGCCGACACCCGGGGCGTTGCGCCGATGACGCACCCGCTCGAGCACGAAGCGGGGGTGGTGCAGCGGCGGCGGCCCGACGAAGTGACCGAGCCGGACCGGCGCGAGGAGTTCCAGGCGCTCGCGCCCGCGGCCGAGGCGGGTCTGTACCTCGTGCCGCGGGTGATCGAGTAGGGTGCTCGAGGCCGGCGTCGCCGAACTGGCCGAGGCGCTCGAGGCGCGCCGCGTCTCGGCGCGCGAGCTGCTCGATCTTTTCCTCGGCCGCATCCGCGCGGTCGATCCGGCGCTGAACGCGTTCGTGACGGTCGCCGAAGAGCGCGCGCGCGCCGAGGCGCGCGCCGCCGACGAACGGCGCGCGGCGGGGCGGCCGGCCTCGCCGCTCGACGGGGTGCCGGTCGCGCACAAGGACCTTTTCTGCACCCGGGGGCTGCGTACCACCTGCGGCTCGCGCATGCTCGCCGACTTCGTGAGCCCGTACGACGCGGGCGTGGTCGAGCGGCTGGCGCGCGCCGGGATGGTGCTCCTCGGCAAGACGAACATGGACGAGTTCGCGATGGGCTCGTCCAACGAGACCTCGTTCTTCGGGCCGGTGAGAAACCCCTGGGACCTTCGCCGCGTGCCGGGCGGCTCCTCCGGCGGCTCGGCGGCGGCGGTCGCGGCGCGCATGACGCCGGCGGCCACCGGCAGCGACACCGGCGGCTCGATCCGCCAGCCTGCGGCGATGACCGGCATCTGCGGCCTGAAGCCGACCTACGGCACCGTCTCGCGCTACGGCATGGTCGCGTTCGCCTCCTCGCTCGATCAGGGCGGGCCGATGGCGCGAAGCGCGCGCGACCTTGCGCTCCTCATGAACGCGATGGCGGGATTCGACGCGCGCGATTCGACGAGCCTCGAGCGCGCGCCCGAGGACTACGCGCGCCTGCTCGATCTGGACCTCGCCGGGCTGCGCATCGGCTTGCCGAAGGAGTACTTCGGCGCGGGGCTCGATCCGGCGGTCGGCGCGCGCGTGATGGACGCGGTCGGCTGGTTCGAACGCCAGGGCGCGCGCCTCGTCGAGCTGTCGCTTCCGAACACGCGCCTTGCGCTGCCGGCGTACTACGTGCTCGCGCCCGCGGAGGCGTCGTCGAACCTCGCGCGCTACGACGGCGTGCGCTACGGCTACCGGGCGAAGGCGTACACGGACCTCGCCGACATGTACCGGCGAACGCGCGCCGAGGGGTTCGGCGCCGAGGTGAAGCGGCGCATCCTGATCGGCACCTACGTGCTCTCGCACGGCTACTACGACGCGTATTACCTCCAGGCGCAGAAGGTGCGGCGGCTCGTCGCGCGCGATTTCGCCGAGGCGTTCGCGCGCTGCGACCTGATCGCCGGGCCGACGACGCCGACGACCGCGTTCGCGCTCGGCGAAAAGGCCGACGACCCGGTGCAGATGTACCTCGGCGACGTGTACACGATTCCGGCGCCGCTCGCGGGCCTTCCGGCGCTGTCGATCCCCTGCGGATTCGACGAAGCCGGTCTGCCGGTCGGGCTGCAGCTCACCGGGAACTATTTTTCCGAGGCGCGGCTGCTCGGGGCGGCGCACCGCTTCCAGCAGGCGACCGACTGGCACCGGCGCGTGCCGCGGGAGACGCCGCTGTGAGGCGCGAAACGCGTTGCGCCGCGCTGCTCTGGGCGCTCGCCGCCGGCGGCGCGGCGGCGGCCGAGCCGGGCGTCGAGGCGCAGGAACTGCTCGGACACTTCGGCGGGCGGGCGGCAGTGATGAACCTGTACGCGGTGCCGCAGCCCGACGGCTCGGCGCGCGTCACCGGCGACTACGTGCTGCTGCCGGCGCTTCAGCAGCGCTATCTGGAGGGCGAGCGCAGCAAGCAGCTCGGGGTGACGCACCTTCGCGAGGGGTCCACGCCCATCCTCTACGGCCGGCCGCCGCTCGCGACGCTGCAGGGCACCTGGTCGGGCGGCGTGTTCCGCGGCACGCGCTACGGCCCGGCCGGTCAGGTGCGCGAGCACTTCGAGCTGCAGGCCCGCTTTCCGTCGATGGATCGGTACGAGGCGAGCGTGCGCTGCGAGGTCGTCGAGGGCCGCTACCGCGCAAGCCTCGCCTACGTCGCCGAGAGCGGGCGGTTGCGCGGCTTCGAGTGGCGCTCGCGCGTCGCGCCGGCCGAGCATCCCTGCCACCTCGCCGACCTCGAGCAGCAGCCGCAGGAGGGGGGGCTGCGTCTTGCGGCCGGCGACTGCACGGTGCTGTTTCGCGATCTCGGCCCGTTCGTGCGCGTCACCGCCGCGGGCTGCGCCGCGCACTGCGGCTCGCAAGGCTATCTCGAGCCGATGCTCGTCGATCGGCGCGGCAACTGCTTTCTGCTTCGCCCGCAAAGGTAGCCGCGCATGGACTGGGAAGTGGTCGTCGGCATCGAGACGCACGCGCAGCTCGCCACGCGCAGCAAGATGTTCTCGGGGGCGCCGACCGCGTTCGGCGCGCCGCCGAACACGCAGGCGTCGGCGATCGACATCGCGCTGCCCGGGGTGCTTCCGGTGCCGAACGCGCGCGCGGTGGAGTTCGCGATCCGCTTCGGTCTGGCGATCGGCGCTCGCATCAACCGCCGTTCGGTGTTCGCGCGCAAGAACTACTTCTACCCGGACCTGCCGAAAGGCTACCAGATCAGCCAGTACGAGCAGCCGATCGTCGAGGGCGGCGCGCTCGCGATCGCGACGCCGGCGGGCGAAAAGACCGTGCGCATCGCGCGCGCGCACCTGGAGGAAGACGCCGGCAAGTCGCTGCACGAGGACAGGCGCGGCATGACCGGGATCGACCTCAACCGCGCCGGCACGCCGCTCCTCGAGATCGTCACCGAACCGGATCTGCGCGGCGCGCGCGAGGCGGCGGCCTACGCGCGCGCGCTGCACGCGCTCGTGCGCTGGATCGAGATCTGCGACGGCAACATGCAGGAAGGGTCGTTTCGCTGCGACGCGAACGTCTCGGTGCGCCGCGCGGGCGAACCCGGGCTCGGCACGCGCTGCGAGATCAAGAACCTCAACTCGTTCCGCTTTCTCGAGCGCGCGATCGAGTACGAGGCGCGGCGCCAGATCGCGATCCTCGAAGAGGGCGGGCGCATCCTGCAGGAGACGCGGCTCTACGATCCGGCGCGCGACGAGACGCGGCCGCTGCGCGGCAAGGAAGAGGCGCACGACTACCGCTATTTCCCCGACCCGGACCTGCTGCCGCTCGTGCTCGCCGAAGACGAGATCGAGCGCGTGCGCCGCGAGATGCCGGAGCTTCCCGCGGCGCGACGCGCGCGCTACGCCGCCGAGCACGGGCTGTCGGCCTACGATGTGGCGCTGCTCACCGAATCGCGCGAAAAGGCGGACTACTTCGAGCGGGCGCTCGCCGCCGCGCGCGCGCCGGCAAAGCTCGTCGCCAACTGGGTGAACGGCGAGATCGCCGCGCTGCTGAACGACGCCGGGCTCGACTTCGATGCGGTGCCGATCGCGCCCGAGCGCCTCGCGCGGCTCCTCGAGCGCGTGCACGACGGCACCGTGTCGCACAAGGGGGCCAAAGAGGTGCTCGCGGCGATGCGCGCGCGCGCCGAGGACGCCGACGCGCTGATCGCGGCGCTCGGCGTCGCGCAGGTGAGCGACCGGGCGGCGCTCGAGGGGCTCGTCGAGCAGGCGATCGCGGCGAATCCGAAGCTCGTCGCCGACTTCCGCGCCGGCCGCGAGCGCGCGCTGAACGCGCTCGTCGGCCAGGTGATGAAGGCGAGCCGCGGCGCCGCGAACCCGGCGCAAGTCGCCGAGATCCTGCGCGCGAAGCTCGCCGGCTGAGGCGACGCGCTATTTTTTCGCGCCGCGCGTCAGCTCGAGGAACCGCCGCCGGTCGTCGTCGTAGCGCGCGTTGATCGCGTCCACCTCGCGGCGCTTTTGCTCGAGCAGCTTCGCCTGCGTCTCGAGCGAGAACTGGGTGTCGCGCAGCTCCTGCTCGAGCTTGGCCGGCGGCTTGTTCTTGCCCTGGTAGAACTCCATCTCCTTCAGCAGCTCGCCCTGGCGCTTCTTGAGCGCGGCGAGCCGCCCCTCGGTCTCCTTCACCGCCTGCTCGTTGTCGGCGAGCGCGCGCCGGCGCGCCGCCTCGATGTCGGCCTCGCTCGTGTAGGTCGCAAGCAGCGCCCTGTCGCGCCGCGCCTGCTCCTTCAGCATCGCCTCGCGCTTTTTCTCCTCCTCGGTCTGCGGCGGCCGCGCGGCCGGCGCGCCGCCCGCCGGGGCCGGGGCGATGCGCTTCTGCACCCGCCCGTCGGGCCCGAGCTGCTCGACCGGCTGGCCGACGCACTGCGACGGGATCGTCTGGCCGTAGTACTTCTTGCCGTCGGCGCCGACGCAGCGGTAAGAGACCTGCGCACCCGCGGCGAGCGGTGCGAGCGCCAGGGCAGAGAACAGGGCGAGGCGGCGCATCGGCGGCTCCGGAAGAATCGGCCGGCGTGATTCTAGCGCGCGCGCCCCGGTACAATGCCGCGCCATGCATTCGGCCGACCGCGCGTTCATCGCGCAGACCACCGCGAAGATGCTGCTCGAGGTGAAGGCGGTGCTGTTCTCCGAGGGCAAGCCGTTCATCTTCACTTCCGGCTGGGCGAGCCCGGTCTACATCGACTGCCGCAAGCTGATCTTCTATCCGCGCATCCGCGCGCAGCTGGTCGAGTTCGCGCTGACGACGCTCGCGCGCGACGCCGGCTTCGAGCAGTTCGACGTGGTCGCCGGCGGCGAGACCGCCGGCATCCCCTACGCCGCGTGGATCGCCGAGCGGCTCGCGCTGCCGATGCAGTACGTGCGCAAGAAGCCGAAGGGGTTCGGACGCAACGCGCAGATCGAGGGCGACATCCGCGAAGGAGCGCGCACGCTGCTCGTCGAGGACCTCACGACCGACGGGCGCTCGAAGATCCACTTCTGCCGCGCGCTGCGCGAGGCGGGCGCGGTGGTCGAGCACGTGTACGTGAACTTCTTCTACGACATCTTCCCGGAGTCGCGCAAGGTGCTGGCCGATCTCGGCGTGCGGCTGCATTACCTCGCCACCTGGTGGGACGTGCTGCGCGTCGCGAAGGAAACGAACTACCTCGCGGCGGCGCAGGTCGCCGAGGTGGAGAAGTTCCTCAACGCGCCGGCGGCCTGGTCGGCGGCGCACGGCGGCGTCGCGACGCCGGCCGGCGCCTGACGGTCGCGAGTCCGTTGCGCGTCGTCACGCTCAACGCGAACGGCATCCGCTCGGCGGCGAAAAAGGGGCTGTTCGCGTGGCTTGCCGCGCACAAGGCCGATTTCGTCTGCCTGCAGGAGATCAAGGCGCAGGAATCCGACCTCGCCGCCGACGCGTTCGCGGTGAAGGGGATGCGCGCGTATTTTCACTGCGCGCGGAAAAAGGGCTACGCCGGGGTGGCGCTCTACTGCCGCGCCGAGCCCCAGGCGGTGGTGCGCGGCTTCGGCGCCGACGAATTCGACGCCGAAGGGCGCTACCTGGAAGCGCGCTTCGGCGACCTTTCGGTGATCTCGGTGTATCTACCCTCCGGCTCGGCCGGCCCGCACCGGCAGGCGTCCAAGTACCGCTTCATGGAGGCGTTCCTGCCGCACCTTGCGCGGCTGCGGCGCGCGCGGCGCGAGATCCTGCTCTGCGGCGACTGGAACATCGCGCACCGCGAGATCGACCTCACCAACTGGCGCGCGAACCAGAAGAACTCCGGTTTCCTTCCCGAGGAGCGGGCGTGGCTGACGCGCGTGTTCGAGGAGCTCGGGTACGTGGACGTGTTCCGGCGCCTGAACCCGCGGCCCGGGCAGTACACCTGGTGGTCGAACCGCGGGCGCGCGTGGGAAAAGAACGTCGGCTGGCGGATCGACTACCAGATCGCGACCCCGCGGCTCGCCGAGACGGCCTGGCGCGAGGCGATCTACAAGCGGCGGCGCTTCTCCGACCACGCGCCGCTCACGATCGACTACCGCTGGGAATCCGGCTGAGTGCCGGAACCGGCGGGGCGAGGCGCGCGCGGCCGCCGGCGCCGGTCGAGCCACCAGGCGAGCACCGGCAGGAGCGCGAATCCTCCCGGCATCACCAGAACCACGAGGTACGGGGAAAGCTGCGTCATGCGCCGCAGGTGCGCGGCGATCTGCGCGCGATCCTCGCGCGTCCAGCGCCCGCCGTTTCTGCGCTTCATGAGAAGCGGCATCAGGCCGGCGATCTGCGTGACCTCGGCGATCAGGAACCGGCGCTCGCGCTCGGCCAGTTCCAGCGCGCGCCGCAGCGCGGCCGGCGGGCGCATGTCAGCCGGCGAGCGGCGCAAAGCGCCGCCAGGCGCGCACGAGCCCGCGCGCAACCCGAACCGCCGACCAGGCGGCCGCCGCCCAGCGCAGCGCGCGGCGCGGCCGCAGCGCGACCGCGAGCGCGACGGCCGAGGCGACGAGCCACGGCCGCGCAAGGAGCGCGCGGCCGAGGTCCCGACCGAGGGCGATCCAACGCAACGCGACATCAGTGCGCGCAAGGAGCGCCTCCAGCGCCTCGCGCTCGGCCGCGGCGCGCGCGCAAAGCGCCGCCCGGCGCTCGCGAGCCGCGAGGAGGCGCGCGCGGATCACGCCGCGCCCCCGCCCGCGTCGCGCGCGCCGGAGAACCGCTCGCGGTCTGCGCGCAGCTCGGCGAGCGTCGCAGAAAGCAGCGGCGGCCGCTCGGCGAGGCGACGGCGCGCGACGAGCGCCGCCGCGGCGCCCGCGCCGAGGAAGGCGACGGCGAGCAGCGCGGCGGCGAACAGCCGCGCGCCCTCGGGCACGGCGAGCACGATCGCGACCGAGACGAAGACGAGCGCGACGCCGAGCAGGAACGCCGCGGCGAGCAGCCACAGCGCGATCTCGGCAAGCCGCAACGCCTGCTCTTCGAGTTCGCTCGCGGCCAGGCGCGCGCGCGTTTCGACGAACGCGAGCAGGGCGCGCGCGGCCGCGCGCACCGGCGAGCGCGGCGTCTCGCCGCCCGCTCGCGCCGTGGGCATCGCCGTCAGCGGCGCCCGATCAGCAGACCGATCACGAACCCGACCAGCGCGGCGACGCCGACCGCCTGCCAGGGGTTCTGGTGCACGTACGCGTCGGTCGCGCGCGCCGCTTCGCGGGTGCGGTCAAGCAGCACGCGTTCGGCGTCGGCGAGCTTCGCGCGCGCGCTCGCGAGCGACGCCTGCAGTCGCTCGCGCGCCGCGGCAAGGCGCTCGCCGGCCTGACCGGCGCTCGCGCGCAGCAGCTCTTCGGCGTCGTTCACGACCGCCTTGAGGTCGGAGACCAGCTTTTCCTTCGAGACGGCGGAAGATTCAGTCGTCATGGTGTAGCGCTCGGTTGAGTTGAGAACGTGAATGAGGAATGCGCGGTCCGGCTTCGGACGCAAGGCCGCTAAGGTACCGCGAATATTGCGGCGCGGCAATCGCGCGCGCTCGCGCGGGTAGAATCAGCTCGCCCCATGCCGCTCGCCGCGTACGCCGCGGTGCTCCTCAGCCGCCGGATGCTGCTGATGCTCGCGCTCGGCTTCGCCTCCGGTTTGCCGCTTGCGCTCACCGCCGGCACGCTCCAGGCGCGGCTCGCCGCCGAGGGCGCGGACATCGTCGCGATCGGCTGGTTCGCGCTGGTGGGCCAGCCCTACACCTACAAGTTCCTCTGGGCGCCGCTGATGGACCGCTATGCGCCGCCCTTCCTCGGGCGGCGCCGCGGCTGGCTGCTGCTCACGCAGGCTGCGCTCGCGGCGGCGATCGCGTTCATGGGTACGCTCTCGCCGCGCGATTCCGCATGGCTGCTCGGCGCCGCCGCGTTCGCGGTGGCGTTCCTTTCGGCCTCGCAGGACATCGTGTTCGACGCGCTGCGCGCCGACTCGCTTCGGCCCGAGGAGCGAGGCGCCGGCGCGGCGGCCTCGGTGTTCGGCTACCGCATCGCGATGCTCGTCTCGGGCGCCGGCGCGCTCATCCTCGCCGACCGCTGGCTCGGCTGGACGGCGACCTACTGGCTGATGGCGGCGCTGATGGCGATCGGCATGATCGCCACCTGGTTCGCGGTCGAGCCGGAGCCGTCGGGCGCGCCGCCGAAGTCGCTCGAGGAAGCGGTCGCAAAACCCTTCGCCGAGTTCTTCGCGCGCCCCGGGGCCGCGGCGCTCCTTGCGCTCGTCGTCCTCTACAAGCTCGGCGATGCGTTCGCCGGCAACCTCACGACCGCGTTCCTGCTGCGCGGGCCGGGTTTCTCCCTCACCGAGGTCGGCGCGGTGAACAAGGGCTTCGGCCTTGCGGCGACGATCGCCGGGGCGCTCGCCGGCGGGGCCCTGATGACCGGGCTCGGCCTGTACCGCGCGTTGCTCGTGTTCGGACTGCTTCAGGCGGTGACCAACCTCGGCTTCGTGTGGCTCGCCGCCGCCGGCCGCGACTACGCGGTGATGGTCGCGGTGGTGGGCCTCGAGAACCTCGCCGGCGGGATGGGCACCGCGGCCTACGTCGCGCTGCTGATGGCGCTCTGCGACCGGCGCTTCTCGGCGACGCAGTACGCGCTCCTTTCGGCGCTCGCGGCGCTCGGGCGCGTCTACGTGGGCCCGGCGGCGGGCTACCTCGTCGACGCGCTCGGCTGGGGCGAGTTCTTCCTGTTCACCTTCGCGGTCGCGCTGCCGGGTCTTGCGCTGCTCGTTCTCGCGCGCGCGCGCATCGAGGCGCTCGAGGCGCGGCGCTGACGCGGCGCCGGCTACGCGCTGATGCGGTAGAGCGCGGTCGCGCCGAGGAGGTTGGGCGCTGCGCGCACGCGGCGCCCGCCGGTGAGCGCGAGGCGCTCGAGGACGCGCAGGCCGAGCTTTGCGACGAGCGCCTCGAAATCCGCGATCGTGCAGTGGTGCACGTTCGGCGTCTCGTACCACGCGTACGGCAGCTCGGGCGAGACCGGCATGCGGCCGCCGAAGGCGATCTGCAGCCGCAGCCGCCAGTAGCCGAAGTTCGGAAACGACACGATCGCCTCGCGCCCGACGCGGAGCATCTCGCGCAGGAGCGCCTCCTGACGGCGGATCGCCTGCAGCGTCTCGGACAGGATCACGCAGTCGAAGGAGCGATCGGCGAAAGCGGCCAGGCCGTCCTCCAGGTCCATCTGCAGGACGTTCACGTCGTTCTTCAGGCATTCGAGCACGTGCGCGTCGTCGATCTCGACGCCGTAGCCGGGGGCGCGCTTTTCCTCCCACAGGCGCCTGAGCAGCGCGCCGTCGCCGCAGCCGAGGTCGAGCACGCGCGCGCCGGGCGCGACCCACGCGACGATCGCGTCGGCCTCGGTCATAGCACGATGTTGCGGAAGTAGGCGGCGAGCGCCGCGTGGTAGCGCGCATCGTCCAAGAGGAACGCGTCGTGGCCCTGCGGCGCGTCGATCTCGAGGTACGAGACGATGCGCCGGGCATCGAGCAGCGCCTTGACGATCTCGCGCGAGCGCGCGGGCGGAAAGCGCCAGTCGGACTTGAACGAGACGACGAGGAAGTCGGCGCGCGCGCGCGCGAACGCGCGCGCGAGATCGCCGCCGAAGTCGGCCGCCGGGTCGAAGTAGTCGAGCGCCTTCGTGATCCGCAGATACGTGTTCGCGTCGAAGTAGCGCGAAAACTTCTCGCCCTGGTAGCGCAGATACGACTCGACTTCGAAGTCGATGTCGAAATCGAAGCCGGGCGCGGCGCGCCGCAGCTGCCGGCCGAACTTCTCCATCATCGCGTCGTCGGAGAGGTAGGTGATGTGGCCGATCATGCGCGCGATGCGCAGGCCGCGACGCGGCACGACCCCCTTGTCGTAATAGTGCCCGCCGTGAAAGTCAGGGTCCGAGAGGATCGCCTGGCGCGCGACCTCGTTGAACGCGATGTTCTGCGCCGAAAGCCGGGGCGTTCCGGCGATCACGATCGCGTGGCGCACGCGCTCGGGGAACGCGAGCGCCCACTGCAGCGCCTGCATCGCGCCGAGCGAGCCGCCGATCACCGCCGCAAAGCGCTCGATGCCGAGCCGGTCGGCAAGGCGCGCCTGCGCCGCGACCCAGTCCTCGACGGTGACCAGCGGAAAGTCCGCGCCCCAGGGGCGCCCCGTCGCCGGGTTGATCGAGGCCGGCCCGGTCGAGCCGAAGCAGGAGCCGAGGTAGTTCGAGCCGACGACGAAGAAGCGCTCGGTGTCCACGGGCTTTCCCGGCCCGACCATGTTGTCCCACCAACCGACGTTGTCGGGGTCGTCGGCGTAGAACCCGGCCACGTGGTGCGAAGCGTTCAGCGCGTGGCACACGAGTACCGCGTTCGAGCGCGCGCCGTTCAGCCGACCGTACGTCTCGTAGGCGATCTCGTAGGCGGGCAGCACCGCGCCGCTCTTGAGCCGCAGCGGCTCGTCGAACGTCGCTTTTTTCGCTTCGACGATGCCGACCGAGCCGGGCAGGCGGGGGGCGTTCACGCGGTCTCCACGGAAAACAAAAAACCCGTTCAGCTTGCGCGAGAACGGGTTTGGCGCGGCCGTCTCTTTAGCTGCATTTGTTGAGCGCCCGCAAGCTGAACGTCAAATCGGCGCTGTCTGTGGCCGCGAACGGTAACCGGGGCGCCGGGCGTCTGTCAAGGCGCGGCGCGCGCCGCGCCGCTCGCGATCAGTCGCTCGATCTCGGCGTCGCTGTAGCCCGCTTCGGCGAGCACTTCGCGCGTGTGTTCGCCGAGCCGCGGCGCCGCGCGCCGATGCGCCTCTGGCGGCGATTCGCTCCACTCCGAGGGCACCGCCATCGCGCGCAGCCGTCCTTCGCTCGGATGCTCGACCGTCGCGAAAAAGCCGATCGCCGCGAGGTGCGGATCGGCGAGCACGTCCGCGAGGCTCTGCATGCGCCCGACGGGGATGTCGGCCGCTTCGAGCGTTTCGATCCATTCGCCGGTGGTGCGCTTCTTCATTTCTTCGGCGACCAGCGCGTAGGCGGCCTCGAAGTCGCGGCTGCGCGCTTCCTGCGTCGCGAAGCGCGGATCCTGCGCGAGCTCGGGCCGGCCGATCGCCTCGAAGAACGCGCGCCACTGCTTGTCGTTGTAGACGAGCACGCAGATCCAGCCGTCCTTCGTTTCGTACGGCCGGCGGCCGTGGGCGAGCAGCCGCCCGTAGCCGGGCTCGCCGAGCGGCGGCTCGAAGCTCGCGCCTGCGAGATGGTCGCCGAGCACCATCTGCACGAGCGATTCGTACATCGGCACGTCGACCCGCTGCCCGACGCCGCTGCGCTCGCGCCGCAGCAGCGCTGCGCACACCGCGAGCGCAAGGTGCAGCCCCACCGCGCGGTCGGCGAGCGTGACCGGCGCATAGCGCGGCGCCTGCGACCCTGCGCGCGCGAACAGCCACGGCACGCCGGCGGCGCCCTGGATGAGGTCGTCGTAGGCGGCGCGCGCGGCGTAGGGGCCGCGCTGGCTGTAGCCGAAGCCGCCGACGTAGACGAGGCGGGGATTCACCGCGCGCACGTCGTCCCACGCGAGCCCGAGCCGCGCCATCGCCTGCGGGCGGATGTTGTAGACGAGCGCGTCGGCGCGCGCCGCGAGCGCAAGGCACGCCGCGCGCCCTTCCGGGCGCTTCAGATCGAGCACCACCGAGCGTTTGTTGCGGTTGGCGTGCAGAAAAATGTGGCCCATGCCGGGCGAGCGCATCGGCGCGTTGTGGCGCATGACGTCGCCTTCGGGCGGCTCGACCTTCACGACGTCGGCGCCGAGGTCGGCGAGGAGCTGCGTCGCGTAGGGCCCCATCACCACCGTGGTGAGGTCGAGCACCCGCACGCCGGCGAGCGGCCCGCTCATCGCCCCCGCTCCGCCGCGCGCGCACGCCGGCCGCCTGCCGTCATCGCGCTACTCCGGCTGGATGCCGGCGAGCTTCGCAAGGCGCGCCCAGTGCTCGATCTCGCTCTGAATGAAGCGGCCGAGCTCGGCCGGCGCGAGCGGCGCGACCTCGGTGCCGATCGCGGCGAACTTCTCTTTCACCTCGGGCCGCGCGAGCGCCGCCATGTTCGCCTCGTGCAACCGCTCGACCACCGCCGCCGGCAGCTTCGCCGGTCCCACCAGCGCGAACCAGGCGACGATCTCGTAGCCGGGAAGCTCCTCGGCGATCGCCGGCACCTCGGGCGCGAGCGCGCTGCGCCGCGCAGACGTCACCGCGAGGCCGCGCAGCTTTCCGCCCTTCGCCTGCGCGAGCGCGTTCGCCATGTCGACGAAGGTGAAGGCGAGCGTGCCCCCGAGGGTGTCGGCGACCGCCTGCGGGATGCCCTTGTAGGGCACTTCCACCACCTCGAGCTTCGCCATCGACTTCAGCATCGCGAGCGACACCTGCGAGCCCGCCGAGCCGTAGCCCGCCGAGAGCCGGCTAGGGTTCGCGCGCGCGTGCGCGAGGAACTCCTTCAGCGTCTTCGCCGGGAAATCGGGCCGCACCATCAGCATGAAAGCGGTGGTGCCGTAGCGCGTGATCGGCGTGAAGTCCTTCACCGGGTCGTAGGCGAGCTTCTTGAACAGGCTCACGTTCGCCGCCTGCGGCGTGTTCGTGGTGACCATCAGCGTGTAGCCGTCGGGGGCGGCTTTGGCGACCTCCGCCGCGGCGATCGCGCCCTGCGCCCCGGGCTTGTTTTCCACCACGAACGGCTGGCCGAGGGCGGCCTGAAGCTCGGCGCCGATCAGACGCGCGACCTGATCGGTCGCGCTGCCGGCGGGAAACGGCACGACCAGTTTCACCGGTCTTGCGGGCCAGCCCTGCGCGTGCGCGGCGAGCGCGAAAAACGCGACGGCGGCGGCGACGATCATCTTCATCGGAGTCCTCCTTTCAGGCGTTCGGTTGAGGCGTTCGGTTCAGGCGTTCAGTTTCGCGAGCAGCTCGCGCGCGCGCGCCGGGTCCGACTGGCGCAGGATGCGCTGCGCGAGCGGCCGCGCCTGCGCGAGATCGGTCTTCAGCACCCGTTCCTTCACCGCGAGCAGCTGCGCCGGGTGCATCGAGAAGTTGCGCAGGCCGAAGCCAAGAAGGAGGCGCGTAAGCTCCGGCTCGCCCGCCATCTCGCCGCAGACGGCGACCGGCACGCGCGCGCGGTTCGCGCTGCGGATCACGTTCGCCACCAGCGCGAGCACCGCCGGATGCAGCGGATCGTACAGGTGCGCGACCGCGTCGTCGGTGCGGTCGATCGCGAGCGTGTACTGGATGAGGTCGTTCGTGCCGAGCGAGACGAAATCGAGCCGGCGCAAGAACATCGGCAGCGCGAGCGCCGCCGCCGGCACCTCGATCATGCCGCCGACCGGGATCGCGCGGTCGAACGCGACGCCGTCGCGCTCCAGTTGCTGCTTTGCGCGCGCAAGAAGCGCGAGCGCCTGCTCGATCTCGTGCGCGTGCGCGAGCATCGGCAGCAGGATCCGCGCGCGCCCGTACGCCGAGGCGCGCAGGATCGCGCGCAGCTGCGTGACGAACACCTGCGGCTCGGCGAGGCAGTAGCGGATCGCGCGCAGCCCGAGGGCGGGGTTCGGCGCCGCCGCCCCCGGCTCGACCGCGCCGTCGGGGCTCACCGCCTTGTCGGCGCCGATGTCGAGCGTGCGGATCACGACCGGCCGCCCGTCCATGCCGGCGAGCACCTCGCGGTAGGCCTCGAACTGCTCCTCCTCGGAGGGCAGGTCGCGCCGGTTCATGAACAGGAACTCGGTGCGGAAAAGGCCCACGCCCTGCGCGCCCACCTCGCGCGCCTCGGCGACGTCCTGCGGCACCTCGATGTTGGCGTAGAGCTCGACCGGCGTGCCGTCGAGGGTGGCGGTCGGCGCGGCGCGCAGGCGCTTCAGTTTTTCGCGCTCGAGCGCGTAGCCGCTCTGGCGCAGGCGGTACTCGCCGAGCAGCAGCGGATCGGGGTCGACCAGCACCACGCCGGCCAGACCGTCGACGATCAAGGTGTCGCCCTCGCGGATCATGTCGCGCGCGTGGTGCAGTCCGACGATCGCCGGGATGCCGAGGCTGCGCGCGACGATCGCGGTGTGCGAGGTGACGCCGCCCACGTCGGTGACGAAGCCGCCGAAGCGGTGGCGCTTGAAAAGCAGCATGTCCGCCGGCGACAGGTCGTGCGCGACCACGATCATGTTCTGCTCGAGCGAGGCGGGCGGCTCGGGCAGACTGCGGCCGCCGGCGAGCGCCTTCAGCACGCGCTCGACCACCTGCTCGATGTCGGCGCGGCGCTCGCGCAGGTAGGGGTCCTCGATCTCCTCGAAGCGGCGCGCGAGCTTCTCCATCTGCAGCACGAGCGCCCACTCGGCGTTCGCGCGGCGCTCGCGGATGAGCGCCTTCGGCGTCTGCGCGAGCGACGGATCGTCGAGGATGAGGCGATGCAGGTTGACGAAGGCGGCGAGCTCGGGCGGCGCCTCCGGCGGCACGTGCGCCGCGAGCGCAGCCAGTTCCTCGCGCACGCGCCCGAGCGCGGCCTCGAAGCGGGCGACCTCGGCCTCGAGCGCCTCCTCGGGCACCTCGTAGCGCGCGACCTCCAGGCGGGCACTGGAGACGAGGTGCGCCTGCCCGACGGTGATGCCGGGCGAGACCGCAAGCCCGTGCAGCGCGAAGCTCATTCGGCCTCGCCGAAGCGGTCGGCGACCAGACGCGCGAGCGCATCGAGCGCCTGCTCGGCGTCCTCGCCCTCGGCCTCGATCGTGACGCGCGCACCGGGGCCTGCCGCGAGCATCATCACGCCCATGATGCTTTTCGCGTTCACGCGCCGGCCGTTGCGCTCGAGCCAGATGTCGGCCGCGAACGCGCTCGCCGTCTGCGTGAGCTTCGCCGAGGCGCGCGCGTGCAGCCCGAGCTTGTTGACGATCTCGACCTCAACGCGCGCCATTGCAGCAGTCGGTCGTCATGTGCACCACGCCTTCGGTCCCGCCCGAGAGCGCCTTTTCGAGCGCGACCGCGAGGCCGCGGTGCCGGTAGGTGAGCACCCGCACGAGCATCGGCAGGTTGACGCCCGAGACGCCCTCGACGTGGCCGGGCTCGAGCAGCCGCAGCGCGATGTTGCCGGGGGTGGCGCCGTAGATGTCGGCGAGCACGAGCACCCCGTCGCCCTGGTCGAGTTCGCGCACCAGCTCGCGCGCGCGCGCGAGCAGCCGCTCCGGGTCGTCGCCCGCGCCGACCGCGAGCGGCCGCACGAGCGCGGGCGCGCCCCCGAGCACGTGCGCGACCGAGCGCACGAGCGCCTCGCCGAGCCCGTCGTGCGAGACGATCAGCACGCCGATCATCGCGCCGCCCGCAGCCTCGCCTCGAGCGCTTCGAGGAACATCCCCGAGACGTCGAAGCCGGTCTGGTCCTGGATCTCGCGAAAGCAGGTGGGACTGGTGACGTTCACTTCCGTCAGCCAGTCGCCGATCACGTCGAGGCCGACGAGCAGCAGCCCGCGGGCGGCGAGCACCGGGCCGACGGCGGCGGCGATCTCGCGCTCGCGCGCGCCGAGCGGCCGGGCGACGCCGGTGCCGCCGGCGGCGAGGTTCGCGCGGGTTTCGCCCGGGCGCGCAAGGCGCGCAAGGCACCAGGGCACCGCCCGGCCGTCGATCAGCAGCACGCGCTTGTCGCCGTCGCGGATCTCGGGGATGTAGCGCTGCGCCATCACCGAGCGCGCGCCGCCCCGCGCCATCACCTCGACGATCGCGTTGCGGTTGGGGTCGCCGCGTCTTACGCGAAAGATGCTCTCGCCGCCCATCGAGTCGAGGCGCTTGAGGATCACGTCGCCCTCGGCGTCGATGAACGCGTGGATGCGCGCCGGCTCGCGCGCGACGATCGTCGGCACCGTGAACTGCGGGAATTCGAGGATGCCGATCTTTTCGTTCGCGTCGCGCACCGCCGCCGGGCGGTTGAAGACGCGCGCGCCTTCGCGCTCGGCGAGCGACAGCAGCCAGGTCGCGGTGACGTACTCCAGGTCGAACGGCGGGTCCTTGCGCATCAGCACCGCGTCGAACCCGGCGAGCGCCGCGGTCTCGGGCGGACCTGCGCGGTACCAGTCGGCGTCGTCGTCGGTGAGCGCGACGCGGCGCGCCTCGGCGCGCACCGCGCCCGCCTCGAAGCGCAGCGTCTCGGTGCCGCAGACGTGCACCGCGTGGCCGCGCGCCTGCGCGGCGCGCATCATCGCGACCGAGCTGTCCTTGTACGCCTTGAGCGTCTCGGGCGGATCGATGACGAACAGCAGCTTCACGCGCAGGGCGGCGAAACGCGGGCGGCGGCGCGCGGCGCGGTGCGCTCCAGTTCGAGCGCCGCGCCGGCGGCCGCAAGGCGCGCCACCACGCCATAGGCGTAGAACCGGTTCGGCGGCGCGTCGCACGCCGCGTGCGGATCCGGGACGGTGCACGACTGCTCGAACGCGAGCGGCACGAAATGCATGCCGGGCGCGTTCAGGTTGTCTTCGGCGCCGCGCGCGCCGTGCACGCGGTAAAAGCCCCCGATCACGTGGGGCCCGACCATGTACACCACCGGCTCGGCGACCTTGTCTTCGATGCGCTCCATCGTCGCCACGCCCTCCTGGAGGATGACGTTGCTCACGACGAGCCCCTCCTTTACCACCGCCATGCGGTTGCGCTGGCGGCGGTTGAGGTCGCGCACCTCGGCGGGATCGCGCACCATCATCACGCCCATGCCGTAGGTGCCGGCGTCGGCCTTCACCGCGACGAACGGCGTCTCGCCGATGCGGTACTCGCGGTACTTCGCGCGGATCTTCTCGAGCAGCATCGCGACGTTGGCCGCGAGACACTCCTCGCCGGCGCGCGTCTGGAAGTCGATCTCGCCGCACTGGGCGTGATACGGGTTGACGAGCCAGGGGTCGATGTCGAGCAGCCGCGCGAACTCGGCGGCGACGTCGTCGTAGGCGGCGAAATGCTGCGACTTGAGCCGGCTCGCCCAGCCGGCGTGCAGCGGCGGAACGAGCACCTGGCCTTCGAGACCGCGCAGGATGTCGGGCACGCCCGCCGAGAGGTCATTGTTGAGCAGGACGATGCACGGGTCGAAGCCGTCCAGCCCGAGCCGCGCGCCCGAGCGTCTGAGCGGCTCGACGACGACGCGCTTGCCGGTGGCGGTCTCGAGCGCGGTCGGCGCGGCGACGTCGGGACTGAGGCTGCCCAGCCGCACCTCGAGTCCCGCCTGGCGCAGGATGGTGGCGAGCACCGCGACGTTTTCCAGGTACCAGCGGTTGCGCGTATGGCTTTCCGGAACGAGCAGCAGATTTTTCGCGTTCGGACACAGCCGCTCGAGGAGCGAGCGCACCGCCTGCACCGCGAGCGGAACGAACGCCGGGTTGAGGTTGTTGAAACCGCCCGGGAACAGGTTCGTGTCCACCGGCGCGAGCTTGAAGCCGGAGTTGCGCAGGTCGACCGAGCTGTAGAAGGGCGGCTCGTGCTGCTGCCACCACAGCCGCAGCCAGCGTTCGATCGCGCACGCGCCGTCGAGGATGCGCTGCTCGAGTTCGAGCAGCGGGCCGGTGAGCGCGGTGGTGAGATGCGGAACCATGGATCGCGACCGGGGCCGGCGCCGGCCGCGACGGCCGCGCGCCCTGCGGGCGGCTACTTCTTCGCCGCGGGCTTTGCCGCCGCCTCCGCCGGCTCCTTGAGGTTGCCGCCGGACTGGTTCGCCATGAACACGATCGCGCGCGCGAGCTCGAGGTCGGTGAGGTCGGGCGCGCCGCCGCGCGGCGGCATCGCCTTTTCGCCCGTGATCGCCACCGCGAGCATCTTGTCCAGGCCGCGCCGGATGAGCGGCGCCCAGGCGGCCTTGTCGCCGATTTTCGGCGCGCCGGCGACGCCGGTCGCGTGACAGGCGGCGCACACCGCTTTTACGACCTCCTCGCCGCTGCGCGCCCCGGCGGCCGCGCGGCCGGCGTCGACGAACTCGACGCGGCCCAGGGGCTGGATGCGCGCGGCGATCGCCTCGGGCGTCATCGCGGCAGGATCGGCCCGCGGGCGGTCGACGACCAGATGCACGATCATGAGGATGCCGAACACCGGCACGAGGAACGCGAGCAGCACGACGACGACGAGCTGCTGCGGCGTCTGGATGAAGGACGAATGCTCTTCGGCGCTCATGCGGCGGCTCTCTGGCCTGCGGCGGTGCTGTTAAAATCCCAATTCTATCGCGACTCCCCTGCCCGCGCCCGTAGCTCAGTGGATCAGAGTATTGGCCTCCGAAGCCAAGGGTCGTGGGTTCGAATCCCGCCGGGCGCGCCAGCGTTCGCGCGGCAGCGGAGCGGCCGCAGCGTTGCCGGCGCCGCCGCGCGCGCGATAGACACCGGCGCGCACGCGCCGCTTGCACGGAGGATTTGCCGATGAACGCTCGCAGCCTTTTCGCCGCATTCGCACTCTTCCTGGCGGCCGCCGACGGCGCGTTCGCCCAGTCGTATCCGACCCGGCCGGTGACGATGGTCGTGCCGTTCGCCGCCGGCGGCCCGACCGACACCGTGGCGCGCGTCGTCGCGCAGGCGATGCAGAAGTCGCTCGGGCAGACGGTGGTGGTCGAGAACCGTCCGAGCGCCGGCGGCATCCTCGCGCCCGAGGTCGTGAAAAACGCGAAGCCCGACGGCTACACGATCCTCATCCATCACATCGGCATGGCGACCACGCCCGCGCTCTACCGCCAGCTGCGCTACAACCCGCTCGCCGATTTCGAGTACATCGGGCTGATCAACGACGTGCCGATGACGCTCGTCGCGCGCGCGAACTTCCCGGCGAAGGATTTCAAGGAGTTCCTCGCCTACGTCAAGGCGAACAAGGACAAGGTGACCTACGCGAACGCCGGCGTCGGCGCCGCCTCGCACCTGTGCGGAATGCTCTTCATGAGCGCGATCGAGACCGATCTGCTCACCGTGCCGTACAAGGGGACGGCCCCGGCGATGAACGACCTGCTCGGCGGCCAGGTCGACTTCATGTGCGATCAGACGACCAACACCACCGCGCAGATCAAGGCGGGCAAGGTGAAGGTCTACGCCGTCACCTCGGCCAAGCGCGTCGCGTCGCTGCCGGAGGTGCCGACCCTGCAGGAGCTCGGCCTGAAGGGCTTCGAGGTGGGCATCTGGCACGGTCTGTACGCGCCCAAGGGCACGCCGAAGGAGGCGATCGACAAGCTCGTCGCCGCGCTGCAGGCGGCGCTGAAGGACGCGGACGTGAACAAGCGCTTCGCCGAACTCGGCGCGACCGCGTATCCGCCCGAAAAGGCGACGCCGGCGGCGCTCGCGGCGCACCTGAAGGCCGAGATCGAAAAGTGGGGGCCGATCATCAAGAAGGCGGGGGTGTACGCCGACTGAGGGTGCGCGCGCGATGAGCGCTGCGCCGATCAGCCGGTTTCCGGTCGCGCGGCTGGAGGACCTGCCCGAGGATATCCGCGCGCGCATCCTCGCGGTGCAGGAAAAGACGGGGTTCGTCCCGAACGTCTTTCTCGCGCTCGCGCACCGGCCGGCCGAGTGGCGCGCGTTCGTCGCGTATCACGACGCGTTGATGGAGGTCGAGCCGGATGCGCGGCGTACGCTCACCAAGGCCGAGCGCGAGATGATCGTGGTCGCGACCTCGGGCGCGAACGACTGCCTCTACTGCGTGGTCGCCCACGGCGCGATCCTCAGGATCCGGTCGAAAAACCCGCGCCTTGCCGACCAGCTCGCGGTCAACCCGCGGCGCGCGGAGCTTGCGCCGCGTCAGCGCGCGATGATCGAGTTCGCGCTCAAGGTGGCGCTCGAGTCGCGCGCGGTCGAGGAGGCCGATTTTGCGCGCCTGCGCGCCGAGGGCTTCACCGACGACGACATCTGGGACATCGCCGCGATCGCCGCGTTTTTCGCGATGTCCAACCGCCTCGCCAACGTCGCGGCGATGCAGCCGAACGACGAGTTCTACCTGATGGGGCGGGTGCCTAGGGCAAGGTAGGGCGCGCGCGACCGGCGCCGGTTGCGCGCTCGAAGGCGTGCGCGAGCTGCAGCACGCCGAAATCGTCGCGCGCGCGCCCGACGATCTGCAGTCCGACCGGAAGCGGTGCAGCGTCGGAGGTGAACGCCGCCGGCACCGAGATCGCCGGATGCGCGGTCACCGTCACGTAGTAGCAGCTCTTCATCCAGTCGAGGTAGTTCGTCATCGGAACGCCGGCGATCTCGGTCGGGTATTCCTGCTCGACCGGGAAGGGGGGGACCGCGTTCACCGGGCAGGCGAAGAATTCGTACTTTTCCAGGAACCGGCGCATGCGGTGAAAGAGCTCGGTGCGCAGCGCCTCGGCGCGCGCGATGCGCGCCGCATCGAGCGCAAGGCCCTGCTCGATGTTCCAGACGACCGTGTCCTTCAGCTCGGCCCGGTGCGCGGCAAGGAGCGATCCGTAACGTTGCACGAACCCGAGCGCGCGCAGCGTCTCGAACGCCTCGGTCGCGCCGGAAAAATCGGGGCAGTCCTCCTCGACGACACAGCCGAGGTCCTCGAGCACGCGCGGCGCGCGCGCGAGCGCATCGCGCACGCGCCGCTCGATCGGCAGGCCGCCGAGGTCGGGCGACCACGCGACGCGCACGCCGCGGAACTCGCGCGCAAGGGGCCGCAGGAACACGCGCCCGGGCTCGGCGATCGAGATCGGCGATCGCGGATCGGGCCCGGCCATCGCCGCAAGGAGAAACGCGCAGTCGGCGACGGTGCGCGCGATCGGACCGGCGACCGCGAGCGTGTCCCAGGCATTGGCCGCCGGGTACGACGGCACGCGGCCGGGCGTCGGCCGCAACCCCACGACGTTGCAATAGTTCGCCGGGTTGCGCAGGCTCGCGGCGAGGTCCGAGCCGTCGGCGAACGGCAGCATCCCGCAGGCGACTGCGGCGGCCGCCCCACCCGAGGAGCCGCCGGCGGTCTTCGTGAGGTCCCAGGGGTTGCGGGTTGCGCCGAAGACGCGGTTGAAGGTCTGGCTGCCGGCGCCGAATTCCGGCGTGTTCGTCTTGCCGAGCGTGATCGCGCCGGCGGCGCGCAGCCGCTCGACGAGCAGCGCGTCCTCGGCGGGCACGTAGTCGCGGTAGACGAGCGAGCCGAAGGTGGTGCGGATGCCGCGCGTCGGCACGAGGTCCTTGTACGCGATCGGCAGCCCGGCGAGGGGCCCGGGGGGCGGCGCGCTGCGCGGCCGCGCAAGCCGCCGGTCGAGCGCGCGCGCGGCGGCGAGCGCCTGCTCGGGCACGAAGGTGACGATCGCGTTGACGAGCGGGTTGAGCCGCTCGATCCTCGCGATGAACGCGCGCACGACCTCCTGCGCCGAGACCTCGCGCGCGCGGATGCGTCGCGCGAGCTGCCGCGCGGGCAGAAACACGAGGTCGTCGGCGCCGCTCACAGCAGCACGATGTCGTACTGTTCCTGCGTGTAGCCGGGCTCGACCTGGACCGACACCGGCCGGCCGAGCGCGTCGCCGAGCGCAGCGAGCGCCGCCGACTCCTCCTCGAGGAGCAGGTCGCACACCGGCTGCGAGGCGAGCACGCGCAGCTCCCGCGCGGGCCAGGCGCGCGCCTCGCGCGCGAGTTCCCGCAGGATCTCGTAGCACACGGTGCGCGCCGTCTTCACCTCGCCGCGGCCGCCGCACTGCGGGCAGGGCTCGCACAGCACGTGCGCGAGCGACTCG
This sequence comes from Burkholderiales bacterium, assembly GCA_026416295.1. Taxonomy (GTDB): domain Bacteria; phylum Pseudomonadota; class Gammaproteobacteria; order Burkholderiales; family SG8-39; genus RBG-16-66-20. The sequence goes on along the minus strand of JAOAFL010000042.1, from coordinate 16,571 downwards.
CGCGTGCGCTTGCGCGTGATTTCGACGAGCCCCAGGGCAGTGAAGCCGCTCACCGTCGTGCGCGTGCGGTCGCGCGCGAGCGCGCGGCGCAGCTCGGCGAGCACCGCGGCGCGGTGCTCCTCGGACTGCATGTCGATGAAGTCGACGATGATGATGCCGCCGAGGTTCCGCAGGCGCAGCTGGCGCGCGATCGCCTGCGCTGCCTCGAGGTTGGTCTTGAACACGGTGTCGTCGAAGCTGCGGCCGCCGACGTAGCCGGCGGTGTTCACGTCGATCGTGGTCATCGCCTCGGTTTGGTCGATGACGAGCGCGCCGCCCGACTTGAGATCGACGCGGCGCGCGAGCGCCTTCTCGATCTCGGCCTCGACGTGATAGAGGTCGAACAGCGGCCGCTCGCCGGCGTAGGGCTGCAGCCGCGCGCCGACCGCGGGCATGTAGCGCGCGGCGAACGCCGCGAGGTGCGCGAACGTCTGCGCCGAATCGACGCGCACGGCGACGGTCTCGGGCGTCACCAGATCGCGCAGCACGCGCTCGGCGAGCGACAGGTCCTGATAGACGAGGGCGGGGGTGGCGGCCTGCGCGGCGCGCGCGCCGATGTCGCGCCACAGCGCGCGCAGATACGCGACGTCGGCGGCGAGATCCGCGTCGGCGGCGCCCTCGGCGAGCGTACGCAGAATGTAGCCGCCGGTCTCCTCCGGCGGCAGCAGCGCGCGCAGGCGCTCGCGCAGCTGCGCGCGGCCGGCCTCGTCCTCGATTTTCTGCGAGATGCCGATGTGCGGGTCCTGCGGCAGGTACACGAGCAGCCGCCCGGCGAGCGAGACCTGCGTGGACAGGCGCGCGCCCTTGGTGCCGATCGGGTCCTTCACGACCTGCACGAGGAGCGGCTGGCCTTCGGCGAGCAGCTTCTCGATCGGCCGCGGCGCCGCGCCGCGGCGGTTCTCCCAGATGTCGTCGACGTGCAGGAACGCGGTCCGCTCGAGGCCGATGTCGACGAACGCCGACTGCATGCCCGGCAGCACGCGCACCACCTTGCCGACGTAGAGGTTGCCGACGAGCCCCCGGTTGTGCGCGCGCTCGACCAGGAGCTCCTGCACCTGGCCGCCGGCGAGGACCGCGACGCGCGTCTCCTGCGGCGTGACGTTGATCAGGATCTCCTCGCTCATCGGCGCGCCGGGGCGACCTAGCGCGCGCGCCGGTCCGGCAGCGGCCCGAGCCGCTCGAGCAGCTGCGCGGTCTCGAACAGCGGCAGCCCGACGATGCCGGAGTGGCTGCCGCGGATCTCGACGACGAAGCGCGCGGCGCGCCCCTGGATCGCGTAGGCGCCTGCCTTGTCGTCGGCCTCGCCGCTCGCCACGTAGGCGCGGATCTCCTCGGCCGACAGCGCGCGGAATTCGACCTCCGAGCGCGACAGCGCCGTTTCCAGCCGCGTCTCGAAGCGCAGCGCGACCGCGGTGAACACCTCGTGGCGCCGACCCGAGAGCGCGGCGAGCATCGCCTCGGCTTCGGCGCGGTCGGCCGGCTTGCCGAGGATGCGCCCGTCGAGCGCGACGGTGGTGTCGGCGGCGAGCACCGGCGCGCGCGGCAGACGCCGCTGCAGGATCCGCGTCCAGCCGGCGTCGGCCTTCGCGCGCGCAAGGCGCGTCGCGTACGCCGCCGGCGTCTCGCCCGCGAGCGCCGTCTCGTCGGCGTCGGTATCGGCGTGCGGCGCCTCGCGCAGCAATAGCGGCTGAAAGCGCACGCCGATCTGCGCGAGCAGCTCCCGCCGGCGCGGGCTGCGCGAGGCGAGATAGATCACGGGCTCGAACGGTCCGGCCACCGGGCGGGCCACTATAGCAGGCTAGGCGCGGTGGTAGGGATGGCCGGTGCGCAGCGTCGCCGCGCGATAGAGCTGCTCGACGAGCACCACCTGCGCGAGCGCGTGCGCGAGCGTGAGCGAGGACAGCCGCAGGCGCAGCTCGGCGCGGCGGCGCACCGCGGCCGGCAGGCCGTCCGGCCCGCCGATCACGAACGCGGTCGGCCGATCGAGCAGCGCGGCGAACTCGACGCTCGTCAGATCGCGCCCGCGCTCGTCGAGCGCCACGATCCGCGCGCCGGCCGGCAGCCGCGCAAGAAGCCGCGGCTCCTCGCGCGCGGGCAGCTCGAGCAGGCTCACCTCGTAGCCGCGCGGCATGCGCGCGAGATACGCCGCGCGCGCGGTGCGCGCCCACGCGGGCAGCCTAGAGGCGACCGCGACGACGTGCAGCCTCGGCACGGCGCGCGGGGCGGCGCGCGGCGGCGACCGGGCGCTTCAGCTTCACCTCCTTGCCGCCCCAGAGCTCCTCCAGGTTGTAGTGCGCGCGCACCGCCGGGTGCATCACGTGCACCACGATGTCGCCGAGGTCGACGAGCGCCCATTCGCCGCCGCGGCGGCCCTCGACGCCGAGCACGCGCGCGCCGATCGCCTTCATCTTGTCGCGCACGCTCGCGGCGAGCGCGGCGACCTGGCGGGTGGAGTCGCCGGTCGCGATCACCACGCGCTCGAACATCGGCGTGCGGTGCGCGACGTTGTAGACGACGATGTCGCGGCCCTTCACGTCCTCCAGCGCCTCGACGACGGCGCGTTGCTTCTTGCGGATGTCCATCAGCGGCGATAGAGGCCGTGCGCGCGGATGTAGGCGAGCACCGCCGGCGGCACGAGCGCGGAGACGTCCTCGCCGCGCGCAAGGCGCGCGCGAATCGCGCTCGCCGAGACGTCCATCGGCGCGAACGGCACGACGAGCGCGCCCTCGCCGGGCGCCGGCGCCCCGGGGCGCTGGGCGACGGCGATGCGCGCAAGGCGCGCGACCTCCTCCCAGCGGTGCCAGGTGTCCCGCGTCGCGTACTGGTCGGCGCCCATCAGGAGCACCAGCTCGACCCCCGCGCCGAGCTCGGCGCGCAGACTGCGCAGCGTGTCCACGGTGTAGCCGGAGTGGCCGGGCGCGAGCTCGCGCTCGTCGATCGCGTGGCGCGGCTCGCCGGCGAGCGCAAGGCGCAGCATCGCGACGCGATGTTCGGCGCTCGCCACCGGCGCGCGCCGGTAGGGCGGAGCGCCGGTCGGGATCCAGAGCACGCGCTCGGCGCCGAGCGCGGAAAGCGCCGCGCGGGCGAGGGCGAGATGGGCATTGTGGACCGGGTCGAACGTGCCGCCGAAGACGGCGACCCTCTGCGCCACTAGCGGCGCACTTCCCCGTGGCCGAACACCACGTACTTCTGCGTGGTGAGGCCCTCCAGCCCGACCGGGCCGCGCGCGTGCAGGCGGTCGGTCGAGATCCCGATCTCGGCGCCGAGGCCGTACTCGTAGCCGTCGGCGAAGCGCGTCGAGGCGTTCCACAGGACCGAGCTCGAGTCGACCTCGCGCAGGAACCGTTCGGCGCGCGCGCGGTCCTCGGTGACGATCGCGTCGGTGTGCTGCGAGCCGTACTCGGCGATGTGCGCCATCGCCTCCGCCAGCCCGTCGACGACGCGGATCGACACCACCGGCGCGAGCCATTCGGTCGCGTAGTCGCGCTCGGTCGCCGGCCGCGCGTCCGGCAGGTACGCGCGCGCGCGCGCGCAGGCGCGCATCTCGACGCCTTTGGCGCGGAAGATCTCGCCGATCGCGGGCAGAAACCGCGCGGCGACGCCCTCGGCGACGAGCAGCGTCTCCATCGTGTTGCAGGTGCCATAGCGCTGCGTCTTCGCGTTGTCGACGATGCGCAGCGCCATGTCGAGGTCCGCGCGATCGTCGACGTAGACGTGGCAGACGCCTTCCAGGTGCTTCAGCATCGGCACGCGCGCCTCCTCGGCGAGCCGCGCGATCAGCGCCTTGCCGCCGCGCGGCACGAGCACGTCCACGTACTCGCGCAGGCGCGCGAGTTCGCCGACCGCCGCGCGGTCGGCGGTGGCGACCATTTGCACCGCGGTCTGCGGCAGCCCCGCTTCGGCGAGCCCGTCCTGCACGCAGGCGGCGATCGCGCGGTTCGAGGCGAGCGCCTCGGCGCCGCCGCGCAGGATGCAGGCGTTGCCCGCCTTCAGGCACAGCCCGGCGGCGTCCGCGGTGACGTTCGGGCGCGACTCGTAGACGATCGCGATCACGCCGAGCGGCACGCGCATGCGCGCGACCTCGATGCCGCTCGGGCCGCGGCGCCGCTCGCTCAGGCGGCCGACGGGATCTTCGAGCGCGGCGACCGCCTCCAGCCCCGCCGCCATCTGCTCGATGCCGGACTCGCCGAGCGCGAGCCGGTCGAGGAACGCGGCATCGTGCCCGGCGCGCCGCGCCTGCTCGAGGTCGGCGCGGTTCGCTTCGAGCAGCTCGTCGCGTCGCGCGCGGATCGCGCGGGCGATCGCCTCGAGCGCGCGGTCCTTCGTCGCGCGGTCGGCGCGCGCGAGCGCGCGCGCGGCCTCGCGCGCGGCGCGGCCCAGCTCGCGCACGTAGGCGGCGACATCGAGCGGCCGGTCAGGCGCTGGATCCACGCGCGAATTCTAAACCGAGCCGCAGCAGCCCATCCCAGGGGTCGCCCGGCGCGACGCCCTTCGCGGCGCGCTCGATGCGCGCGAGGGCGAGGGTTGCGCGGCGAAGCTGCGTCGCCGACAGCCGCGCGAGCGCCCGCTCGCAGCGCGGCTGCGCGGCGCGGTAGATGCGCTCGGCGGCGAAAAGCGCCTCCTTGCGGCCGCCGGCGGCAAGGCCCGCCTTGACGCGCGCGAGCGCATCGAGCTCCTCGCCGAGGCGCCAGGCGATCGAGGCGGCGCTTTCGCCTTCGGCGCGCAGGCCGTCGAGCGCGCGCGCGTAGCGCGCGAGGTCGCCGGCGTAGAGCGCCTCGGCGAGCGCCTCGACGTCGTAGCGCGCGACGTTCGCCACTGCGTCGCGCACCTCGGCGAGCCCGAGCTCGCCCGGCGGCGCAAGGAGCGCGAGCTTGGCGATTTCCTGGCGCGCGGCGAGGAGGTTACCCTCGACGCGCGCGGCGAGGAATTCGAGCGCTTCGTCGCTTGCGCGCTGCCCCTGGCGCGCAAGGCGCGCGCCGATCCAGCGCGCAAGTTCCGCGCGCGGCACCGGCGCCGCCTCGACGACCACGCCCGCACGCTCGAACGCGACGAACCAGTCGGCCTTCCACCAGAGCGCGCCCTCGGGTCTGGGCATGCTCGCGAGCAGCACCACCTCGGGCGCCGGGCGCGCAAGCAGCGCGACGAGGGCGGCGGCGCCTGCGGCGGGCATGCGTCCTGCGGCAAGGCGCAGCTCGACGATCCTTTTCGCCGCGAACAGCGAGCCGGTGGCGCAGGCGTGCGCGAGCGCGCGCCAGTCGAATCCGCGCTCGGCATGGAGCACCTCGCGCTCGGTGTGGCCGCGCGCGCGCGCCGCGGCGCGGATTGCGTCGGCGGCTTCAAGCGCAACGAGCGGCTCGTCGCCGGTGACGAGGTAGGCCGGCGCGAGCGTGCCGGCAAGATGCGCCTCGAGCTGCGCGGCGCGCAGGCGCATCGGCCGCGGCGTCAGTCGGCGCGCTTCGGGCGCTCGGCGGCCGCCAGGCGCCGCAGGATGAGCTGCACCATGTCGGCCTGCATGTCGCGGTAGAGCAGCTGCTCCTCGGTCTCCTTGGCGAGCACCTCGGCGTCGTTGAACGTGACCTCGCGCGTCAGTTCGAGCGTGCTCGCCGGCACGTACTCTCCGCCCTTGCCGTCGTGCACGCGAAAGCCGACGCGGTAGCGCAGCTGGAATTCGCGCACGCGCCCGGTGCCCGAAAGCGACAGGATGTGCTTTTCGCGCGCCTCCTGCAGGAACTGCAGCACCGCCTCGGCGCGCGCCGGATCGTCGACCACGCGGGTGCGCGTGCCCGCCTGCACGCTGCGCTTGAGGTCGAGCGCGACGCCGCTGCGCGCCGACGGGATGTAGAGCGTCTCGAACGGAAGCTCGGCCGCGCCGCGCAGCTTGAAACCGCAGCCGGCGGCGGCGAGCGCGAGCGCGGCAACGAGCGCCCGCGTCATACGACCACGTTGATCAGCCGCCCGGGCACGATGACGACGCGCTTCACAGGCCGGTCGGCGGCGTACTTGCGCACGAGCGCGTGCTCGCGCGCAAGGCGCTCGAGGGCGTCGCGGTCGGCCGAGCGCGGCGCCCGCAGGCTGCCGCGCGTCTTGCCGCCCACCTGCAGCACGTATTCGACCTCCTCCTGCTCGAGGGCCGCAGGATCCGGCTCGGGCCAGCCGGCCTGCATCACGTCCTCGCCGAAGCCGAGTTCCCGCCACAGATGGTGGCAGACGTGGGGCGCGATCGGCGCGAGCAGCCGAAGAAGGATCGACAGGCCCTCGGTCGCGACCGGCCCTGAGGCCGCCGGCAGCCGCTCGAGCGCGTTCAGGATCTTCATGCAGGCCGAGGCGACGGTGTTGAACTGGTGGCGCTGCATGTCGTAGTTCGCCTGCCCGAGCACGGCGTGGATCTCGCGCCGCACCTCGCGCTCGCCCGCCTCGCCCGGCTTCTGCGCGGCGCCGGCGCGATAGCGCAGCGCATAGGCCCACAGCCGCCGCAGGAACCTGTAGGCGCCCTCGACGCCCTCGTCGGACCACTCGAGCGTGCTCGTCGGCGGCGCGGCGAAGATGATGAAAAAGCGCGCGGTGTCGGCGCCGTAGCGCTCGATGAGCGCCTGCGGATCGACACCGTTGTTCTTCGACTTGGACATCGTGCCGATGCCGCCGTAGACGAGCGGCGCGCCGTCGGCGCGCCGGCGCGCGGCGACGATGCGGCCTTTTGCGTCGCGGCTCACCTCGACCTCGGACGGATGCACCCACTCGCGCCGGCCTTCGGGGGTGTCGTGGTAGTAGGACTCGGCGAGCACCATGCCCTGGGTGAGCAGGTGGGTGAAGGGCTCCGAGACGCCGGGCAGCAGCCCCTCGTCGCGCAGCACGCGCTGGAAAAAGCGCGAGTAGAGCAGGTGCAGGATCGCGTGCTCGATGCCGCCGATGTACTGGTCGACCGGCATCCAGTAGCGCGCGCGCTCGTCGAGCATCGTCGGCGCGTCGGGGCAGGCGTAGCGCGCGAAGTACCACGACGAATCGAAGAACGTGTCCATGGTGTCGGTCTCGCGCCGCGCCGCCCGGCCGCAGGCAGGACACGTGCACTCGTAGAACGAGGGGAGTTTCGCGAGGGGGTTTCCGGTGCCGTCGGGCACGAGGTTCTCGGGCAGCAGCACCGGAAGCTCGTCGTCGGGCACCGGCACCTCGCCGCAGGCGTCGCAGTGCACGATCGGGATCGGGCAGCCCCAGTAGCGCTGGCGCGAGATGCCCCAGTCGCGCAGGCGCCACTGCACCTGCTTTTCGCCGAGGCCCTTCGCTGCGAGGTCCGCGGCGATCGCCTCCACCGCCTGCCGGTAGTCCATGCCGTCGTAGCGGCCGGAGTTGATGCACACGCCGTAGGCGGCGTACTCCGGCCGCCAGGGCGCGGGGACCGAGTCGCCCGCCGGATGGCGGATCACGCAGCGGATCGGCAGGCCGTACTTCAGCGCGAACGCGTAGTCGCGCTCGTCGTGCGCCGGCACGCCCATCACCGCGCCCTCGCCGTAGGCCATGAGCACGTAATTGCCGACCCAGACCTCGAGCCGCTCGCCCGAGATCGGGTGCGCGACGAAGACGCCGGTCGGCACGCCTTTTTTCTCGATCTGCGCGAGCTCGGCTTCGGCCACCGGGCCGCGGCGGCATTCCTCGACGAACGCGGCGACGCGGGGATCGCGCTTTGCGGCGTAGGCGGCGATCGGATGTTCGGCGGCGACCGCGCAGAACGTGGCCCCCATCAGCGTGTCGGCGCGCGTCGTGAACACCCAGAGGATGCGCCGCTCGCCCTCCAGTTCGTACGGAAAGCCGATCCGCACGCCCTCGGAGCGCCCGATCCAGTTCTTCTGCATGAGCCTGACCTGCTCGGGCCAGCCGGGCAGGTCCTCGAGCGCCGCAAGGAGCTCCTCGGCGTACGCGGTGATGCGCAGGAAATACATCGGGACTTCGCGCTTTTCGACCGGCGCGCCGGTCCGCCAGCCGCGGCCGTCGATCACCTGCTCGTTGGCGAGCACGGTCTGGTCGACCGGGTCCCAGTTGACGAGGCCCGTCTTGCGGTAGGCGAGCCCTTTCCTGAACATGCGCGCAAACAGCCACTGGTTCCAGCGGTAGTACTCGGGCGTACAGGTCGCAAGCTCCCGTTCCCAGTCGATCGCGAACCCGAGGCTCTTCAGCTGCGCCTTCATGTAGGCGATGTTGTCCCAGGTCCATTTCGCCGGCGGCACGCCGTTCGCGATCGCGGCGTTTTCCGCCGGCAGGCCGAACGCGTCCCAGCCCATCGGCTGCAGCACGTTGTAGCCGCGCATGCGGTAGTAGCGCGCGAGCACGTCGCCGATGGTGTAGTTGCGCACATGGCCCATGTGCAGCTTGCCCGACGGGTACGGAAACATCGACAGGCAGTAGAACTTCGGCTTCGCCGGGTCCTCGGTGACGCGGAAAGCGCGCTTTTGCTCCCAGAACGCCTGGGCTGCGCGCTCGATCTCGGCCGGCTGATAGATTTCGCGCATTCTCTCGGGCGGCGTGACGAAACGAACCGACCGCCCGATTATACGGGGGCGCCTGCGCGGACCGCCGCGCTGGCGCGGGCGCGATGCGCCGCGCGCCGCGCAAGGCCGTCCGGCGGCCGCGCGCGTGCCTATAATCGCGCCGCCGTGGCGCTTCACCTCGAACAGCTCAACCCCGAGCAGCTCGCCGCGGTCACCGCGCCCGACGAACACCTGCTCGTTCTCGCCGGCGCCGGCAGCGGAAAGACGCGCGTGCTCACGACGCGCATCGCCTGGCTCGTGAATAGCGGTCGCGTCTCGCCCGCCGGCGTGCTCGCGGTCACCTTCACGAACAAGGCCGCGCGCGAGATGTACGTGCGTCTGGCCGCGATGCTCGCGTTCGATCCGCGCGGCATGTGGATCGGGACGTTTCACGGTCTGGCGAACCGCATGCTGCGCGCGCACCACCGCGAGGCGGGGCTGCCGCGCGAGTTCCAGATTCTGGACGCGCAGGACCAGCTCGCGGCGGTAAAGCGCGTCCTGCGCGCGCTCGGCGCGGACCCGGAGCGCGATTCGCCGCGCGAGGTCCAGGCGTACATCAACGCGCGCAAGGAAGAGGGACTGCGCGCGGGCGAGATCGCGCCCGCCGATGCCCGCGAACGCCGCTGGATCGAACTGTACGCCGCCTACGACGAGCAGTGCCGGCGCGAGGGCGTGGCCGATTTCGCCGAGCTGCTGCTCGCGAGCTACGAGCTGCTCGCGCGCAACGCGCTGCTGCGCGAGCACTACGCGGCGCGCTTTCGGCACATCCTCGTCGACGAGTTCCAGGACACCAACCGCCTGCAGTACCGCTGGCTGAAGCTGCTCGCCTCGGGCGGCGCGGCGGTGTTCGCCGTCGGCGACGACGACCAGTCGATCTACCGCTTCCGCGGCGCGCACGTGGGCAACATGGCCGACTTCGAGCGCGAGTTCGGCGTGCGGCGGCTGGTGCGCCTCGAGCGCAACTACCGCTCGCACGGCAACATCCTCGCGGCGGCGAACGCGCTGATCGCGCGCAACCGCCACCGCCTCGGCAAGAACCTGTGGACCGAGGCGGGCGCCGGCGAGCCGCTCGTCGTCTACGAAGCCGAGTCCGATGCCGAGGAGGCGGCGTTCGTCGTCGAGCAGGCGCAGGCGCTCGCGCGCTCGGGCGTGCCGCTGTCGGCGATCGCGGTGCTCTACCGCTCGAACGCCCAGTCGCGGGTGATCGAGCACGCGCTCTTTACCGCCGGGCTGCCTTACCGCGTCTACGGGGGCCTGCGCTTTTTCGAGCGCGCCGAGGTGAAGCACGCGCTCGCGTACCTGCGCCTGCTCGCGCATCCCGGCGACGATGCGGCGTTCCTGCGCGTCGCGAATTTCCCGCCGCGCGGCATCGGCGCGAGAACGCTCGAAGTCCTCGCCGACGCGGCGCGCGCGCGCGGCGAGAGCCTGTGGCAGGCGGTCGAGGCGCTCGAAGGCCGCGCGCGCCAGGCGCTCGGCGCGTTTCGCGACCTCGTCGTGCGGCTTCGCGCTGAGACCGCGGGGCTTGCGCTCGCCGAGCAGGTCGCGCACGTGATCGCGGCGAGCGGTCTGGAAGCGCACTACCGCGCCGAGCGCGAGGGCGCCGAGCGGCTCGAAAACCTCGGCGAGCTCGTGAACGCCGCCGCGACCTTCGCCGCCGAGGAGCGCGCGAGCGGCCTTGCGACCGGCGCCGGCGACCCCGAGGGCGAAGCGCTCGATCCGCTGAACGCGTTCCTCGCGCACGCGGCGCTCGAAGCGGGCGAACACCAGGCGGGCGAAGGGCGCGAGGCGCTGCAGCTGATGACGGTGCACGCGGCGAAGGGCCTGGAGTTCGACGCGGTGTTTCTCGCCGGCCTCGAGGACGGTCTTTTTCCGCACGAGCAGAGCCTCGCCGAGCGCGACGGGCTGGAAGAGGAGCGGCGGCTCGCCTACGTCGCGATCACGCGCGCGCGGCACAGGCTCTATCTGTCGTACGCGCGCACCCGCATGCTGCACGGCCAGACGCGCTACGCGCTGCCGTCGCGGTTCCTCGACGAGATCCCGCCGGGTCTCGTGCGATGGCTCGCGCCGCGGCGGCCGGAACCGGCGCCGGCGGCGCGCGCACCGCAGGCGCGTCGGCCGGCGCGCGCGGGCGCGCCCGCGGGCGGCTTTCGCGTCGGCCAGAGCGTCGTGCATCCGAAGTTCGGCGCGGGCGTCATCGTCGATGCCGAAGGCGACGGCGCGGAGGCGCGCGTTCAGGTGAACTTCGGCCGCGAGGGCGTCAAGTGGCTCGCGGTCGCGGTCGCGAAGCTCGAGCCCGCGTAGCGCGCCGCGCGGCCGCGCGCGCACGAAGACCGCCCGGGCGGCGCGCACCGGTGTGCTAGGCTTTTTCGATGCCGCGCGACGATTACCTCGAACGCATCCTCGCTGCGCGCGTCTACGAGGTCGCCGAGGAAACGCCGCTCGAAGTCGCCCCGGCGCTCTCGCGCCGGCTCGGCAACCGGCTGATGCTCAAGCGCGAGGACCTGCAGCCGGTGTTCTCCTTCAAGCTGCGCGGCGCCTACAACAAGATGGCGCGGCTTTCGCCTGCGCAGCTTCGCCGCGGCGTGATCGCTGCGAGCGCCGGCAACCACGCGCAAGGCGTGGCGCTCGCGGCGCAGAAACTCGGCTGCCGGGCGGTGATCGTGATGCCGGTCACCACGCCGCGCATCAAGGTCGAGGCGGTGCACGCGCGTGGCGCCGAGGTCGTGCTCCACGGCGACACCTACGACGAAGCGTACGCGCACGCGCTCGCCCTCAAGCGCCGGCGGGGCCTCGCGTTCGTCCATCCCTACGACGACCCGGACGTGATCGCCGGGCAGGGCACGATCGGCATGGAGATCCTGCGCCAGGCGAGCCGGCCGATCGACGCGGTGTTCGTCCCGGTGGGCGGCGGCGGACTGATCGCCGGCATCGCCGCCTACGTGAAGCGCCTGCGGCCGCAGGTGCGCATCGTCGGCGTCGAGCCCGAGGACGCCGACGCGATGGCGCGCTCGCTCGCGGCCGGCCGGCGCGTCGCGCTCGACCACGTCGGGCTCTTCGCCGACGGGGTCGCGGTGAAGAAAGTGGGCGCCGAGACCTTTCGCCTTGCGCGCCGGCGGGTGGACGAGATGGTGCTCGTCGACACCGACGAGATCTGCGCGGCGATCAAGGACGTGTTCGAGGACACGCGCGTGGTGCTGGAACCGGCCGGGGCGCTCGCGGTCGCGGGGGCGAAAGCCTGGGTCGAGCGCCGCGGTGTGCGCGGCAAAACGCTCGTCGCCGTCGCCTCCGGCGCGAACACCAACTTCGATCGGCTGCGCTTCGTCGCCGAGCAGGCGGAACTGGGCGAGCACCGCGAGGCGGTGCTCGCGGTGACGATCCCGGAGCGCCGCGGCAGCTTCCGCCGGTTCCTGAAGGCACTCGGCAACCGCAACATCACCGAGTTCAACTACCGCATCTCGAGCCCCGAGGTCGCGCACATCTTCGTGGGGGTGAGCGTGCACGGGCGCGAGGAGACCGCGCGCATCGTGCGGCGGCTTGAGCGCGCCGGCTGCCGCACCCTCGACCTCTCGGACAACGAGATCGCGAAGGCCCATGTTCGCCACATGGTGGGCGGGCGCTCCGCGCTCGCCGAAAACGAACTGCTCTACCGCTTCGAGTTCCCCGAGCGCCAGGGCGCGCTCATGAAGTTCCTCTCGGCGATGAACCCGAGCTGGAACATCAGCCTGTTTCACTACCGCAACCACGGCGCCGACTACGGCAGCGTGCTCGTCGGCATGCAGGTGCCGCGGCACGAGATGGGCGACTTCCGCCGGTTTCTCGCGCGCCTCGGCTACCCGTACGCCGACGAGACGCGGAACCCGGCCTACCGCCTGTTTCTGCTCTAGCCCGCGGACGCGGCCGCCGCCGGCTCGCCGAGAAAGACGAGCGCGCCGCGCTCGCGCCGGTACAGACCGCGCTCGGTCACCAGCCAGTCGAGCGGCACATCCCAAGGCTGCGGATGAACGGTCTGCACGCGGGACAGTTCGTAGCCGACCCCGATCGCCGACGGACGCGGGTCGCTCGCCGCGAGCGTGCGGTCGAAGTAGCCGCCGCCGTAGCCGAGGCGATAGCCCTGCGGGTCCCAGCCGACCACCGGCAGAAGCACCGCCTCGGGCAAGACGCGCGGCGTGCCGCACGGCTGCGCGATGCCGAGCGGCCCCGGGGCGATCGGCGCGCCGGGCCACCAGGCGCGGAATTCGAGCGGCGCGCGCGGCGCGACCACCACCGGCAGCGCGATCGTCGCGCCGCGAGCGCGCAGCCGGCGCGCGAGGTGGCGCGCGTCGTACTCGCCGCGCATCGGCCAGCAGATCGCGACCACGCCGCGCGCGAGCGCCGGAAACGCACGCTCGAGCGTCGCGTCGATGCGCCGCCGGAACGCCGCGCGCGTCGCCGGATCGAGCGCCTCGCGCAGAGCGACGAGCCGCGCGCGCTCGCTGCGCCGCCAGTCGAAGAGTTCGCGGCCCTGCATCGCCGGTGCTATGCTTTTTCGCGTGCTTCTCGCGCGTTTGCTCACTATAGCAGCGCTCGCCTGCGCGCTGCCGGCGGCGGCGCAGCCGAACGCCAAGCGCGCGAAGGGTCCCGATCCGGACGAGGCGATCCTCGCGGCGCACGCCGCCTGGCGCGCCGGCGACGCCGCGCGGCTTGCGCGCATCGCGGCCGCGCTCGACGGCCACCCGCTCGCGCCCTACGTCGAGTACTGGCAGCTCGCGCTGCGGCTCTCGGACGCGCAACCCGAGGACGTCGGCGCGTTCCTTGCGCGCCACGCCGGAAGCTACCTCGCCGACCGGCTGCGCGGCGAGTGGCTGAAGGAGCTCGGACGGCGCGGCGACTGGCCGCGTTTCGAGCGCGAACTCGGGCCGCTCGTGCAGGACGACCTCGAAATCCGCTGCTACGCTTGGCGCGCGCGGCTTGCGCGCGGCGACGCGACCGTCGCCGCCGAGGCGCGCGAGATCTGGGAAGAGCCGCGCGATCTGCCCGAGGCGTGCCAGCTGCTCGCGGGCGAGCTGCTGCGCGCGCGGCTCGTCGATCGCGAAGCGCCTTGGCGGCGCGTGCGGCTGCTGCTCGCGAACGAGCAGCTGCAGGCGGCGCGGCGCGCGTTCGCGTGGCTGCCGGCGGGCGAGGCGCCCGACGAGCGCACGTTTTCGATCGCCGCGACCGCGCCGCAGCGGCTCATCGCCCAGCCGACGCGCGATTTTGCGCGGCGCGCCGCGCGCGAGATGGCGCTTTTCGCGCTCGCGCGGTTTGCGCGCGCCGACCTCGAGGGCGCAGCCGCGGCGCTCGGCGGCGACTTCGGCCGGCGCCTTCCCGAGGCCGACCGGCGCTACGGTTGGGGGCTCGTTGCGCACCTTGCCGCGCGCCGCCAGCACCCGCAGGCGCTCGACTGGTACCGACGCGCCGAGGGGGCGGCGCTCACCGACGACCAGCTCGCCTGGAAGGCGCGCGCGGCGCTTCGCGCGCTCGATTGGCAGGCGGTGCGCGTCGCGGTGGACGCGATGAGCGCGGCGACGCGGCGCGAGCCGGTCTGGAGCTACTGGTACGGCCGGGCGCTCGCGGCGCAAGGGGCCACAGACGGCGCGCGCGCCTACTTCCTGCGTCACGCGGGCGAGCCGCACTTCTACGGCATTCTCGCGGCCGAGGAGCTCGGCTACATCCCGGCCCCGCCCGAGCCGTTTCACGTGCCTGCGGAGGAAGAGGTCGCCGCCGCGGCGCGCAACCCGGGCCTTGCGCGCGCGCTCGCGCTCTACCGGCTCGGCCTGCGCGGCGAGGCGGCGCGCGAGTGGGCGTTCTCGGTGCGCGCGCTCGCCGACGAGGAGCTGCTCGCTGCGGCCGAACTCGCCCGCCGCCACGAACTCTACGACCGCGCGATCAACACCGCCGAGCGCACCGTGCACCGGCACAACTTCCGGCTGCGCTATCTCGCGCCGTTCGCCGAGACGCTGCGCGAGCGCGGGCGCGAATACGGGTTGGAGGAGGCGTGGCTGCTCGGGCTCGTGCGCCAGGAAAGCCGCTTCGTCGTGAACGCCCGCTCCTCGGCGGGCGCGCAGGGGCTGATGCAGCTGATGCCCGCCACCGCGAGCTGGGTCGCGCGTCGGATCGGACTCGCCGGCTACCACGCCGGGCGCGTGAACGAGCCGGAGACGAACATCGCGCTCGGCACGCGCTACCTGAAGTTCGTGCTCGACGAGCTGGGCCATCCGGTGCTCGCGCTCGCCGCCTACAACGCCGGCCCCGGCCGCGCGCGGCGCTGGCGCGACGCCCGGCCGCTCGAAGGCGCGATCTACGTCGAAACGATCCCGTTCAAGGAGACGCGCGACTACGTGAAGAAGGTGATGGCGAACACGATGTACTACGCGCAGCTCTACGGCGGGCGCGTCGTGCCGCTCAAGGAGCGGCTAGGCACCGTGCCCGCGCGCAACCCGGCCGAGCGCGTGAACGAGGAACTGCCGTAACCGGGCCGGCGCGATGCGAAACCGCAGCTTTCTCGTTCTCGGCGGCTCGGGATTCGTCGGCCGGCACCTGATCGCGCAGCTCGCGGCGCGCGGTGCGCGCGTCACCGTCCCGACGCGCCGTTACGAGCGGGCAAAGCACCTCCTGCTCCTGCCGACCGTCGAGGTGGTCGAATGCGACGTGGGCGATGCGCGCACGCTCGCGCGCCTTGCGCGCGGAAAGGACGCGCTGATCAATCTGGTCGGGGTGCTGCACAGCCGGCGCGGCCGCGAGCGCGGCCCGAACGACTACGGGCCGGATTTCGCCGCCGCGCACGTGGAACTCGCGCTCGCCGCCGTCTCCGCCTGCCGGGACGCGGGCGTCGGTCGGCTTCTTCACGTGAGCGCGATCGGGGCGGCGACCGATGCGCCCTCGGAGTACCTGCGCTCGAAGGGCTACGGCGAGCGCGCGGTGCTCGCCGCCGACGACCTTGCGGTCACCGTGTTCCGCCCGTCGGTGATCTTCGGCCCGGAGGACCGGTTCCTCAACCTCTTCGCGCAGCTTGCGCGCTGGTTTCCGGTGCTGCCGCTCGCCTGTCCGCAGGCGCTCTTTCAGCCGGTCTACGTCGGCGACGTCGCGGCGACGCTGGTTGCGGCGCTCGAGGCGCGCGATGCCGCCGGCAAGGTGTTCGAGCTGGGCGGGCCGCGCCGCTACCGGCTGCGCGAGCTGGTCGAGTACGTCTGTCGGCTCACCGGCCGGCGGCGCCTCGTGATCGGGCTTCCCGACTGGGCGGCGCGGCTGCAGGCGCGCGCGATGGAGCTCGCGATGCCGGTGCCGCTTCTCACGCGCGACAACCTGCGCTCGATGCAGGTGCCGAGCGTCACCGACCAGCCGCTGCCGTTCGGGCTCCGCGCCACACCGCTCGAGGCGGCCGCGCCGGCGTGGCTTGCGCCCTCGGGGGTGCGCGAGCGCTACCCGCAGCTGCGCTGGCGCGCGCGGCGGTGAAGGCGTACGTCGTCGGCGGCGCGGTTCGCGACGAGCTGCTCGGCCTTCCGGTCGCCGACCGCGACTGGGTCGTGGTCGGGGCGACGCCGGAGCAGATGACCGCGGCGGGGTTTCGCCCGGTGGGGCGCGACTTTCCGGTTTTCCTGCATCCGGTCACCGGCGAGGAGTACGCGCTCGCGCGCACCGAGCGAAAGAGCGGGCGCGGCTACCGCGGCTTCACGGTGTACTGCGCTCCGGAAGTGACCCTGGAAGAGGACCTCGCGCGGCGCGATCTCACGATCAACGCGATGGCGCGCGACGAAGACGGTCGGCTGATCGACCCGTTCGGCGGCGCGCGCGACATCGCCGCCGGCGTCCTGCGCCACGTGAGCGAGGCGTTCGCCGAAGACCCGGTGCGCATCCTGCGGGTGGCGCGCTTTGCCGCGCGCTACGGCTTTCGCGTCGCCGACGAGACGATGGCGCTCATGCGCCGCATGGTCGAGGCGGGCGAGGTCGATCACCTGGTGCCGGAGCGCGTGTGGCAGGAGCTCGCCCGCGGCCTTGCCG
>JAOAFL010000111.1 GCA_026416295.1 Burkholderiales bacterium | reverse complement strand
CGCGATCGACGTCGCCTTGTTCGGGCTCGTCCCGGGCCTGCTCATCTTCCTCGTCCAGATCGTGTGGATTCCGTTCTGGGCCGCGGGCGTCATCAACGGCGTCGGGCACTACTGGGGCTACCGCAACTGGGACGTGCCGGCACCCGATGCGAGCCGCAACATCGTGCCGTGGGGCATCCTCATCGGCGGTGAGGAGCTGCACAACAACCATCACGCGTACCCCGCGTCGGCGCGCTTCTCGATGAAGTGGTACGAGTTCGATCTCGGCTGGCTCTACATCCGCGCGCTCGAGCTTCTCGGGCTCGCCCGCGTGAAGAAGGTCGCGCCGACGCCGCGGCTGGAAGCGCCGCAGCCGGTGAGCGAGAAGACGCTGCAGGCGGTGATCGCCAACCGCTACGACGTGCTCGCGCATTACGCGCGCTCGATCCGCAAGACCTACCGCGCGGAGCTCGCGCGCCTGCGGCGCTGGTCGCCGCACGAGGCGGAGATGCTGAAATCGCTCAAGCGTTGCCTGCTGCGCGCGCAGGCGGCTTCCGAGGCGGAGCGTGCGCGGCTCGCCGCGGCGCTCAGGAACTCGCGCGCGCTGACGACGCTGGTCGCGATGCGCGAGGAGCTGGCCGCGATCTGGGCGCGCTCGAGCGCGACGCGCGCGGACCTCGTGCGCCAGCTGCAGGACTGGTGTCAACGCGCCGAATCGAGCGGCATCGCGCCGCTGGTCGCGTTCTCGATGCGCCTGCGCTCCTACACCTGAGCGCCGGCGCGACGAAAAAAACCCGCGCCCCGCGGGCTTCTGATCCGCGGCGTGCGCCGGACTACTTCAGCTTCGCTTCCCGATAGAGCACGTGCTTGCGCGCCTTCGGGTCGTACTTGCGCAGTTCCAGCTTGTCCGGCGTGGTGCGCTTGTTCTTGGTGGTGGTGTAGAAGTGACCGGTGCCGGCGGTCGATTCGAGCTTGATCTTTTCGCGCATCGGGCGGCTCCGTCTACGCGGCGCGGCGCTTCGCCCTGATTTCCGCGAGCACCGCCTCCAGGCCGAGCTTGTCGATGCGCCGCAGGCCGGCGGTGGACACGCGCAGCCGCACCCAGCGCTTCTCGCTCTCCAGCCAGAACCGGCGGTAGTGCAGGTTGGGCTGGAAGATGCGCGTCGTCTTGTTGTTCGCGTGCGAGACGAGGTTGCCTCGCATGGGTTTCTTGCCGGTGACTTCGCAGACTCGGGCCATGCCGCACCCCCTACGAAAAGGCGCGCATTATACGCGCGCCCCGCTGTCACAGCAATCCGCGCTCGGCGAACGAAAGCGCGGTCCCGCCGGCGACGATGAAATGGTCGAGGACGCGCACGTCGACCAGCGCGAGCGCCTCCTTCAGCGAACGCGTGAGCAGCTCGTCGGCGCGCGACGGCTGCGCGACGCCGGAAGGATGGTTGTGCGCGAAGATCACCGCCGCCGCGTTCGCCGCGAGCGCCGCCTTCACGACCTCGCGCGGATAGACGCTCGCCTGCGTGAGCGTGCCGCGGAACAGCTCCTCGCAGCGGATGACGCGGTGCTGCGCGTCGAGCCACAGGCAGACGAAGACTTCGTGCGGGCGGTCGCCGAGCAGCATGCGCAGATAGTCGCGCACCGCGGCGGGCGTGGCGAGCGCGGCGCCCGCGCGCAGCTCGGCGGCGAGCACGCGCCGGGCGACTTCGAGCACCGCCGCAAGCTGCGCGCGCTTGGCCGGGCCGAGTCCGGGCACGCGTCCGAGGCGCGCGAGGCCCGCGAACAGCCCCGCGAGCCCGCCGGCGGCGGCGAGCAGGTCGCGCGCGAGGGCGACCGCGCTCTTCCCGCGCACGCCGGTGCGCAAGAAAAGCGCGAGCAGCTCCGCATCGCTCAGCGCCTGCGCGCCGTGCGCCGCCAGTCGCTCGCGCGGCCGCTCGGCGCTCGGCCAGTCCGGAATCGCCATCGCGGGACCCTTGCCTTAGAATCGCGCCACCCGCATAACGCCGCCGGCGCGGGCGCGATGACACTGCACGGCAAAAAGATCCTGCTCGGCCTGACCGGCGGCATCGCCGCCTACAAGGCCGCCGAGCTCGCCCGTCTGCTCGTCAAGGCGGGTGCCGAGGTGCGGGCGGCGATGACCGACGCCGCGACGCGCTTTCTCGCGCCGACGACGCTGCAGGCGCTCACCGGTCAGCCGGTGTGGACCGACCTGTGGGACGCGCGCGTGCGCGACGCGATGGGCCATATCGCGCTCTCGCGCGACCGCGAGCTGATCGCGGTCGCGCCCGCGAGCGCCGACTTCCTCGCGAAGGCGGCGGCCGGTCTCGCCGACGACCTGCTCTCGGCGCTGGTGCTCGCGCGCCGCTGTCCGCTGCTCGTCGCGCCGGCGATGAACGTCGAGATGTGGGAGAACCCGGCGACGCAGCGCAACGTCGAACGCCTGCGCGCCGACGGCGTGCTCGTCGCCGGCCCGGTGGCGGGCGACCAGGCCTGCGGCGAGACCGGCATGGGCCGCATGCTCGAGCCCGAGGCGCTGCTCGCCGAGATCGAGGCGGCGTTCCAGCCGAAGCTGCTCGCGGGCAAGCGCGTGCTCGTGACCGCGGGCCCGACCGAGGAGCCGATAGACCCGGTGCGCGTGGTCACCAATCGCAGCTCGGGCAAGATGGGCTACGCGGTCGCGCGCGCGGCGCGCGAGGCGGGCGCGGAGGTCACCCTGGTGAGCGGTCCGGTCGCGCTCGCTGCGCCCTGGGGCGTGCGGCGCGTGCCGGTGCGCACCGCGCGCGAGATGTTCGAGGCGGTCAGGGAAAACGTCGGGGGTTGCGACGTGTTTTTCGCCGTCGCCGCGGTGGCCGACTTCCGGCCGAGGCAGCCGGCGCAGGCGAAGATCAAGCGCGAAGGGCTCGGCCGCCTCGCGATCGAGCTCGAGCCGAATCCGGACATCCTCGCCTGGGTGACGGCGCAGCAAAACGCGCCGTTCTGCGTCGGTTTTGCGGCCGAGAGCGAAAACCTCTCGGCGAACGCCGAGGCCAAGCGGCGCAAAAAAGGGGTGCCGCTCCTTGCGGCGAACCTCGCGCCGCAGGCACTCGGCGCCGACGACAACGAGATCACGCTGTTCGATGCGCGCGGCGCGCACCCGCTCGGGCGCGCGCCGAAGCTCGAGCTCGCGCGCCGCCTGGTCGCGCACGTCGCCGCGTTGCTGCCGCAGGCGCGCTGATGCGGCTCGACGTCCGGGTGCTCGATCCGCGCATCGGCGCGATGCTGCCCCGCTACGCGACGCCCGGTGCGGCGGGGCTCGATCTGCGCGCCTGCCTCGAGGCGCCGCTCGCGCTCGAGCCGGGCGACAGCCGGCTCGTGCCGACCGGGATCGCGATCCACATCGGCGATCCGGGCTACTGCGCGATGCTGCTGCCGCGCTCAGGGCTCGGCGCGAAGAACGGCATCGTGCTCGGCAACCTCGTCGGGCTGATCGACTCGGACTACCAGGGCGAAGTGATAGTCTCGCTGTGGAACCGGGGACGCGAGCGCTTCGTCGTGCAGCCGCTCGATCGCGTCGCGCAGCTCGTCGTCGTGCCGGTCGTGCAGGTCGAGCTGAATGTCGTCGAGGCGTTCGCGTCCTCGTCGCGCGGCGCGGGCGGCTTCGGCAGCACCGGACGTTGACCGCGACGATGGGCTGCCTCGCGCGCGACGGCGGACGGCTGCGCCGCGCCTCGGGCGCGCGGGCGGGGCTGCACTCGTTGCGGCGCGCGGCGCTCGCGACGCTGCTCGCGCTCCTTGCGGCGCACGCGGTCGGCGCCGAGGAGGCGGCGCTCGAGCGCGCGCGCAAGATCGTCGCCGGCTCCTGTTTTCTCTGTCACGGCATGCGCGGCGAGACCGGCAGCGAGACTTCGCCCCGGCTGGCGGGCCAGAACGCCGCCTACCTCGTCAAGCAGCTCAACAACTTCAAGTCCGGCGAACGCCGGAGCACCGTGATGCAGCCGATGGTCGCGAACCTCGGCGCCGAGGACATCCGCGCGCTCGCGCTCTATTTCAGCCGGCAGAAGAGCGAACGGCAGCCCACCGCCGATGCGAAACTCGCCGCGCAGGGCATGCTTATCTACCATCGCGGCGGCGCCGCGACCGAGGTCGCCGCCTGCGTCGGCTGCCACGGCGAGCGCGGCGAGGGCACCGAAAGCCTTCCGCGCCTCGCCGGGCAGGTGGCCGCCTACCTCGCGGCGCAGCTCAAGAACTTCGGTTCCCGCGAACGCACCAACGACAACGCGGTGATGCACACCATCGCCGCGAAAATGACCGACGCCGAGATCGCTGCGGTCGCCGAGTACCTGAGCGGCCTGGAGTAGGGCGCAGGCCGCGCGCGGGGTGGCCTGCGGTTTAGCCGAGCGTGTCCTGCCAGATGTTCTCGGCCCAGGCCCAGGCGTAGCGGCCCTCCAGCTCGCTGCGGGCCGACGAGACGCCGCCTGCTCCCTTCACCGGGATGAGCGTCTTCTGATCCGCGTCCCAGGCGTGCACCGACGAGACCCGGATCGCCTCGGTCTCCGACACCATGCTGTAGCACGTGTTGACGATCTTGGGCGACGGATCCGGCGCCTGGCCGTTCAGGAGCGCGACCACCGCGGCTGCGGCGAGCTTACCGTGCTGGTTCGCCATGCTGCCCGACTTCGGCATTCCTTGCGCCGACAGCGTCGCGTCGCCGAGCACGTGCACGCCTTTGGCCGCTTTCGCTTCCATCGTCATCCAGTCGACCTCGCACCAGCGGTTGCCGGCGGTCGCAAGGCCGGCGCGCACCGCGATGTCGCCCGCGCGCTGCGGCGGCAGGATGTTCAGCACGTCGGCCTTGACGTCCTCGACCTCCAGCCGCGCGGTCATGGTGCGCGCGTCGACGCCGACCACGCGCGCGCTGCCGCGGTATTCCAGCGTTCCCTTGTAGAGGTCGTCCCACGCCCGCTTGAACAGCGCCCCCTTGGACACCAGGTCCGGATTGGCATCGAGCACGAGAACCTTCGAGCGCGGTTTCGCCTTCTTGAGATAGGCCGCGATCTGGCTCGCGCGCTCGTACGGCCCCGGCGGGCAGCGATAGGGAACGAGCGGAACCGAGATCGCCACGACGCCGCCGTCGCGCATCTCTTCGAGCTGGCGGCGCAGCGCCGCGGTCTGCGGCCCCGCCTTCCAGGCGTGCAGCACCCGACCGGCGTTCATCGCCTCCTCGTAGCCGGCGATCTCTCCGAACATGAAATCGATGCCCGGCGCGACGATCAGGCGGTCGTACGTGAGATCCGCCCCGCGCGCGAGCTTCACGGTCCGCTTCGCCGTATCGATCGCGGTCACGTCGTCGTGCACGACCTGCACGCCGTGGCGGCGCAGCCCGTCGTAGCCGTGGCGGATGCGATCCATGGTCGTGAAGCCGCCCAGCACGAGGTTCGACATCGGGCAGGACACGAACGCGCTTTCGCGCTCGACCAGGATCACCTCGATCGCCGGATCCCAGAGCCGGATGTATTTCGCGGCGGTCGCGCCGCCGTATCCGCCGCCGACGACCACCACTCGCGCTTTCGCGGCGCTGCCGGCGCAGCCGGCGAGGGCGAGCGCCGCCGCGGCGCCGCTCAATTTCAGGAACTCGCGTCGGTCGAATGTGCGCTTCATGACGGCTACCTCCGGCGGGTCGAGAAATACTCGGCGATCAGCTCGATTTCGCGATCGGTGTAGCCCTTGCCGATCTGATGCATCACGGTGGCCGGCCGCTTGCCGTCGCGGAACTCGATCACCTTGCGCACGAGGTCGGCCTTCGGCATGCCGGCGAGCGGCTCGAAGCCGCCGGCGCCGCGGCCGTCGGTGCCGTGACACATGGCGCAGGA
Organism: Burkholderiales bacterium; assembly: GCA_026416295.1. GTDB lineage: Bacteria > Pseudomonadota > Gammaproteobacteria > Burkholderiales > SG8-39 > RBG-16-66-20. The sequence continues at coordinate 52,100 of JAOAFL010000111.1, read as the reverse complement.
TGCCGCGAGGTTGCGCGCGTGAACGTTGTCCTGCGCGGCGGCGCCGCTCGCGATGACGCAGAGCGCGGCGGCGCTGACGAGTACGGTTCGCATCGGTTCCTCCCCCAGTATGCGCGAGGTGCGCGGCTAGTTTCTGCTCGCGGTGCGCGCGCTGTCAAGCCGAGCACCGCCTTATCGGCCGATCAATGAACGCCCGGGCGCGCGGCGAGCGAGCGCGCGGCCGGGGCGTCAGGCGACCGGGGCGACCGGGGCCGCGGGCGCCGGCTGCTCGTCGAACTGAAGCACGATCTTGTCGGCGGCGTCCACGTCGATCGTGACGCGGCCGCCGTGTTGCAGCCGACCGAAGAGCAGCTCGTCGGCGAGCGCCCGCCGGATCGTGTCCTGGATGAGGCGCGCCATCGGCCGCGCCCCCATCAGCGGATCGAACCCGCGGCGGGCGAGGTGCGCCTTCAGCTTCGCGGTGAAGTGCGCCTCGACCTTCTTCTCCGCGAGCTGCTCCTCGAGCTGCATCAGGAACTTGTCGACCACGCGCAGGATGATGTCGTGGTCGAGCGGCCGGAACGAAATGATCGCGTCGAGCCGGTTGCGGAACTCGGGCGTGAACAGCCGCTTGATCGCCTCCATCTCGTCGCCCGTCTTCGCCGACGGCGCGAACCCCATCGGGTTTTTCGCGAGCGATTCGGCGCCCGCATTGGTGGTCATGATGAGGATCACGTTGCGGAAGTCGGCCTTCCTGCCGTTATTGTCGGTGAGCGTGCCGTGGTCCATCACCTGCAGCAGCACGTTGAAGATGTCCGGGTGCGCCTTCTCGATCTCGTCGAGGAGCAGCACCGAATACGGCTTCTTCGTGATCGCCTCGGTGAGCAACCCGCCCTGCTCGAAGCCGACGTAGCCGGGCGGCGCGCCGATCAGGCGCGACACCGCGTGCCGCTCCATGTACTCCGACATGTCGAAGCGCACGAGCTCGATGCCCATGCAGTAGGCGAGCTGGCGCGCGACCTCCGTCTTGCCGACGCCGGTCGGGCCGGAGAACAGGAAGCGGCCGATCGGCTTCTGCGGGTTGCCGAGGCCCGAGCGCGCCATCTTGATCGCGGCGGCGAGCGCTTCGATCGCCGGGTCCTGACCGAACACCACGGATTTCAGGTCGCGCTCGAGGTTGGCGAGCGCGCTGCGGTCGTCGGAGGAGACGCTGCGCGGCGGGATGCGGGCGATCTTGGCGACGATCTCCTCGATCTCGGCCTTGCCGATCACCTTCTTCTGCTTGGCCTTCGGCTGGATGCGCTGCGCGGCGCCCGCCTCGTCGATGACGTCGATCGCCTTGTCGGGCAGGTGCCGGTCGTTGATGTACTTCGCCGCGAGTTCGGCGGCGCTCGCGAGCGCGCTCGCGGTGTACTTGACGCTGTGGTGCGCCTCGAAGCGCGATTTCAGGCCCTTCAGGATCTCGATCGTCTCCTCGACCGACGGCTCGACGATGTCGATCTTCTGGAAACGGCGCGACAGCGCGTGGTCCTTTTCGAACACGCCGCGGTACTCGGCGTACGTGGTCGCGCCGATGCACTTCAGCTGCCCGGAGTTGAGCGCCGGCTTGAGCAGGTTCGACGCATCGAGCGTGCCGCCGGAGGCGGCGCCGGCGCCGATCACGGTGTGGATCTCGTCGATGAACAGGATCGCGTTCGGGTTGTCGACGAGCTGCTTCAGCACCGCCTTCAGCCGCTGCTCGAAGTCGCCGCGGTACTTGGTGCCGGCCAGAAGCGCCCCCATGTCGAGCGAATAGACCGTGCAGCGGGCGAGCAGCTCGGGGACGTTCCCCTCGACGATGCGGCGCGCAAGTCCCTCGGCGATCGCCGTTTTGCCCACGCCGGCTTCGCCGACGAGCAACGGGTTGTTCTTGCGCCGCCGGCACAGGGTCTGGATGACGCGTTCGAGTTCGCGTTCGCGACCGATCAGCGGGTCGATCTTGCCGGCGAGCGCGAGCGCGTTCAGGTTGACGGTGTAGGTGTCGAGCGGGCTGTTCGCGCTGTGCGCCTCGCCCTCCTGCTCGTCCTGCTCGGTCCGGCCGTGCTGGACCTGCGGCGTCTTGGTGATACCGTGCGAAATGTAGTTGACGACGTCGAGGCGCGTGATGCCCTGCTGCTGCAGGAAATACACCGCGTGCGAGTCCTTCTCGCCGAAGATCGCGACCAGCACGTTCGCGCCGGTCACTTCCTTCTTGCCCGAGGACTGCACGTGCAGGATCGCGCGCTGAATCACGCGCTGGAAGCCGAGCGTCGGCTGCGTGTCCACCTCGCGGTCCGGCGCGATGCGCGGCGTCTGCTCGGCGATATGCTGGGCGAGGTTGCGCCGCAGCTCCTCCATGTTGGCGCCGCAGGCGCGCAGCACCTCCGCCGCGGTCGGGTTGTCGAGCAGCGCAAGGAGCAGGTGCTCGACCGTGATGAACTCGTGGCGCTTCTGGCGCGCCTCGACGAACGCCATGTGAAGGCTGACCTCGAGTTCTTGGGCGATCACGCTACGTTTCCTCCATGATGCACTGCAGCGGGTGCTGGTGCTTGCGGGCGTAGCCCGCGACCTGCGCGACCTTCGTGCTCGCGACGTCGCGCGTGAAAACCCCGCATACGCCGATACCTTCGTGGTGCACCTTCAGCATCACCTGGGTGGCGCGCTCGCGGCTCATCCCGAAGAACTTCTGCAGCACGATCACGACGAATTCCATCGGGGTGTAGTCGTCGTTGAGCAGCATCACCTTGTACATGGGCGGGGGCTTGACTTTGCCCTTCTTCGCCTCCAGAACCGCGTCGTCCCTGTGCTGCATAGGCGATGCCCTGCTGTCGGTTGTGCCGTGCTCCGTGCTGTGTGGTCCGTCGTGTTTGTATCCTAAAACAATGCGCGCGCCCGGTGCAAACCGTCCAGCGCCGGAAAAACGCTTCTTTTCGCGGGGAACGCGCCGCCTGCGCCCTCTTGACGACGTTCGGGAACGCGCGTAAAAGCCAGCGGGTGTTTGGATTCAGGCTGCCGGTTGCACCGTTTATTGGACGGGCGGAGGAGTCTTGAGTTCCAGCATGGCCGAGGGTAACCGCCTGGAGTGCCCGAAACGACGGGAGGATCCTGAATGCCGACAGGCACCGTGAAGTGGTTCAACGACGCGAAGGGCTACGGCTTCATCACGCCGGACGACGGCAGCGAAGACCTGTTCGCCCATTTCTCCGCCATCAACATGCAGGGGTTCAAGACGCTGAAGGAGGGCCAGAAGGTCAGCTTCGACGTCGTGCAGGGGCCCAAGGGCAAGCAGGCGGCCAACATCAACAAGATCTGACCCGCGGGGCGCCGGGCGGCGGCCGCCCGGCGTGCGCGGCGGCGGGCGGCGGCCGCCGCGCGGCGCTCGGCTACATCCGTTCGATCATCGCCTGCCCGAAGCCGGAGCAGGAGACCTGCTTCGCGCCCTCCATCAGCCGCGCGAAGTCGTAGGTGACGATTCTCTCGCCGATCGTGCGCTCCATCGCCCGGATGATCGTATCGGCCGCCTCCGTCCATCCGAGGTGGCGCAGCATCATCTCGGCCGACAGGATCTCGGAGCCGGGATTCACGTAGTCCTTGCCGGCGTACTTCGGGGCGGTGCCGTGGGTAGCCTCGAACATCGCCACCGAGTCCGAAAGGTTCGCGCCGGGTGCGATGCCGATACCGCCGACCTCGGCCGCGAGGGCGTCCGAGATATAGTCGCCGTTCAGGTTGAGCGTGGCGATCACGTCGTACTCGTCGGGCCGGAGCAGGATTTGCTGCAAAAAGGCGTCGGTGATCACGTCCTTCACCACGATCTCGCGGCCTGTCTTCGGATTGCGGAAGCTGCACCACGGGCCGCCGTCGATGGGCTTTGCGCCGAACTCGCGCTGCGCGAGCCGGTAGCCCCAGTCGCGGAACCCGCCTTCGGTGAACTTCTGGATGTTGCCCTTGTGCACGAGGGTCACCGATCTGCGGTCGTTGTCGACCGCGTACTGCAGCGCCTTGCGGATCAGCCGCTCGCTGCCTTCGATGGACACGGGCTTGATGCCGATGGCGGAGGTCGCCGGAAAGCGGATCTTGGTGACCTTCATCTCGTTGACGAGGAAGTCGATCACCTTCTTCGCCTCCGGGGTGTTCGCCGGCCATTCGATGCCGGCGTAGATGTCCTCCGAGTTCTCGCGGAAGATCACCATGTCCACCTTGTGCGGCTCCTTGAGCGGGCTCGGCACACCGCGGAACCAGCGCACCGGACGCAGGCAGACGTACAGGTCCAGCTCCTGGCGGAGCGCGACGTTGATCGAGCGAATGCCGCCGCCGACGGGCGTGGTGAGCGGCCCTTTGATCGAGACGACGAACTCGCGCGCCGCCTCGAGCGTTTCGTCCGGAAGCCAGACGTTTTCGCCATAGACCTTGCACGCCTTTTCGCCGGCGTACATCTCCATCCAGACGATGCGCCGCTTGCCGCCGTAGGCCTTTTTCACGGCGGCGTCGACGACCTTGAGCATCACCGGCGTGATGTCGACGCCGGTGCCGTCGCCCTCGATGTAAGGGATGATCGGGTTGTCGGGCACCGACAGCGAGTAGTCCGGGTTGACGCGGATTTTTTCGCCGTCGGCAGGGACCTTGATGTGCTGGTAGGGCATGCTGGCTCCTGCGCTGGAAAAGCGCGAATTATACCGTCGGCGAACCCTGCGGGGGAAAGATTTTGCAGAAAAAACAAGGCGTTGCGTCGTTTGCCGACGATTCCCCTTTTCCTTACAATGCCTTGCGTGGGACACCCACAGGGAGGACCGACGGGCTTTCCCCGGCTGCGCTGGTCAACCGACCGGCGTCGAGGGCGTTAATCGACGCCGGGAAGGGCGGCGGCGACGTCGCGCCAACCCGTCCAATCAACGACACTCAGGAGAAAGCGAAATGACGAAGTACCTCGCCATGGTCCTTGCGGCGCTGTTCGCCGTCGGCAGCGTGAACGCGATCGCGCAGGACAAGAAGGACGAAAAGAAGACCGAGAAGAAGGACGAGAAGAAGAAGGACGAGAAGAAGGCCGAGAAGAAGTAACCTCGAACTCGAGGTGGCCGGAAAGGCAGGGGGGTCGCCCCCTGCCTTTTTCGTTTGGCCGATGCGCGCGTTCCTCTTCGCCGTGCTCGCGGCCGCCGCTCCGGCGCACGCGGAGCGGCCGGTGGTGGAGCTCGGTCTCGGCATGCACGTGGTGCGCGCCGAAGTCGCCGACACGGTCGCGGCGCGCATGCAGGGACTGATGTACCGCAAGTCGCTCGCGCGCAATGCGGGGATGGTCTTCGTCTTCGACGACGACGCGATCCACTGCATGTGGATGAAAAACACCTACATTCCGCTGTCGGTCGCGTTCATCGACCGCGCCGGAACGATCGTCAATATCGCGGACATGGAGCCGCACAGCGAGCGCTCGCACTGTGCGGCGCGGCCGGTGCGCTATGCGTTGGAGATGAACCGGGGCTGGTTCGCCGAGCGCGCCATCGCCCCGGGGACGAAGGTCCGCGGGCTCGAGAAACTCCTTCCGCGCTGACCTGCGCGCGCGCCGTCGTCGCGCGCCTCGCCTACAGCCCGCTGTTCTGCTGCGCGACCATGCAGTAGAGCATCGGGATCGAGAGCATCGTGTTGAACCGCGAGGTGAGCATCGCCATGCGCGCGGCCTTCGCCTTGGCGTCCGCGTCCACCTGCACGATGCCGAGCGCCTTCTTCTGGTTCGGCCAGATGATGAACCAGACGTTGAACGCCATGACCAGCGCAAGCCACATGCCGACCCCGATCGCATGGAACGGTGCCGAAAGGCTGAGCGCCTTGCCGAGATAGCCGTTCATGTGGGCGAGAATGAGGCCGGTTACCACGGTCGCGAGCGCCGCCCAACGGAACCAGAACAGCGCCTCCGGGGCGATCACTTTGGTGATCGCCGGCTTCTGCTCGTCGGGGATCTTCGGCATCGACGGGGTCTGGACGAAGTTGAAGTACCACAGCAGCCCGATCCACATGATGCCCGTGAGCACGTGCAGCCAGCGCATGAAGAACGTCCACCACGCGTATTCGCCCATCTTGCCGAAGGTCCCGGCGACGAGGGCGATGACGATCAGGATCACGACGCCCGCGCTGATCGTGCGGCCGAGCGACTGGAAGATCGCACCCATGAAAACCCTCCTGTTCTTGTTGCTTTACGCTCGCAAGCAGTCTAGCACAGCGCCTCGCGCCGGCGACCCGCGCGCATCACCTACGCGCGCTATCGCGAGGGCCCGGTGCCCGCGCGCGCCGGGTGATGCTCGAGCGAGCGGCTGTAGCGCGACAACGCCCAGCAGAACGCGAAGTACACCGCCGAGGCGAAAAGGTACGCCTCCACACCGAAGCCGGTCCAGGCGGGCTCCTGCAGCGACACCTTGATCGAGGTGAGCAGGTCGAACAGCCCGATCACCACCACGAGCGAGGTGTCCTTGAGCAGGCCGATGACGGTGTTCACGAGCGGCGGGATCGCGATCCGCAGCGCCTGCGGCAGGATCACGAACAGCGTGCGCTGCCAGTAGCCGAGCCCGAGCGCTTCGGCCGATTCGTACTGGTGCGGCGGGATCGCCTGCAGGCCGCCGCGCACCACTTCGGCGAGATACGCGGCGGCGAACATGACGAGCGCGATCTGCGCGCGCAGCAGCTTGTCGAGGTTCACCCCTTCGGGCAGAAAGAGCGGCAGCATCACCGAAGCCATGAAGAGCAGGGAGATCAGCGGCACGCCGCGCACCAGTTCGATGTAGGCGACGCAAAGCCAGCGCAGCGCCGGCAGCCGCGAGCGGCGTCCGAGCGCGAGCAGCACCGCGAGCGGAAAGGCGAACGCGATGCCGAAGGTCGCGAGCAGCAGCGTGAGAATCAGCCCGCCCCAGCGTTCCGTCTCGACGTACGCCAAGCCGGCGACCCCGCCCCACATCAGCGCGCCGATCGCCGCGAGCCCCGCCGCCCAGACGAGCGCGAGCCACCAGCGCCACAGCCGGCGCAGCCCGCTCGCCGCCCAGAGCGCGACGAGCAGCAGCGTCGCGAGCGCCGGGCGCCAGTGCTGCTCGAAGGGATACGTGCCGAACAGCACGAAGCGGTGCTTTTCGGCGACGAACGCCCAGCAGGCGCCCTGCGCCTGCCGGCATTCGCGCGCGTCCTCGACGCGCCAGACCGCGTCGAGGATCGCCCAGTCGACGAACGGCGGCAGCAGGATCGCGGCGAGCGCGACGATCGCGAGCGTGGCGAGCGCGCTCGGGCCGCTCGAGAACAGGTGGGCGCGCAGCCAGCTCACGCGCGCACCCCTTTGAGCGCGACGCGCCGGTTGTACCAGTTCATGAACGCCGAGATCGACAGGCTCAACGTCAGGTACACCGCCATGATGATCGCGATGCCCTCGATCGCCTGCCCGGTCTGGTTGATCGTGGTGTTCGCGATCGAGACGAGATCCGGATAGCCGATCGCCACCGCGAGCGAGCTGTTCTTGGTGAGGTTGAGATACTGGCTCGTGAGCGGCGGCACGATCGCGCGCAGCGCGAGCGGCAGCACCACGTAGGAGAGCGCCTGGCGCTCGCTCATGCCGAGCGAGCGGGCGGCGTCGCGCTGCCCGCGCGGCACCGAGAGCACGCCCGCGCGCACGATCTCGGCGATGAATGCCGCGGTGTACGTGGTGAGGCCGACGAGCAGCGCGGCGAACTCGGGCGAGAGCGCGCCGCCGCCCTCGAAGTTGAAGCCGACGAGCTCGGGGCGGCTGCCCGGCAGCGGGAAGAAGATCCCGCGGTTCGTGAGGTACACGCCCGGCAACGGCTCGAGCGCCTCGCGCGGGCCAGGCAGGTTTTCCGAGATGAGCGCGTACCAGAAGAAGAGCTGCACGACGAGCGGCACGTTGCGCACGAACTCGACGTACGCGCCGGCGAGCCGCGCGAGCAGCCAGTTCGGCGCAAGGCGCGCAAGACCGAGCAGCACGCCGAGCACGGTGGCGAGCACGACGCCGATCGCGGCGACGCGGAAGGTGTTCGCCAGGCCGATCGCGAGCGCGCGCAGATACGTGTCGGCGGCGCTGTAGGCGAGCCCGGAAGTCTCGCCGATCTCGAATCCCGCCTCGCGCGCGAGGAACGCGAACCCGCTCGCGATCTTCCGCGTCTCGAGGTTGTGTGCGGCGTTGTACCAGAACCAGCCGATCGCGAGCGCGACCGCGGCGACGAGCGCCGCCTGAACGAGCAGCGCGCGCCGCACCGCCCGCGCGCGGCTAGCGGATCGGCGGCGCGTAGAGCAGGCCGCCCTTGTTCCAGAGCTGGTTCAGGCCGCGCTCGAAACCGAGCGGCGCGAGGTTCGCCTCGAAGCTCTCGCCGTAGTTGCCGACCTGCTTGACGATGTTGAACGCCCAGCGGTTGTCGAGGCCGAGCATCTTGCCGATGTCGCCGGTCGCTCCCACGAAGCGTTGTACCGCCGGGTCTTTGCTCGCGAGCGCTTGGTCGATGTTCTTCGACGTGAGGCCCATCTCTTCGGCCTCGATCATCGCGAACAGCGTCCATTTGACGACGTCGAACCAGCGGTCGTCGCCGTGGCGCACCGCCGGCCCGAGCGGTTCCTTCGAGATCACCTCGGGCAGGATCACGTGATCAGCCGGGTTGGGCGCGCGCGATCCCCGCACCGACACGAGCCCCGACACGTCGGTGGTGAACACGTCGCAGCGTCCGGCGAAATACGCGTTCAGCACCTCCTCCAGCTTTTCGATCACCACCGGCTTGAACGTCATGCGGTTCGCGCGAAAGTAGTCGGCGAGGTTGAGTTCGGTGGTCGTTCCGGGCTGTACGCAGATCGTCGCGCCGTTCAACTGCTTCGCGCTCTTCACGTTCAGCTTGCGGTGCACCATGAACCCTTGGCCGTCGTAGAAGTTGACGCCGACGAAGTTGAGCCCGAGGCTGGTGTCGCGGGTGATCGTCCAGGTGGTGTTGCGCGCGAGCACGTCCACCTCGCCCGACTGAAGCGCCGTGAAGCGCTGCTGCGCGGTGAGCGGCGTGAAGCGCACCTTGCTCGCGTCGCCGAAGACCGCCGCCGCGACCGCCCGGCAGAGGTCGACGTCGAGGCCGCGCCAGACGCCCTTCGAGTCGGGCTGCGAGAAGCCGGCGAGGCCGGTGTTCACGCCGCACTGCACGAACCCCTTCGCCCTAACCGCGTCCAGCGTGGACTGGGCAAACAGCGCGCCGGGCGCAAGCAGCGCGACGGCGGCCGCAAGGCCGCGCCAAGTCGCTGCGTTCATCGGTCGTCCTCCTCCGGTCGGTCGCCGCGCGGGCGCGCGGCCGAGGGCTCCCAGTTTAGTCAGCCGGTCGCGCCGCGGCAACCCTCGCCGAGAGCGCCTCGAGCGCCTGCGGCAGGTCGGCGAAGAAGTTGCCTGCGCCGATCCGGGCCGCGAGGCCGGTCGCCTCCAGCACCTCGCGCACCTGGGGCTTGAGGCCGCAGAACGCCAGCCCGATGCCGTTCTCGTCGAGCCGCTCGACGAGGCGGCGCACCGCCTCCTCGCCGGAGGCGTCGATCTGGTTGATGCCGTCGGCGACCACGAGCAGCGTGCGCACGCCGGGGCGGTGCGCCGCGAGTTCGAGCAGCGTGTCCTCGAAGTAGGACACGTTGCCGAAGTAGAGCTGGCCGTCGTAGCGCAGCGCGACCACGCCGTCGGCGGCCCGCAGCGCGCCGGATCGCCCGTCGGCTGCGCGAGCGCAGAGCTCGAGGACCGTCACCCGCGGGCGCATCGTGCGGTACAGGAAGAGGAGCACCGACAGCCCGGCGCCGGCGAGGATCGCGAGGTCGAGATGCGGCGCGAACGCGAGCGCGGCGGCGAACGTGAGCACGCCGGCGAGCCCGTCGTGGCGTTGCACCTGCCACGCGTGCCGGATGCCCGCGAAATTGACGAGCGAGACCACCGCCATCATGATCACCGCGGCGAGCACCGCCTGCGGCAGGTGGTAAAGGAGCGGTGTGAGAAAAAGCAGCGTCAGCATCACGATCGCGGCGGCGACCGCCGAGGCGAGGCCGGTGCGCGCCCCGGCCTGGAAGTTCACCGCCGAGCGCGAGAACGAGCCGCTCGCCGGAAAGCACTGCGTGAGGCTGCCGGCGAGGTTCGCGAGCCCTTGGCCGATCAGCTCCTGGTTCGGATCGAGACGCTCGCGCGTGCGCGCCGAGATCGCCTTGGCGATCGAGACGGCTTCCGCGAATCCGACCAGCGAGATGACGAGCGCGGCGCTGAGCAGCCCGGCGACGGTCGCGAGGTCGAGCACCGGCAACCCGAGCGGCGGCAACCCTGCCGGGATGCGGCCGACCACTTCGCCTCCGCCCTGAAGTCGGATGGCGTCGGCGTCGATCGACTGGATGCGCCAGCGGCTGCCCGCGCGGTCGCCCGCGCCGGCGGCCGGCACGAAGATCGTCGCGCCGTTCGCGTCGCGCGCCTGCTCGAACACCAACTGGCGCAGCAGGCGCAGGCGGCGGCGATTTTCCGCGCTGCGGTCCTCGATGCGCAGACCGAGCAGCTCGATCTCGTAGCGCAGGGCGGCGGCGTGCTGGCGCGCCTCGGGCGCCTCGCCCTCGGTGCGCGCGAGCTCCCGCTGCTTCGCGCGCCGCTCCTCGGCGAGCGCGGCCACGTGCGCCTGCGCCGCGAGGTAGTCCTCGACGAGCGCGCGTGCCTCGGGGTCGGCGATCTCGCCGACGGTCGCGCGCGTGCTGCGCTCGAAGCCGGTGGCCGCGCTGATCGCAGTGGCGATCGCCACCACGATCAGCACGCCCGGCCAGCGCGGCGCGAACCGCCGCAGCAGCAGCATGGCGAGGAGCGCGCCGGTGCCGAAGGCGAGCGTCGGCAGGTGCACGTCGCGCCACTGTTCGAGCACCGCCCAGACGTCGCGCAGGAAGACGTCGCTGCGCGGCATCGGGATCCCGAGCATCTTGCCGAGCTGCGACAGCGCGATGATGATCGCCGCGGCGCTGGTAAAGCCGGCGATCACAGGGTGCGACAGGAAATTGACCGCGAACCCCAGGCGCAGCGCGCCGAGGGCGAGCTGAATGCAGCCGACGAGGAACGCGAGCGCCACGGCGAGCGCGACGTATTGCGGCGAGCCGTGCGCGGCAAGCGGCGCAAGGGCCGCCGCGGTGAGCAGCGACACCACGGCGACCGGCCCGGTGGCGAGCTGTGCGCACGAACCCCAGAGCCCGGCGACGAGCACCGGCGCGAGCGCCGTATAGAGCCCGTACTGCGGCGGAAGGCCGGCGAGCTGCGCGTACGCCATCGACTGCGGAACGAGCACCAGCGCGACGGTGACCCCGGCCAGCAGGTCGGCGCGCAGGCTCTGGCGCGTGGGCGCGGGCCAGCGCAGGAACGGAAACAGGCGGGCGAGCGCAGCCATGCGGGCGACTCAGACGGGCGGCGCGAGACGCCCGCACTCCTCGAAGATGCGCGCCCGACAGCGCGCGCAGACGGCGCGGTCGAGCCGCTCGAAGACGTGCGCGATCGCCTCGCGCTTTTCGCGCCAGACGTGCTCCGGGCCGATCTCCTCGAGCGCGCCGCTGCGGCGCATGACGTCCTCGGCGGGCTGGCGCAGCCCCTGTATCCACAGGGCGCCGCCCGCCGCGCGGCGCGTGCGCGCCTCGCGCGCGAGCGCCTCGGCGCCGGCGAGATCGACGAAATTGACGTTGCGCGCGAGCACGAGCAGATGGCGCTGCTCGCGCGCCACCTCGCGCAGGGTGTCCATGTGCGACTCGAAATGGTCGACCGCGCCGAAATAGAGCGACCCCTCCACCGCGACGATCTTCAGCTGCGGGCACTCGGCGAGCCCCTGCGCCACCGGCGCGAAACGGCGCTCGCGGTGGCGCGGATCCGGCGCCATCGCGCGGATCTGCGGGCGCGAGGTGCGGTTGAGGTACGCTAGGAGCGACAGCGTCACCCCGGCGAGCACCGCGACCTCGAGGTTCATCGCGAGCGTGGCGGCGAAGGTGAGCCACATCACCGCCGATTCGCTGCGGCTCGCGCGCCAGACCGCGCGCATCGCGCGCAGATCGACCAGCCCCCCGGCGACCATGAACAGGAGCGCCGCCATCGCCGCGACCGGCAGGTGCGCGAGCAGCGGCCCGACGAAGAGCAGCAGCGCCGCGAGCATCGGCGCCGAGAGGGCGGCGGCGAGCGGCGTGCGCGCGCCTGCCTCGTAGGCGAGCGCCGAGCGATTGAACGAGGCCGAGACCGGATAGCCGGAGAAGAAGCTCGCGGCGAGGTTGGCGAGCCCCTGGCCGACAAACTCCTGGTTCGCGTCCAGGCGCTGGCCCGAGCGCAGCGCGATCGCGCGCGCGATCGACATCGCCTCGGTAAGCGAGAGCACGGTGACTCCGAGCGCCGCCCCGAGCAGTGCCTTGACGGCGTCAGCCGAAAGCTGCGGCGCCGACAGCGGCGGCATCGCGCCGGGCAGCGCGCCGAGCGTGCGGATGCCGGTGCGCTCGGCGCCGAACCACGCGTCGAAGCCCCAGGCCGCGACCCCGCCGGCGACGAGCGCGACGATCATGTACGGCAAGCGCGGCGCAAGGCGCCGGCAGAGCAGGCCGGCGGCGAGCGTCACTGCGCCGGTCGCGACGACGAACGGCTGCACGTCGGGCAGCGCCTCGACGAACTGGCGCAGGGTGGCGACAAACGCGCTTCCGGGCGCGATCGGCACGCCGAAGAAGTTGCCGAGCTGGCTTGCGACGATCAGCGTCGCCGCGCCGGCGGTGAAGCCGAGCACCACGGTGTGCGAGACGAAATTGACCAGCCGCCCGAGCCGCAGCAGCCCCAACGCGAGCATGATCGCGCCGGAGAGGAACGCGAGCGTGAGGACGTGGCTTACGTACTGCGGCGAACCCGGCGCGGCGAGCGGCGACACGGTGGCGAGGACGAACAGCGACACTGCGTTCGTCGGGCCGGTGACCGCATGCCAGGAGGAGCCGAAGAGCGCCGCGACCGCCGTCGGCACCATCGCGCAGTACAGTCCGTATTGCGGCGGCAGGCCCGCGAGGGTCGCGAACGCGATCCCCTGCGGGATGACGACGACCGCCCCGAGCAGCGCGGCGGCGGCGTCGGCGCGCAGCGTCTGCGCATCGACGCGGGACCACCAGGCAGTGAACGGCAAAAGCCGCGCAAGGCGCGTTCGGGAAGGCAACGTGGGTGCCGCGGTGCTGTAGGCGGCCCAATCTTAGCTAACATGCGCACGATGCCCAAACTCGCCGCGAACCTGTCGCTCCTCTTTCCCGAGCTGCCGTTTCTCGAGCGCTTCGGCGCGGCCGCGCGCGAAGGTTTCCGCGCGGTCGAATACCAGTTCCCGTACGCCTTCGGAAGCGCCGCCGAAGTGGCGGCGGCGGCGCGTGCCGCAGGCGTCGAGGTCGTGCTGCACAACCTGCCGGCAGGCGATCCCGCGCGCGGCGAGCGCGGCATCGCCTGCCTGCCCGACCGGGTGGGCGAATTCCGCGAAGGCGTCGAGCGGGCGGTCGAGTACGCGCGCGCGGCCGGCTGCCGGCGGCTGAACGCCCTCGCCGGCGTCGCGCCAGAGGGCGTTCCCCGCGCGCGGCTGCTTGCGACGCTCGTCGAGAACCTGCGCTGGGCCGCCGAGCGCCTCGCGCGCGAGGGCATGACGCTGCTCGTCGAGCCGGTCAACGCGCGCACGATCCCCGGTTTTCTCCTCAACACCTCGCGCGAGGCGATCGAAGCGATCGAGGCGGCGGGCGCGCCGAACCTGATGCTGCAGTACGACATCTTCCACATGCAGATCGCGGAGGGCGACCTCGCGAAGACGATCGAGCGACTGCTTCCGAAGATCGGCCACATGCAGCTCGCCGACGTCCCCGACCGGCACGAACCGGGCACCGGCGAGATCAACTTTCCGTGGCTGCTCGCGCACATCGACCGGCTCGGCTACGCCGGCTGGATCGGCTGCGAGTACGTTCCGCTCGGCGACACGCGCGAAGGGCTGGCATGGGCGAGGCCGTACCTCGGCTAGACGCCGCGCGTCAGCGCGAGGTGGTGCGCGCGCTGCGCGCGTTTCTGCCCGAGCGCGCGCTGCTCTGGCGCGAAGAGGACACGCGCCCCTACGAATGCGACGGGCTCACCGCCTACCGGGCGCTGCCGATGGTCGTCGCGCTGCCGGAGACCGAGGCGCAGGTCGAGCGGATCCTGAGAACGTGCAGCGCGATGCAGGTGCCCGTGGTTCCGCGCGGCGCAGGCACCGGCCTTTCGGGCGGGGCGCTGCCGCGGCCGGACGCCGTGCTCCTTTCGATGGCGAAGTTCATGCGCATCCGCCGCCTCGACCCGAAGGCCCGGATCGCGGTGGTCGAGCCCGGGGTGCGCAACCTCGCGATCTCGGAGGCCGCCGCCTCCTGGGGCCTTTACTACGCGCCCGACCCGTCCAGTCAGATCGCGTGCACGATCGGCGGCAACGTCGCCGAGAACTCAGGCGGCGTGCACTGCCTGAAATACGGCCTCACGGTACACAACGTGCTCGCGCTGCGCGGTTTCACGATGGCGGGCGAGCCGATCGCCCTCGGCTCGGAAGCGCTCGACTCTCCCGGCTACGATCTGCTTGCGCTTGCGATCGGCTCGGAGGGGCTGCTCGTGGTGGTGACCGAAGTCACCGTGAAACTGTTGCCGAAGCCGCAGGCCGCGCGTGTCGTCATGGCCTCCTTCGACGATGTCGAAAAGGCGGGCGAGGCGGTCGCCGCGGTGATCGCCGCCGGGATCGTGCCCGCGGGCCTCGAAATGATGGACCGGCCGGCCACGCGCGCGGCCGAGGATTTCGTGCACGCCGGCTACGACACCGAGGCGGCGGCGATCCTCCTTTGCGAGGCCGACGGCACCCCAGAGGAGGTGGAGGAGGAGATCGCGCGCATCGAGGCGGTGCTGAAGGGTGCGGGCGCAACCCGCCTCACCGTCTCGCGCGACGAGGCCGAGCGGCTGCGCTTCTGGTCGGGAAGGAAGGCCGCTTTTCCCGCGGTCGGCCGGATTTCCCCGGACTACTACTGCATGGACGGCACGATACCGAGGAAAAAGCTCGGCGAGGTGCTGCGGTTCATCGGCGAGCTCGAAAAGAAGTACGGCCTGCGCTGCCCGAACGTCTTCCACGCCGGCGACGGCAATCTGCATCCGCTCATCCTTTACGACGCAAACGACCCCGAGGAGCTTCGCCGCACCGAACAGTTCGCCGCCGAGGTGCTCGAGAAATGCGTCGAGGTGGGTGGCACGATCACCGGCGAGCACGGCGTGGGCGTCGAAAAGATCGACCAGATGTGCGTTCAGTTCGGCGCAGAAGAACTCGAGACCTTCCACGCGATCAAGCGCGCCTTCGATCCGCAAGGGCTGCTCAACCCCGGAAAAGCGGTGCCGACGCTTGCGCGCTGCGCCGAATACGGGCGCATGCACGTGCGGGGCGGTGCGCTCCCGCATCCGGAGCTGCCGCGATTCTGAGCCCCGCCGACCTCGCCGAGCGCATCCGCGAGGCAGCCGCCTCGGGCAGGCGGCTGCGGCTGCGCGGCGGCGGCACCAAGGACTTCTACGGCGGCTCGCTCGCGGGTGAGGTGCTCGATACCCGCGGCCACGCCGGCGTCGTCGCCTACGAGCCGAGCGAGCTGGTGGTGACCGCCCGCTGCGGAACGCCGCTCGCGGAACTGGAGCGGCTGCTCGTCGAGCACGGGCAGATGCTCGCCTTCGAGCCGCCGCATTTCGGCCCAGGGGCGACCGTGGGCGGTTGCGTCGCCGCCGGGCTCTCCGGGCCGCGGCGCGCCTCGACCGGTGCCGTGCGCGACTTCGTCCTCGGGGTGCGCGTGCTCGACGGCCGCGGACGCGAGCTTTCCTTCGGCGGCCGCGTGATGAAGAACGTCGCCGGCTACGATGTGGCGCGCTTTCTCGCCGGCTCGATGGGCACGCTCGCGCTGCTGCTCGAGGTCTCGCTCAAGGTGCTGCCGCGGCCACCGGCCGAACGGTCGCTTCGGCTCGAAATGGACGAGACGTCGGCGCTCGAGGCGATGAACCGCTGGGGATGCGAGCCGCTTCCGATCTCGGCGACCGCGTGGGCGGCCGGCGTACTCACCGTGCGGCTTTCGGGCGCGCAGGCCGCGGTGCGCGCGGCGGCAGCGAAAATCGGCGGCGAGCCGCTCGCAGAAGACGAGGCGCGCCGGTTCTGGGAGGCGGTTCGCGAGCAGACCGATCCGTTCTTTTCGGGTGATGCGCCGCTCTGGCGGCTTTCGGTTCCTTCGGTCGCCTCGCCGATCGCGCTTGCCGGGCGCCAGCTGATCGAGTGGGGAGGAGCGCTTCGCTGGTGGAAGACCGCCGCGCCGGCGGCCGAGGTTCGCGCGGCCGCAGCAAAAGCGGGCGGGCATGCGACGCTTTTTCGCGCGGCCGAGAAGTCCGGCGGCGCGTTCGCGCCGCTATCGCCCGAGCTCGAGAAGCTTCACCGGGCGCTGAAGAAGGTCTTCGACCCGGCCGGCATCCTCGGCCCCGGGCGGATGTATCCGGAGTTCTAGCCTTTGAGGCCGAGCTTCTTCTTCTGCGCTTCGACCGCGGCGCGCGCCTCGCGGGCGAGCGGGCTATCCGGATACCGCGCGATCAGGCGCGCGTACAGCTGGATCGCGAGCGCCGGCTCGCCCGCTTCGCCCGCTTTCGCCGCCGCTTCGAAGAGCAACCGCGGCTGCGCGAGCGACGGTCCATCGGCTACGGATCGCGCGGCCGGCGCCGCTTTGCTGCCCGGGTTCGCCGCCGCCGGATCGGCCGTCTTGTTGGCGGCAAGCGCGCTCGCCTGGGCGAGAAAGGCGGACATTCGCGCCGCCTCGGCCTCCTTTTTCTCGCGGTACCGGCGCATCGCGTACCAGACCCAGTACGCGAGCGCGGCGAGGATCGCGAGCGCGAGCAGCCACGCGAGATGGCGCATCCGGCGAGTATAGCGATGCAGACGCGACTGGCCGATTTCGTCCGCGGTACGCCCGAGGGGCGCGAAGCCGAGGCGATCCTGCGAAAGTGCGTGCACTGCGGCTTTTGTACGGCGACCTGTCCGACCTACCAGCTCCTCGGCGACGAACTCGACGGCCCGCGCGGGCGGATCTACCTCGTCAAGCAGGTGCTCGAAGGCGCGACGCCGGGCGAGAGCACCCGGTTGCACTTGGACCGTTGCCTCACCTGCCGCGCCTGCGAGACCACCTGTCCGTCCGGAGTGCAGTACGCGCGGCTCCTCGACCTCGGGCGACGAATCGTCGAGGAGAAGATGCGCCGCGGCCTCTTCGAGCGGCTAGAGCGCGCGGCGCTGCGCTTCGTCCTTCCGCGCCGCACGTTGTTCGCGTTTCTTCTCGCGCTCGGGCGGGCGGTGCGGCCGCTCCTTCCGGCGGCGCTGCGCGAGAAGGTTCCCGCGCGGGTCGCGCCCGGCGCGCGCCCGGCGCCGCGCCATGCGCGCAGGATGATCGCGCTCTCTGGCTGCGTGCAGCCGGCGCTCGCCCCGCAGATCAACGCGGCGGCAGCGCGCGTGCTCGACCGGCTCGGGATCGCGCTCCTCGAGCCGCCGCAGGCCGGCTGCTGCGGGGCTCTGCGGTATCACCTCGACGACCAGGAGGGCGGAAAGCGCGACATGCGCGCGCTGATCGACGCCTGGTGGCCGCATCTGGAGGACGGCCATGTCGAAGGCATCGTCGTCACCGCGAGCGGCTGCGGCGCGATGATCCGCGAGTACGCGCACCTTTTCGAGCGCGAGCCGGCGTACGCACAGCGCGCCGCGCGAACGACGCTCGCCGCGCGCGATCTGGCCGAAGTGCTCGCGGCCGAGGCGCCGCAGCTCGAAAAGCGCCTCGCGCCGGCGCCGCGGCGCGGTCGGATCGCGTTTCATTCGCCCTGTACGCTTCAGCACGCGCTCGGCGTGCGCGGCGCGGTCGAGCGGCTGCTCGCCGCCGCCGGCTACGAACTCACCGCCGTACCGGAGGCGCACCTCTGCTGCGGCTCGGCCGGCGCCTATTCGCTGCTTCACCCGGAGATCTCCGCCGAGCTTCGCCGGCGCAAGCTCGCGGCGCTCGAATCCGGCGCGCCGCAGGCGATCGCGACCGCCAACGTCGGCTGCCTCGTTCACCTTCAGGCGGGTACGCGCCTTCCGGTCCGCCACTGGATCGAGCTGCTCGATGAAGCGCTCGCTGAGCGGGCGCCGGAGTAGAATCGCCGCGGAATGAACGCCCCTTCGGTCGCGAAAGCGCTCGCCCGCGCGGACTCGCAGGCGAAGGTCGTACGCGCCGCCTGTCCGCACGACTGCCCGGACACCTGCGGGATGCTCGTCACCGTGAAGGACGGCGTGGCGGTGAAAATCCAGGGCGATCCCTCGATGCCGTTCACCGAAGGGACGCTCTGCACCAAGGTGGCCTTCTACCTCGAGCGCACCTACGCGCCCGACCGCGTGCTCTATCCGCTGCGGCGCACCGGGCCGAAGGGAAGCGGCGAGTTTCGCCGCATCAGCTGGGACGAGGCGCTCGACGAGATCGCGGCGCGCCTGAAGGCGCTCGCGGCCGAAAACCCCGAGACGATCCTGCCGCTCAGTTACGCCGGCACGATGGGCATGGTGCAGTACAGCTCGATGGACCGGCGGTTCTTCCATCGGCTGGGCGCCTCGATCCTCGATCGCACGCTGTGTTCGTCGGCCGGCAAGATGGGGCTCAAATACACGCTCGGCGGCTCGGTCGGCATGGACCCGGAGCGCTTCGTCGACTCGAAGCTGATCCTGCTCTGGGGCGCGAATCCGGTCGTCTCGAACCTGCACCTGTGGTCGCGCGTGCAGGAGGCGAAACGCCGCGGCGCAAAAGTGGTCGCGATCGATCCGTACCGGAGCCTGTCGGCCGAAAAATGCAGCGCGCATGTGGCGCCGCTTCCGGGCACCGACGGGGCGCTCGCGCTCGCGATGATGCACGTGCTCGTGCGCGACGGGCTGCTCGATCGCGACTACATCGAGCGCCACACGGTCGGGTTCGACGCGCTCGCCGAGCGCCTGAAGCGCTACACGCCCGAGTGGGCGGCCGCTGTCTGCGATCTGCCGGTCGCGCAGATCGAGGCGCTCGCGCGCGACTACGGCACCCTGCGGCCTGCCGCGATCCGGCTGAACTACGGCATGCAGCGCCACGCGGGCGGCGGCATCGCCGCGAGGACCATCGCCTGCCTTCCGGCGCTGGTGGGCGCCTGGCGCGATCCGGCGGGCGGGATCGTGCTCTCGACGGCCGACTTCTACGGCTTCGACCACGCGACGCTCGAGCGCCCCGAGCTCCTTGGCGGCCGCAGGCCGCGCGTCGTCAACCACGCGCAACTGGGCGATGCGCTCACCTCGGCCGAGCCGCCGGTAAAAGCGGTGATCGTCTACAACAACAATCCGGTCGCGGTCTGCCCCGACTCCGAAAAAGTGATCGCCGGATTCCGGCGCGAGGACCTCTTTTGCGTGGTGATGGACGCGTTCCTCACCGACACCGCCGACTACGCCGACCTCGTGCTTCCGGCGACCACGCAGCTCGAACACTACGATGTCCACAAGTCGTACGGGCATCTCTACGTGCTCGCGAACAACCCGGCGATCGCGCCGCTGGGCGAGTCGCTCCCGAATTCCGAGGTGTTCCGGCGGCTTGCCGCGCGCATGGGGTTCGAGGAGCCGTGCTTTCGCGACTCCGACGAAGACATCTGCCGCCAGGCGCTTCGCTCGGCGAGCCCCCGCATGCGCGGCATCGCCTGGGAGGCGGTGAAGGAATCGGGCTGGCAGCGGCTTTCGGTGCCGGAGCGCTTTGCGCCCTTCGCCGAGGGCGGCTTTCCGACACCGTCGGGCAAGTGCGAGTTCTACAGCGAGGCGATGGCGCGCGCAGGGCTCGATCCACTGCCTTTCTACAACCCGCCCGCCGAATGCGCGACCAGCAACCCGGCGCTCGCGCGCCGCTATCCGCTCGCGTTTCTCTCGCCGCCGGCGCGCAACTTCCTCAACTCGAGCTTCGCCAACCTGAAGCGCTTCCGCGACCTGGAGGGCGAGCCGCGGCTCGACATGCACCCGGAGGATGCCGCTGCGCGCGGGATCCGCGACGGCGACCGGGTGCGCGTCTTCAACGACCGCGGCGCGTTCACGCTCCGGGCGCGGGTGAACGGAAGGCCCCGCCGCGGCGTCGTCGTCGCGCCGTCGGTCTGGTGGAAAAAATACTCGCCCGATCGCGGCAACGCGAACAACGTCACCTCGCAGAGGATCGCCGATCTCGGCGGCGGGGCGACGTACTACGACTGTCTGGTCGAAGTCGAGCGACTCGCCTGAGCGCGACGCACCTGTTTATCTCCGAAGCGCTCGGGCGCTACGGCTTTCCCGAGGGGCACCCGCTGTCGGTCGACCGGCAGGGCGCGTTCTGGCGCGCAGCGCGCGAGCGTGGGCTCGACGCCCGCGTCGTCGTCGCGCCCTCGAGTGCCGCGCCGCGCAAGGCGCTCGAGCGCTTTCACCGGCCGCAGTACATCGAGCGCGTGATCGAAGCCTCGCGCGCGGGGGAGGGCTTCCTCGACGGCGGCGACACGCCGGCGTTTGCCGGCTGCTACGAGGTGGCGGCGCACGTGGCGGGCGCGGCGCTCGAAGGCGCGCGGCGCATCATCTGCGGGGAGGCGCTGCGTACCTTCCAGCCGATCGGCGGGCTGCACCACGCGCGCCGTACCGACGCCGCCGGCTTTTGCGTCGTCAACGACCTCGGGGTGCTCATCGAGACGCTGCGCAACGAATACGGGGTGCGGCGCATCGCCTACGTGGACATCGACGTGCACCACGGCGACGGCGTGTTCTACGAATACGAGGACGACCCGGAGCTCTTCGTCGCCGACATCCACGAAAGCGGCGAGTTTCTCTATCCCGGCACGGGCTTTGCGCACGAGCGGGGGCGGGGCGCCGCGCGCGGCACCAAACTCAACCTGCCGCTTCCCCCGGGCGCCGGCGACGCCGAGTTCCTGCGCGCCTGGGCCGAAGCGGAGCGCTTCCTCGAGGACGCGGCGCCGCAGTTCGTGATCTTCCAGTGCGGCGCCGATGGCCTCGCGGGCGATCCGCTCGCCGACCTGCGGCTCTCGAGCGCCGCGCACGCGCACGCCGCGCGCCGGCTGCGCGCGCTCGCCGAACGGCACGCGCGCGGCCGGCTGATGGCCTTCGGCGGCGGCGGCTACAACCTGGAGAACCTCGCCGCCGCCTGGTGCGCGGTGCTGGAAGCGCTCGCCTGAGCGGCGCGCGGCCGGCGCACCGCGCGCCGGGGAGTGCAAATTTCGGTCAGCGCCCGGGCTCCGCGGAGCGCGAGCGCGGCGGCGTTTCGGTATTCTGCTCGGCGTGACGCCCGCGGCTTTCGCCGGCACCGCCCTGCCCGAACGAATGGATGCGGCGCGCGTCGACGCGCTCTTTTCGGTCGCGCCGACGGTGCACGTCACGTCGCTCGCTGCGGGGGCGCTGACGGTCGCGATCCTGTGGGAACCGACGCGCGCCGGGTCGCTGCTCGGCTGGCTCGCGGTGCTCGCGGCCGTCACCGCCGCGCGCGTCGCGCTGCACCGCGCGTATCGGCGCGCCCCGGCGCGCGTCGCGCCGGCCCGCTGGGAAGCGGCATTCGTCCTCGGCGCGTTCGCCGCCGGCGCGACCTGGGCGACGCCGCCGATCGTTTTCTTTCCCGAGGGCGATCCGCTCGCGCAGATGGCGCTGCTCGTCGTGGTCGTCGCCTCGGTGGTCGGCGCCGCCGGCGTCTACGCGGCAAGCACCGGCGCGTTCCTCGGCTACGCCGCGCTGCCGTTGCTCGCGGTCCTCGGACAGCTCGCGCTTCAGCCCGGCGGCACGTATCGGCTCCTTGCGCTGCTCACGCTGCTCTTTGCGGCGGCGATGCTGCGCGTTCATCGCGACATGCGGCGCGCGGTGCTCGCGCATCTGGCCGCGCGCGTGGAGAACGAGGCGCTTCTTGCGCGCGTCGCGGCGAGCGAGGCGCGCCTGCGCGAGGCGATCGAGAACCACCCGGAAGGCATCGCGGTGTTCGACGCCGACGACCGGCTGCTCGTCTGCAACGAAACCTACGCCGCGGTCTACGGCGGCGGAAAGTCGCCTGCGCAGCTCGTCGGCACGCCGTACCGCGACATCGCGGCGAACGCCTGGCGGGCCGAAGAGGTGCCGCCGGCGTACGAGGGGCGCTTCGACGACTGGCTCGCCGAGCGGCTCGCGCGCCGGGCGCTCGGCGCCGGCGCCGTGCGCCACTACCGCACGCGCGACGGGCGCACGCTGCAGGGGCGGTTCGTGCGCAGCGCCGGCGGCGGGATCGTCAGCGTGTTCACCGACGTCACCGAGCTCGTGCGCGCGCAGCAGGCCTACGAGCGCGTGCTCGCCGAGGAAAACCTCGTCCTCGATACGCTTCCGGTGGGGGTCGCCTTCCTTTCCGATCGCACGATCGTGCGGTGCAACCGGCGCCTCGAGCAGATGCTCGGCTACGAGGCGGGGGAACTCGCCGGCGCGAGCAGCCGACGGCTGTATCCCGACGAGCAGGCGTGGCGGCGCGCCGGGGCCGGCTACGCGCGCCTGCGCGGCGGGGCGCTGCTCGAAGCCGAGGTGGAGCTCGCGCGCAAGGACGGCGCACGCCTGTGGTGCCGGCTGGTGACGCGGGCGCTCGATCCCGAGCGGCCCGAGCGCTCGGCGATCGTCGCGTTCACCGACGTGTCGCAGGCGCGCGCCGCCGCCGAGGCGCTCGCGGCGCGCGAGGCGATGTACCGCAATCTCGTCGAGACCTCGAACGACCTCATCTGGTCGATGGACACCGCCGGCCGCTGGACCTACGTGAACCCCGGCGCGGTGCGGCGCATCTACCGTTGCCGCGCGGAAGACCTGCTCGGCCGCGACTTCCGCGAGCTGACGGTCGAGCCGCTGCGCGCGCGCGACTGGACGGTCTTTCAGCGCGTGTTCGCCGGCGAGGCCGTGTTCGACCACGAGACGCGCCACGTGCGCCGCGACGGCACGCGCGTCGACCTCGCGTTCAACGCGGTGCCGCTGCGCGACGCCGCCGGTGCGATCGTCGGCGCGACCGGCACCGCGCACGACGTCACGCGCGAAAAGCAGGCGCAGGCGGCGCTTCACGAAAGCGTCGAAAAACTGCGCCTCGCGGTCGAGGTCGCCGGCCTGGTGTACTGGGAATGGGACCGCGACCGCGACCGGCTGCACTGGGGCAGCGAGCCGCTCGTGCCGGGCGGGCAGGACGGCGGCCGTGCGGCGCGCTGGAGCGACTACTGCGCGCTGGTGCATCCGGACGACCGGGCGCGCTTCCTCGAACAGGTGGCTTCGGCCTGGCAGGGAACGCAGACCTGCGCGGCCGAGTACCGCGTCGTCGGTCGCGACGGCCGGGTCCGCTGGATCGCCACGCGCGGCAAGGCGATCGCCGACGCCGCGGGGCGCCCGAGGCGAATGATCGGCGTGTCGCAGGACGTCACCGAGCGCAAGCGCGAGGAGGAGCGCGCGCGCTACCTCGCCTACCACGACACGCTCACCGGGCTGCCGAACCGCCGGCTGCTCGAAGACCGGCTGCGACAGGCGCTCTACGTCGCCGAGCGGCGCGGCGAGGCGGTCGCGGTGATGATGCTCGACCTCGACCGCTTCAAGCAGGTGAACGATTCGCTCGGGCACCGCGCCGGCGACGCGGTGCTGGTCGAGGCCGCGCGGCGGCTCGGCGGCTGCGTGCGGCGCGCCGACACGCTCGCGCGGCACGGCGGCGACGAATTCGCGATCGTGCTCGCCGGCGGGCGCGCCGCCGAGGACGCGCGCGTGGTCGCCGAGAAAATCCTGCGCGCGTTCGAGGCGCCCTTCGTCGTCGGCGGCGGCGAGTTCGCGATCGGCACGAGCATCGGCGTCTCGCTCTTTCCGGGCGAAGCGACCGACGCCGAGGGGCTGCTCAGGAACGCCGACGTCGCGATGTACCGCGCAAAGCAGTCCGGACGCCACCGCTGCGTCTTCTACGGTGGCTCGCCCGAGGCGCCGCCCGGGTAAAGTGGCGCCGCGATGAGCCGGCTGCTTCGCCTTGCGCGTTTCCTCGCCCCGTACCGCGTGCGGGTGGCGGCGGCGCTCGCCGCGCTCGTCGTCGCCGCGGGTTGCGTGCTCGCCCTCGGCCACGGGTTGAAGCACGTCGTCGACAGCGGGTTCGGCAGCGGCGACCCGGGGCTGCTCGATGCCGCGCTCGCGGCGACGGTCGGGGTGGCGCTGCTCCTTGCCGCGGCGACCTGGGTGCGGTTCTACCTGATGATGAGCACCGCCGAGCGGGTGGTCGCCGACCTGCGGCGCGCGGTGTTCGACCACCTGATGACGCTCGAGCCCGCCTGGTTCGAGGCCGGGCGCACCGGCGAGGTCATCTCGCGGCTCACCAACGACACCGCGCAGCTGCAGCAGGCGATCGGCTACGGCGTGTCGATGTTCGTGCGCAACGCGCTGATGATGGCGGGCGCGGTCGCGATGATGTTCGTCACCAGCTGGAAGCTCGCCGCGTTCGTGCTCGCCGGCATCCCGCTTGCGCTCGCGCCGCTGCTGCTGCTCGGGCGCCGCGTGCGGCGTCTGTCGCGCGACAACCAGGACCGCGTCGCCGACGTCTCCGCCTACGTCGACGAGGCGGTGCACGAGATCCGCACCGTGCAAGCGTACGCGCACGAGGCCGCGGACCGCGCGGCGTTCGCGCGCTACGCCGAAGCGGCGTACGCGAGCGGCGTCGCGCGCGTGCGGCAGAAAGCGACGCTGATCGCCTCGGTGATGCTGATCGCGTTCTGTGCCGTCGGCGTGATCCTCTGGGCGGGCGGGCACGACGTGGTCGCCGGGCGGCTCTCGGCGGGCGAACTCTCCGCGTTCGTGTTCTTCGCGTTCGTCGCCGCAAGCGGCGCGGCGACCGTGTCGGAGGTCTGGGGCGAGCTCGCGCGCGCGGCCGGCGCGACCGAGCGGCTGATGGAGATCCTCGATGCGCGGCCGACGATCGTCGCGCCGGCGCTCGCGGCGCCGCGTCCGCCGCATTTCGGCCTCGAGTTCGACGCGGTGACCTTCGCGTACCCGACGCGGCCCGCGCAGCCGGCGCTCGAGCGCTTCTCGCTGCGCGTCGCGCAGGGCGAGCGCGTCGCGCTCGTCGGCCCCTCGGGCGCGGGCAAGAGCACGGTGTTCGCGCTGCTCCTGCGCTTCTACGATCCGCAATCGGGGGCGGTGCGCATCGGCGGCACCGACGTGCGCGAGTTCGATCCGCGCGAGCTGCGCCGCCTGATCGCGGTGGTGCCGCAGGACCCGGTCATCTTCGCCGCGACGGTGCTCGAGAACGTGCGCTACGGCCGTCCCGAGGCGAGCCGCGCCGAGGTCGAGCGCGCGTGCGAGCAGGCGTTCGCGCTGGAGTTCATCCACCGCCTGCCGCAGGGGCTCGACACCCCGCTCGGCGAGCGCGGCGTGACCCTCTCGGGCGGCCAGCGCCAGCGGCTCTCGATCGCGCGCGCGCTGCTCGCCGACCGCCCGATCCTGCTGCTCGACGAGGCGACCAGTTCGCTCGACGCGGCGAGCGAGCGCATGGTCGAGCAGGCGCTCGCCGCGCTCGCGCGCGGCCGCACGACGCTCGTCATCGCGCACCGGCTCGCCACCGTGCAGCACGCCGACCGCATCGTCGTGATGGACCGCGGCCGCATCGTCGCCGAGGGCACGCACGCGGAGCTCATGCGCCAGGGCGGGCTGTACGCGAGCCTCGCGGCGTTGCAGTTTCTCGACGCGGAAACGCGGCGCGCGGGGCGCGCGGCGTAAGGCGCGCCCGCGGCGCGGCGGCGCGCGCACCTCGGGGCGCGCGATAGGCGCGGCGCGCGCGCTGTCGTATCATTCGCCCGCTCAGGGAGAACCGCCGGATGCGTATTGGCATTCCCGCCGAGACTCGGGCGGGCGAGACGCGCGTCGCCGCGACGCCCGAGACCGTGAAGAAGCTCGCCGCGAAATGCGAGGTGCGCGTGCAGGCGGGCGCGGGGGCGCGCGCGCGCTTTCCCGACGCCGACTACGAGCGCGCCGGCGCGCGCCTGGTCGCGACCGCGGCCGAGGCGTTCGACGCGGACGTCGTGCTCAAGGTGCGCGCGCCGCAGGACGACGAGATCGGGCTGCTGCGCGAGGGCTCGACGCTGATCGGGCTGCTCGAGCCCTACGACACGGCGCGGCTGGAGGCGATCGCGCGCCGCGGGGTGAACGGGTTCGCGATGGAGCTGCTGCCGCGCACGATCTCGCGCGGGCAGGCGATGGACGTGCTCTCCTCCCAGGCGAACATCGCCGGCTACAAGGCGGTGGTTCTCGCTGCGGCCCATTACGGGCGCTATGTTCCGATGCTGATGACCGCGGCGGGCACCGTGAAGGCGGCTCGGGTGCTCGTGCTCGGCGCGGGCGTGGCGGGTCTACAGGCGATCGCCACCGCGCGGCGCCTCGGGGCTGTGGTCGAAGCCTCCGACGTGCGCCCGGCGGTCAAGGAGCAGGTCGAGTCGCTCGGCGCGAAATACCTCGAAGTGCCCTACCTCACGCAGGAGGAGCGCGAGATCGCCGAGGGCGCAGGCGGCTACGCGCGGCCGATGCCGGCCGACTGGCTGCGCCGCCAGGCCGAGGCGGTACACCAGCGCGCGCTCGTATCCGACATCGTCATCACCACCGCGCTCATTCCCGGGCGGCCGGCGCCGGTGCTGCTTCGCGAAGAAACGGTGCGCGCGATGCGCCCCGGGTCGGTGATCGTCGACCTCGCGATCGAGCAGGGCGGAAACTGCCCGCTCACCGAGCGCGATCGCATCGTCGAGAAGCACGGCGTGACGCTCGTCGGCATCGCGAACCTGCCGGCCACGGTGCCGACGGACGCATCGGCGCTGCTTGCGCGCAACCTCCTCGCCATGCTCGCGCTGATGCTCGACCTGAAAACCGGCGAATTTCGCATCGACCCCGAGGATGAGATCCTCGCCGCGACGCTTGCCTGCGCGGGCGGCGCGGTGCTCCGGAGGACCTGAACGATGGGCGCAGCCGCCGATCCGACCGTCATCCATCTGGTGGTTTTCGTGCTCGCCGTGTTCGTCGGCTATCACGTCATCTGGAACGTGACGCCGGCGCTGCACACGCCGCTGATGAGCGTCACGAACGCCATCTCCTCGGTGATCATCGTCGGCGCGATCCTCGCCGCCGCCCCGCCCGAGCCCGACTGGGGATCGATCCTCGGGGTGATCGCGGTCGCGCTCGCCGCGGTGAACGTCGCCGGGGGCTTTCTCGTCACCCAGCGCATGCTGGAAATGTTCAAGAAGCGGGACCGGGCGCCCGGCAAGCGCGATGATTGAGGAAGCGCGCACGATGACCGCCAACCAGGTGACGCTCTGGTACCTCGCCGCGAGCGTGCTCTTCATCCTCGCGTTGAAAGGGCTGTCCTCGCCCGAGACCGCGCGACGCGGCAACCTCTACGGCATCGCCGGCATGGCGATCGCGGTGCTCGTGACGCTCGCGCTGGTCGCGCGCGGCCGGGTGGACCTGATCGTGCTCGCGATGATCGCCGGCGGCGCGGTCGGCGCTTTCGTCGCGCGCCGCGTGCAGATGACGCAGATGCCGGAACTGGTCGCCGCGATGCATTCGCTCGTCGGCATGGCCGCGGTGCTGATCGCGATCGCGGCGGTGCACAACCCGTCGGCGTTCGGCGTGCCCGATCCGCTGCCCGCCGGCAACAAGCTGGAACTGTTCATCGGCACCTTCGTCGGCGCGATCACCTTTTCCGGCTCGGTCATCGCCTTCGGCAAGCTCGCCGGCCTCGGCCGGCGCTTCCGGCTCTTTTCCTCGGCGCCGATCGTCTTTCCCGGCCAGCACTGGCTCAACCTCGCGATCGCGCTCGTGATGATCGGCTTCGGCGTCGCGTTCTTCCTTTCGCCGGAACCGAACTGGACCGCGTTCATCCTGATGACCGGGCTTGCCTTCATGCTCGGGGTGCTGATCATCATCCCGATCGGCGGCGCGGACATGCCGGTGGTGATCAGCATGCTCAACAGCTACTCCGGCTGGGCCGCCGCCGGCATCGGCTTTTCCCTCGGCAACGCGATGCTGATCATCGCGGGGTCGCTGGTCGGCTCCTCCGGCGCGATCCTCTCCTACATCATGTGCCGGGCGATGAACCGCTCGTTCGTCTCGGTGATTCTCGGCGGCTTCGGGGCCGAAGAAGGGGCGGCGGCGGCCGCCCCGGGCGGAAAGACGGTGAAATCGGGCTCGGCCGAGGACGCCGCGTTTCTGCTCGCGAACGCCGAATCGGTGGTGATCGTGCCCGGCTACGGCCTGGCGGTGGCGCGCGCGCAGCACGCGGTGAAGGAGATGGTGGACCTGCTCGCCCAGAAGGGCGTGCAGGTGCGCTTTGCGATCCATCCGGTCGCCGGACGCATGCCGGGGCACATGAACGTGCTCCTTGCCGAAGCCGAGGTGCCCTACGACATGGTGTTCGAGATGGAGGACATCAACGGCGAGATGGGCACGGTGGACGTCGCGCTCGTGCTCGGGGCGAACGACGTCGTGAATCCCCTCGCCTACGAAAAGGGCAGCCCCATTTACGGCATGCCGATCATCGACGTGCACAAGGCGCGCACCGTGCTCGTCAACAAGCGCAGCATGGCCGCCGGCTACGCGGGGCTCGACAACCCGCTCTTCTATATGGACCGCACCATGATGGTGTTCGGCGACGCGAAAAAGGTCGTCGAGGACATCGTGAAGGCGTTGCACTGAAGGACGCCGCGGGATGATCGACGCCGGCGATCCGCGACCCCGCCGCGCGCGCCCGGTTGGTCGGCGCCGCCCCTGCCGCTAGAATCGCGCGCGCACGGCCGCTCTCGCAACGCGCATGCTTCGTCTGGCCAGCCTCGCCGCCGCGCTGTACGCGTTCTGGATCCTGATGTCCGGGTACCTCGAGCCGTTCCTGCTCGGGGCCGGGCTCGCCTGCGCGCTCGCGGTCACCTGGCTCGCGCGGCGCATGGAGATCGCGGACCCCGAAGGCCACCCGGCGCACCTCACGCCCGCCGCGTTCGGCTACTGGCCGTGGCTCGTGCTGGAGATCCTGCGCTCGGGCCTCGCGGTCTGCCGCATCATCGTCGATCCGCGGCTGCCGGTGAGCCCGACGCTCGTGCGCTTTCGTCCCTCGCAGAAGACCGCGGTGGGACTTGCGACGCACGCCAACTCGATCACGCTCACGCCGGGCACGCTTACCGTGGCGGCTGACCACGACGAGTTCCTCGTGCACGGTCTGACGCGCGAGACGGCGAGGGCGACCGTCGCGAGCGAGATGGACCGGCGCGTGCGCCGCTTCGAGGGCGGGGACTGAGCGATGTTCGTCGCTGCGACGCTCGCTCTGCTCGCGACGCTCGCGCTCACGCTCGTGCGCGCGCTGAAAGGGCCGACGGTGTTCGATCGGGCGCTCGCCGCCAATACCGTCGGCACGGTCGCGGTGCTGCTCCTTGCGGTGATGGAATTCCTGACCGGTCGCCCGGATTTCCTCGACCTCGCGATCGTCTACGGCCTGCTCAACGTCGTCGGCACGATCGCGGTGCTCAAGTTCTTCCGCTACGGCGACCTCGGCGAGCCGGGCGAGGGGCCGGAGGACCGATGAGTCCGGCCGATGCGATCTCGTGGGCGCTGCTCGCCGCGGGCGGCGTCTCGTGCGTGCTCGGCGCAGTGGGGCTGCTGCGCATGCCGGATTTCTTCACGCGCATGCACGCCGCGAGCGTCGTGGACACCGTCGGCGCCGGTCTCATCCTGCTCGGCCTGATGGTGCAGGCGGGACTGACGCTCGTCACCGTCAAGCTCGTCGTGATCGGTCTGCTCATCTTCTTCACCAGCCCGACGGCGTCGCACGCGCTCGCGCGCGCGGCGCTCGCGCGCGGCCTCGAGCCGAAGCTCGCCGACGGAGGCGCGCCATCGAAGCCCTGATCATCGGCACGCTGCTCACCGCGATGGCGGTACTCGCGGTAGGGATCGCGCTCCAGCGCAATCTCTTCGCCGTGGTGGTGCTCGGCGGCATCTACAGCTTTCTCATGGCGACGGTGCTGGTCGCGCTCGATGCGGTGGACGTGGCGATGACCGAGGCGTCGGTGGGTGCGGGCGTGTCCACCGTGCTGCTTCTCGGCGCGCTCTATCTGTGCGGCGCGGAGGAAGCGCGGCCGCTCGCGCGTCCGTGGCTGCCGCTCGCGATCGCGCTCGTCATCGTCGGCGCGCTCGTCTACGGTACCCTCGGCCTTCCGGCGTTCTCGGATCCGCAGGCGCCGATCCACCAGCACGTCGTGCCGCGCTACCTCAACGAGGCGCTGCGCGAGACCGGCGTGCCGAACGTCGTGACCGCGGTGCTCGCGAGCTACCGCGGCTACGACACGCTCGGGGAGACGGTCGTCGTGTTCACCGCCGGCATCGGCGTGATCGCGCTGCTTCGCGTGCCCCGGCGTCGCGACGGAGAGCCGCGGCGATGACCCGGCTGCTCGTCCTTCGCATCGTCGCGAAGATCCTGATCCCGTTCATGCTGATGTTCGCCCTTTACGTGCAGTTTCACGGCGACTTCGGTCCGGGCGGAGGCTTTCAGGCGGGGGTGATCGGCGCCGCCGCGATCGTCTTCTACGCGCTCATCTTCGGGCTGCCCGCGGCGCGGCGCATGGTGCCGGAGCCGGTCGTCGAGACGATGGTCGCGCTCGGGGTGTTCCTCTACGCCGGCGTCGGGCTGCTCGGGGTCGCGCTGGGGGGCAACTACCTCGACTATTTCGTGCTCGCCGCCGACCCGGTCGCCGGGCAGCACCGCGGCATCTTCTGGGTCGAGGCGGGCGTCGCGATCACCGTTTCCGGGGTGATGCTCAAGATCTTCTACATGTTCGCCGGTCGCCGGCGCGACCTGGAGGAGGGCCGGTGAGCGCGTTCGCGAGCCACTACAGCTACTGGGTCACGGTTTTCCTGATGGCGACCGGCCTCTACATCGTGATCGCGCGCGGGAACCTCCTCAAAAAGCTGATCGGGCTCGGGATCTTCCAGACCTCGGTCTACCTCCTCTACATCGCGCCCGGCAAGCTGATCGGCGGCACCGCGCCGATCGTCGCCGAGGGGTTCCGGGTCTACTCCAATCCGCTGCCGCACGTGCTGATCCTGACCGCGATCGTGGTCGGCGTCGCCACGCTCGCGCTCGGTCTGGCGATCGTCGTGCGCATCCGCGAGGCCTACGGCTCCACCGAGGAGGACGAGATCCTCGCCGCCGACCGCGCGAGCGGGGGCGGCGGGTGATCGCCGGCCAGCTTCCCGCGCTCGTCGTGGTGGTGCCGCTTGCGGCGGCGCCGCTCGTGGTGCTCGTTCGCCGGCCGGTGGCCGCCTTCGCGATCGCGACCGCCGCGTGCGCGTTCTCGTTCTTCGCGGCGCTTCTGCTCGCTGCCGAAGTGGCGGGCGCCGGGCCGATTTCGTACGCGCTCGGCAGCTGGCCGCCGCCCTGGGGCATCGAGTACCGCGTGGACGCATTCAACGCCTTCGTGCTCGTGCTCGTCTCGGGGGCGGCGACGGTGGTCGCGCCCTATGGCTGGCGAGCGGTCGCCGCCGAGGTCCGGCGCGACCAGCTTTACCTTTACCACGCGACCTTCTGCCTGTGCGTGGCGGGACTGCTCGGCATGGCGATCACCGGCGACGCGTTCAACCTGTTCGTGTTCATGGAGATCGCCTCGCTCGCGAGCTACATCCTGATCGCGCTCGGGCGAGACCGCCGGGCGCTGCTCGCCGCCTACCAGTACCTCATCCTCGGCACGATCGGCGCGACCTTCTACGTGATCGGCGTCGGGCTGCTCTACCTCGTCACCGGCACGCTCAACATCGCCGACATGGCGGCGCGCCTGCCTGCGGTACCGGACCTGCGGCCGGTGCTTGCGGCGCTCGCCTTCGTCACCGTCGGCGTGTCGCTGAAACTCGCGCTCTTTCCGCTGCATTTCTGGCTGCCGAACGCCTACGCGTACGCGCCCTCGGCGGTGAGCGCGTTCCTTTCGGCGACCGCGACCAAGGTCTCGGTGTACGTGCTGCTGCGGTTCTATTTCGGCGTCTTCGGGCTGCCGCTCGTCGTCGAGACGCTGCCGATGCCGCAGATCCTGCTCGCGCTCTCGATCGTCGCGATCGTGAGCGCCTCGCTCGTTGCGCTGTGGCAGACGGACCTCAAGCGCCTGTTCGCCTACTCGAGCGTCGCGCAGATCGGCTACATTACGCTCGGCATCGGCATGGCCTCGCGCGAGGGGCTCACCGCCGCGGTGGTGCACCTTTTCAACCACGGCGTCACCAAGGGGGCGCTCTTTCTGCTCGTCGGCGGCGTGGCGCTGCGCGCGGGCGGCGCCGGTTTCGCGAGCCTGCGCGGACTGGCGCGCGCGATGCCGCTCACCGCGCTCGGCATCACGCTCGCCGGGCTGTCGTTGATCGGGGTCCCGGGCACCGCCGGCTTCGTCAGCAAGTGGTATCTCGTGATCGGCGCGATCGAGGCGGGGCGCTGGTGGCTCGCGGCGCTGGTGGTGGCGACCTCGCTCATCGCCGTCGGCTACGTCTGGCGCTTCGTCGAGGCGGCGTATCTCGCCGAGCCGGGGCCGGCGACACCGGCGCGGGGCGAGGCCTCGCCCGTGATGCTCGCGCCCGCGTGGCTGCTCGTCGCCGCCTGCCTCTGGTTCGGCTTCGACACGTCCTTTACGGTGACGAGCGCGCGCCGCGCGGCGGCGCTCCTTCTCGGAGGCGCGCCGTGAGCGACGCCGGACTCGTCGGCGCCGCGCTGCTTGCGCCGGTGCTCGGCGCGGCGGGCATCGCGCTCGCCGGTCGCTCGCCGAACCTGCGCGAGGCGGTGACGCTCGCTTCCGCGGCGGCGCTCTTTGCGAGCTGCGCCGCGCTGCTTCCGCGGGTGCTCGCGGGCGAGAGGCCGGCGCTCGCGCTCTTCGAGATGCTGCCCGGCATTGCGCTCGCGTTTCGCGTCGAGCCGCTCGGGATGCTCTTTGCGCTCGTCGCGTCGACGCTGTGGATCGTCACCTCGGTCTACGCCATCGGCTACATGCGCGCGAACGAAGAGGCGCACCAGACGCGGTTCTACGCCTGCTTCGCGCTCGCGCTCGCGGCGACCGTCGGCCTCGCGTTCGCGGCGAACCTGGTGACGCTGTTCCTGTTCTACGAGATGCTGACGCTCGTCACCTGGCCGCTTGTCACGCACCACGGGGACGAGGAGGCGCGCGCCGGCGGTCGCGTCTATCTTGCCTACCTGCTCGGCACCTCGATCCTGCTGCTGCTCCCGGCGATCGGCGCGACCTGGGCGTTCGCCGGCACGGTCGAATTCGCTGCCGGCGGCATCCTCGGCGAGGCGCGGCTCGGCGGCGCGACGCTCGCCGCGCTCCTTGCGCTCTACGTGTTCGGCATCGGCAAGGCGGCGCTGATGCCGGCGCACCGCTGGCTGCCGGCGGCGATGGTCGCACCGGCGCCGGTCTCGGCGCTGCTGCATGCGGTCGCGGTGGTGAAGGCGGGCGTCTTCGCGGTGCTCAAGGTGATCGTGTACGTCTTCGGCGTCGAGACGCTCGCCGGCGTGCGCGCGGCCGACTGGCTCGCGCCGGTGGCCGGCTTCACGATCCTCGCCGCCTCGGTGGTCGCGCTGCGCTCGGACAACCTCAAGCGCCGGCTCGCCTACTCGACCGTGAGTCAGCTCTCGTACGTGGTGCTCGGGGCCGCCCTTCTTGCGCCCCTTGCCACCGTCGCCGCCGCGCTGCACATCGCCGCGCACGCGTTCGGCAAGATCACGCTGTTTTTTGCTGCCGGTGCGATCGCCACCGCCTCGGGCAAGACCGAGGTGAGCCAGCTCGACGGCGTCGGCCGGCGCATGCCTTGGACGATGGCGGCGTTCGCGGTCGGCGCGCTCTCGATGATCGGGCTGCCGCCGGCGGCCGGCGTCCTCAGCAAGTGGTTCCTGCTCGCCGGCGCGATGGACCTCGGTCACTGGGTCGCGGTGGCGGTGATCGCGGCGAGCACCACGCTGAACGCCGCGTATTTCGCGCCGATCGTGTACCGCGCGTTCCTGCGGCCCGAGGCGGCGGGCGGCCGCGAGCACGGCGAGGCGCCGCTCAGCATGCGCGCGGCGCTGTGCGCCTCGGCGGCGCTCACGCTCGCGATGTTCTTCGCGCCCGAGCTGCCGCTTGCGCTCGCGCGGGCGCTGGAGGCGAGATGAACGCGCCGGAGCACTGGCTCGCGCGTCCGCGGACGGTGCGGCTGCTGTGGCGGGCGTTCCTTGCGGTTCTTTCCGCGACCGTGCTCGCCGAGCTTGTCTTCGAGCGCGAGCCCCATTTCGCGATCGAGCGCGTCTTCGCCTTCACCGCCTGGTACGGCTTTCTCGCCTGCGCGGCGCTCATCCTCGCGGCGAAGGCGCTCGGCGTGGTTCTGAAGCGCCCCGATACTTACTACGACGCGCGCGAAGGCGATGATTGAGACGGCGATCCACCCCGGGCTTCTCGTGATCGCGGCGGGCCTTGCGCTGCCGTTCCTGCGCGGCGGGCCGCGCGCGGCGGTGGCGCTCGCGGCACCGCTTGCCGCGGCTGCGCTCGTCCTCTTCGTGCCCGAGGGCAGTCACTGGCAGGCCGAATACCTCGGCCTGCCGATCGCGCCCTACGCCGTGGACCGGCTCTCGCGGCTTTTCGCGCTCGTCTTCGCGGTGATGGCCTTCGGCGGCGCGCTCTTTGCGCTCAATAACGCGAGCCGGCTCGAGATGCCGGCCGCGTTCGTCTACGCCGGTTCTGCGATCGGCGCGACGTTCGCCGGCGACCTGCTGACGCTCTTCGCCTTCTGGGAGCTGATGGCGATCGGCTCGACGCTCGTCGTCTGGAGCGCGGGCACGCCGGCGGCCTGGGCGGCGAGCCGCCGCTACCTCGCGGTGCACCTCTTCGGCGGCGTGCTGCTCCTTGCCGGCATCGCCGGCCATGTCGGCGCGACCGGCTCGACGCTTTTTGTGCGCTTTGCCCTCGACTCGACCGCCCACTGGCTGATCCTCGCCGCTTTTCTCGTCAACGCCGGCGCGCCGCCCCTTTCGGCCTGGGTCGCGGACACCTACCCGGAAGCGTCCTGGAGCGGCACCGTGTTCCTGTCGGCGTTCACCACGAAGACCGCGGTCTACGTGCTGCTGCGCGGCTTTCCGGGCACCGAGCTCCTCGTCTGGGTCGGTCTCTGGATGGTGTTCTACGGCATCGTCTTTGCGCTGCTCGAAAACGACATGCGCCGCATCCTCGCCTACAGCATCGTCAACCAGGTGGGGTTCATGGTGGCCGGTGTCGGTCTCGGCACCGAAATGGCGCTCAATGGCGCGGCTGCGCACGCGTTCACGCACATCCTCTACAAGGCGCTGCTCCTCATGTCGGCGGGGGCGGTGCTCCATGCGACCGGGCGGCGAAAGTGCAGCGAACTGGGCGGCCTCTTTCGCACCATGCCGCTCACGACGGTCTGCGGCACGATCGGCGCGCTCGCGATCTCGTCGTTTCCGCTCACCTCCGGGTTCGTCTCGAAGTCGATGATCTCGCAGGCGGCGGCCGACCTGCACCTTGCGGCGGTGTGGCTTGCGCTCGCCGCGGCCTCGGCCGGCGTGTTTCTGCACGCCGGCATCAAGTTTCCGTGGTTCGTCTTCTTCCAGACCGACTCGGGACTGCGGCCCCCCGATCCGCCGCTCAACATGCGCCTTGCGATGCTCGTTTTCGCGGCGCTGTGCGTCGGGCTCGGCGTCGTGTACCGCCCGCTCTACGATCTTCTGCCGTATCCGGCGGACTACGCGCCGTACACCGGCGCGCACGTCGTCGCGCAGTTGCAGCTGCTGCTTTTCTCGGGGCTCGCGTTCTTCGTCATGCTGCCGATGCTGCGCCGCACGCCGACGATCACGCTCGATACCGACTGGTTCTACCGCAGGGCTGCGCCCGCCTTCTGGCGCGCAGTCGAATCGGCTGCGCGCGCGCGAGCGGCCTCGCTCGCGGACTTCCTCCGTCGACCGGCGGCGCGGGCCTACGGCTGGGTTGTGCGCCATCACGGCGCCGACGGCTCGCTCGCGCGCACGCGCACGACCGGCGACATGGCGCTCTGGGTCGCCGTGCTCCTTGCGGCTTATCTGCTCGTCTCCTACCTGTAGCCCCCCGGAGCTGACCGCGCGCCGCGCCGCGCCCGATCGGCCAGTTTCACGATGCGAAGTCGCCTTGCGGGCATCGCAACGCGGAGAGTAGAATCGCCGCACCACTCCGTTCGGGGCGTGCGCCCCGTGCCGGCTTCCATCGACCGAAGGAGGAGATTCGCATGAGCACGCAGACGAACACAGCTTCGCGCCGCAAGTTCCTGACTGGCGCGGCCGCGGCGGCCACCGGCGCGGCGACGCTCGGCTTTCCGGCGATCGTCAAGGCGCAGGGACCGATCAGCTTCCGCTGGCAGAGCACCTGGCCGGCGAAGGACATCTTCCATGAGTACGCGCTCGACTTCGCGAAGAAGGTGAACGACATGACCGGCGGCGACCTCAGGATCGAGGTGCTGCCTGCGGGCGCGGTCGTGCCCGCGTTCGGGCTGCTCGATGCGGTCTCGAAGGGGACGCTCGACGGCGGCCACGGCGTGCTCGTGTACCACTACGGCAAGCAGAACGCGCTCGCGCTGTGGGGTTCGAGCCCCGCCTACGGCATGGACGCGAACATCCTGCTCTCCTGGCACAAGTACGGCGGCGGCAAGGCGCTCCTCGACAAGATCTACGCCTCGATCGGCGCGAACGTGGTGTCCTTCCCGTACGGGCCGATGCCGACGCAGCCGCTCGGCTGGTTCAAGAAGCCGATCTCGAAGCCCGAGGACCTGAAGGGCCTCAAGTACCGTACCGTCGGAATCTCGATCGATCTCTTCACCGGCCTCGGCTGCGCGGTGAACGCGCTGCCCGGCGGCGGGATCGTGCCGGCGATGGACCGCGGGCTGCTCGATGCCGCCGAGTTCAACAACGCGACCTCGGACCGCATCCTCGGCTTCCCCGACGTCGCCAAGGTGTACATGCTGCAGAGCTATCACCAGAGCGCGGAGCAGTTCGAGATCCTGTTCAACAAGACGAAGTACGACGCGCTGCCGGCGCGCCTGAAGGCGATCATCGAAAACGCGGTGGAAGCCGCCTCGGCCGACATGTCCTGGAAGGCGATCGACCGCTACTCGAAGGACTACATCGAGCTGCAGGTGAAGGACAAGGTGCGCGTCTACAAGACGCCCGCCTCGATCCTGCAGAAGCAGCTCGAGATCTTCGACACGGTCGAGGCAAAGAAGTCGGCCGAGAACCCCCTCTTCAAGGAGGTCGTCGAATCGCAGCGCGCGTTCGCCGAGCGCGCGGTCAAGTGGGACCTCGACACCAACGTGCGCCGCGAGATGGCCTACAACCACTATTTCGGGCGCAAGCCCGCCGCCAAGCCCGCGGCGAAGAAAGCCTGACGCCAGGCTGACAGGCGAGACACCATCCGGGCCGCGCCCGGATGGTGTTTTTTTCGCGGCGGGGCCGCGCGCCGGTGGCACAATGGGCGCCCGCGCGCGAGGGAATTCGCATGCAAAAGGCTCTGCGCTTCGTCGACAGAATCAGTACCTGGGTCGGTCACGCGTTCTCGTTCCTCATCATCGCGCTCACGCTGCACGTCACCTGGGAGGTGTTTCGCCGCTACGTGCTCGCGTCGCCGCGCGCCTGGGCGTTCGACGGCATGATCATGCTCTACGGGACGCTGTTCATGATGGCGGGCGCCTACGCGCTCGCGAAGAACGGCCACGTGCGCGGCGACATCCTGTACGGGTTCTTCCGGCCGCGCACGCAGGCGGCGATCGACCTCGTGCTCTACTTCGTGTTCTTCATGCCCGGCGTGATCGCGCTCACCTGGGCCGGCTACTTCTACGCCGCGCACTCCTGGGCGATCAACGAGCACTCGACGATCACCGCGGACGGCCCGCCGCTCTATCCGTTCAAGACCGTGATCCCGGTCGCGGGCGCGCTGCTGCTCGCGCAGGGGCTGGTCGAGATCGTGCGCTGCGTGCTCTGTCTCAAGAACGGCGTCTGGCCCTCGCGCGAGGAGGACGTCGAGGAGGTGGACGTCGAGAAACTCAAGGAAGAGCTGCACGTGAAGGACGAGGACATCGAGAAGCTCGACGCGTACGTCGTGCGCAAGGAGGCGACGAAGTGAAGCTGCGGCGCGAGCTCTGGTTCGGCTTCGCCCTGATGGGGCTGATCCTCGCCGCGGTGGCGCTGCTCACGCCCTGGAGCCACCTCGTCGACGGCCATCTCAGCAAGGAGGACCTCGGTGTCCTCGGCCTTCTGATGCTCGCGCTCATCGTGGTGGCGATCATGCTCGGGTTCCCGACCGCGTTCACGCTGATGGGCATGGGGGTGTTCTTCGCCTGGCTCGCTTACCGCAGCGTGGACCCGGACCGCGCCGTGCAACAGGTGTTCGACGTGTTCGTGCAGCGCACCTACGGCGTGATGTCGAACGACGTGCTGATCGCGATCCCGCTCTTTCTGTTCATGGGCTACCTCGTCGAGCGCGCGCAGCTCGTCGACCGGCTGTTCCGGAGCCTGCACCTCGCGACCGCGCGCGTGCCGGGCTCGCTCGCGGTCGCGACCATCATCACCTGCGCGGTGTTCGCCACCGCCACCGGCATCGTCGGCGCGGTGGTGACGCTGATGGGGCTGCTCGCGTTCCCGGCGATGCTGAAGGCGGGCTACAACGTCAAGATCGCCGCGGGCGCGGTGACCGCCGGCGGCTGCCTCGGCATCCTCATTCCGCCCTCCGTGCTCCTCATCGTCTACGGCGCGACCGCGGGCGTCTCGGTCGTGCAGCTCTACGCCGGGGCGTTCTTCCCCGGGCTCATGCTCGCGACCCTCTACGTCGGCTACATCGTCGTGCTCGCGAAGCTGCGCCCTTCGCTCATGCCGCCGCTGCCGGAGTCCGAAACGCGCGTGCCGTTGCCCGCGCCGCTCGCGACGCTCGCGCAGCACGGCAACCATGCGCTCGCCGGCCTGGTGCGCGCGCTCGTCGCCCGGGGGAGCGTGCCGCGGCGCACCGTGCTCGCGCACGGGCTGATCTCGCTCGTCCCGGCGCTCGCCGCCGCGGCGGTGCTGTTCGCCGCCTGGCATTTCTCGACCGCACCGGTCGCCGAGCCGGTCGCCGCGGGCGCGCAGGCGGCCGGACTTGCGGCTTCGACCGCGGAAGACGACGCGCAGGCGCAGGGCCCGATCGGGCTCGCGACGCCGGCCGAGGAGGAGGAAGCCGCCACGGGCCTTCAGGAGCCGCCGGCGGATGAGCCGCGCGATGCGCAGAAAGACGAAGCGCCGAAGGCCGAGGCGGCGGCGAAACCGGCGGCCGAAGAGCCTCGCGCGGCCGACGCGCCGGCCGCCGAACGTCGCCCGGCGCCGACCTGGTTCTGGGTGATGCTCGCGCTCGGCATCCTCGCGCTCGCGGTGCTCTACGCGTTCTGGAACTGGGAGCGGCTGGAGGTCTTCAAGCTCCTGCTCACCTCGTTTTTTCCGCTCTCGCTCCTCATCCTCGCGGTGCTCGGCTCGATCGTCTTCGGGCTTGCCACGCCGGCGGAAGCCGCGGCGGTCGGCGCCTTCGGCGGCTTCGTGCTGGTGGTGATCTACCGGTTCGTCGCGCACTGGCGCGCCGCGCCGCGCGAGCGGCGCCTGTCGGCACCGGTGTTCGGCGGCACGCTGCGCGAGCTGGGCGGCATCCTCAAGGAGTCTTCGTTTCTCACCGCGCGCACGAGCGCGATGGTCTGCTGGCTGTTCGTCGGCTCGGGGATCTTTTCGGCGGCGTTCGCGCTGCTCGGCGGTCAGGAGCTCGTCGAGCGCTGGGTGCTGTCGCTCGACCTCACGCCGCTGCAGTTCCTGATCCTCGCGCAGGTGATCATCTTCCTCCTCGGCTGGCCGCTCGAGTGGACCGAGATCATCATCATCTTCATGCCGATCTTCATCCCGCTGCTTCCGCACTTCAACATCGACCCGCTCTTCTTCGGGCTGCTCGTCGCGCTCAACCTGCAGACGGCGTTCCTCTCGCCGCCCGTGGCGATGGCGGCGTTCTACCTGAAGGGAGTCGCGCCGCCGCACGTGTCGCTGAACGCGATCTTCGCCGGCATGATGCCCTTCATGGGGCTGCAGATCGTGTCGATGTTCGTGCTCTACGCCTGGCCGCAGCTCGGCCTGTGGCTGCCGAGCGTGCTCTACGGCCGCTGAGATGAGCCTGCCGGACGCGAGCACGCTCTCGGCCGCCGAGGCGGCGCGCCGCATGCGCGAGGGGCTGCTCAGCGCCGAGGAACTGGTGGAGGCGTGTCTTGCGCGCACGCGCGAGGCCGAGCCGCAGGTCCAGGCCTGGCAGTTCCTCGACGAGGCGCACGCGCGCGCGCAGGCGCGCGCCGCCGACGAACACCGCCGCTCGGGCGAGCCGGCGGGCGCGCTCTGCGGCATCCCGGTCGGCGTCAAGGACATCATCGATACCGCCGACATGCCGACCGAGAACGGCACCGTGCTCCACGCCGGTCGCACGCCGCGGCGCGACGCCGCCGTGGTCGCGCGCCTGCGCGCCGCGGGTGCGGTGATCATGG
Organism: Burkholderiales bacterium; assembly: GCA_026416295.1. GTDB lineage: Bacteria > Pseudomonadota > Gammaproteobacteria > Burkholderiales > SG8-39 > RBG-16-66-20. Next base: position 11,514 of record JAOAFL010000111.1, on the reverse strand, counting down.
GAAAGACGGTCACCACCGAGTGCGCCTACTTCCACCCCGGCAAGACGCGAAATCCGCACAACCCGGCGCACACGCCGGGCGGCTCCTCCTCGGGCTCGGCCGCGGCGGTCGCTGCCGGCATGGTGCCGGTCGCGCTCGGCACGCAAACGAGCGGCTCGGTGATCCGGCCGGCGGCGTTCTGCGGGGTGTACGGCTTCAAGCCGACGCACGGCCTGATTCCGCGCACCGGGATTCTCGCGCTCTCGCGCACGCTCGATCATGTCGGGATTTTCGCCCGCACGCTCGAGGATATCGCGCTCGTCGCCGAGGAACTGGTCGGCTGGGACGAGGGCGATCCGGACACGCGCCCGCGTGCGCGCGTGCCGTTTCGCGCGGTGCTCGCGGAGGAGCCGCCGCTTGCCCCGATGTTCGCCTTCGTCAAGACGCCGCACTGGGCGCGCGCCGCGCCCGACACGCGCGAGGCGTTCGCGGAACTCGCCGCGGAGCTGGGCGCGCAGTGCGAGGAGGTAGAACTCTTTCCGAGCGCCGCGGACGCCTGGGACTGGCACCGCACGATCATGGAAGCCGAGATGGCGCACAACCTCGAGCGCGAGTGGCGCACCGGGCGCGACAAACTGTCGGAAACCCTGCGTGCCCTGCTCGAGCGCGGTCGCGAGGTGCGCGCGGTGGACTATCAGCGCGCGCTCGCCATGATCCTGCCTGTGGTCGAGAGCTTCGACGAGCTTTTCATGCAGCGCTACGACGCGATCCTCACGCCGGCGGCGCCGGGCACCGCGCCCGAGGGGCTCGGTTCGACCGGCGACCCGGTCTTCTGCACGCTCTGGACCTATACCGGACTGCCGGCGGTGACGCTGCCGCTCGCGCAAGGCGCGAACGGCCTGCCGATCGGCGTGCAGCTCGTCGGGCGGCGCGGGTTCGATGCGCGGCTGCTGCGCACCGCGCGCTGGCTGGTCGAGAAGATCGCGGGAAAGCCGGCTTAGGGGGCCGAGGCGAGCGCCCGCAGCAGGCGCAGTTCCTCGCGCAGCCGCGCGAGCTCGGAGCGGTCGGCGAACGCGAGCACCCAATGCGAGAGGCGACCGTCGGCGTCGTTCACCATGCCGATCGAAAGCTCGACGAGCACGGTACCGCCGTCCTTGCGCCGCGCGCGCATCTCGACCCGCGCCGGCGCCTGACGGAACATGTCGGCGGCGGATTCGTCCTCGGGAAAGAGCAGCGTGATCGCCGGGCGCCCGACGACCTCGTCGCGCCGGAAGCCGAACGCCGCCTCGAACGCGGCGTTCGCGTAGGTGATCGGATGACCCTTCGCGCGGGCATCGGCGATCGCGACCGGAAAACCGCACGCCTCGAGCGCCGCGCGGCTGAGGGCGCTGTCAGCGAGCAGCCGAGCGAGCGCCGGCGCCGGCTCGTTGCGCCGGTGCGCTCCGTTGTCGAACGCGCTCATGGAGCGATTTTTGCCATGTCGGCCGAGCCGCTGGCAAGCGCCGACGACGCGCTTTTTTCAGCGAAACGTGAAAAACGCCACGGCCTCAGGCCGCCTTGCGCTGCCGCTGCGACAGCGAGTAGCACGCGCGCCGCAGCCGGCTCAGATCGGCGCTCGCGAGGGTGTCGCGCAGGTAGCGCATGTTGCGGTCGATTTCTTCCTGATAGAGGTTCGGGCCACCGAAGTGCACCGCCGCGTAGCGGTCCTGCGCGCCGAGCTTGTTGAGGATCCGCTCGCGCGCGACGTACTCGTAGAAGCCCGGCGTCTTGAAGATCAGGTCGTCGGCCGACGCGTAGCGGACGATCTCGCGCCCGTCGGGCAGCCGCTCGCGCGCCACCGACCCCCAGACGAATTCCTCGTAGAGGAACGCGCGGCATTTCTCGAGGTACATGCGGTCCGACATCTGGCCGATCAGGTCGGCGGTGCCGACGATGCAGCCGAGCAGCCGGTCGGGACCGCTCTCGACCTTGATGTCGTCCAGGTCGCGCTCGTAGCCGGTGAAGTGAACGAGTTCGGCGGCGAGATCGGCCTCCGCGCCGTAGCCGAGCGTCGGAAGGTAGCGGCGCAGGAACTCGCCGCTGCGCGTCACATGGGTTTTCGTGAACACCGCGCCGTTTTCGATGTGCGCTTCGCTCGTGCGCTTGAGGTACCCCGAGTCGTGCAGCAGCGCGATCACCACCCCGAGGATCGCGCGCCGCACGCCGAGCCGTTCGGGCGCCGCGTGCACCCGGTCGTGCGCCTCGATGAGCCGCGCGGTCGCGAGCGTCATGTCGAGCGTGTGACGCAGGTCGTGGTACAGCGTGTCGCAGGCGAGGTAGCCGGGAAACCGCCCCTCGAACAGCGCTTCGATGTCGGCGAACGCCCGCTCGATCACCGAGAGGTCGGCCCCTGGATAGCGGGCCGCGTAGAGCGCAAGGACCGCATCGCGCACCGCAGCGGGGCTCTCGACGTTGACGCGGTTCGTGACGTCGTTCTGGCTCAGTCGGTTTTTCAAGGCGCTCGGGGATGTGCGGATGCGGGACAAAACCCATTATGTTCGCCGCCGGGGCGGTTCGGCAAGGAATTTATCCGCTCGTCCCAGTCCGCGGCCGAGGGATCCAGAGGGAGCCGGCCGATAAGCCGGGTTCTGTGCCGGACCGCGCCTCGGAAAAGCGCTGCCCGCGGCAGCCATTCCTCTTGGCCGAGGGTCACCCCTCGGCTCCAGCCACCTACCCGCAGGCTCGGCCGAGCCAGCCTCGAACGCCTGCCTACTTGGTGTTGCTCCGGATGGAGGTTGCCGCGTTTCACCCCCGCCGGACCCCGCGCGCCGCTTTCGCGTCGCGCCGCCTCGCATCCCTTCGGCTTGCGAGACTTTGGCGCGCCGCTTTCGCGTCGCGCCAAGTCCGGCGGGACTCGTCTCTGTGGCCCTGTTCGTCGCGTCGCCGCGCCGGGGTGTTACCCCGCATCCCGCTCTGCGGAGCCCGGACTTTCCTCTGCATCGCAGGCGATGCAGCGGCTGCCTGGCCGACTCCCGAGCAAAGTTTACCGCAGTGCAGCGCTCTGTTGGAGGAAGCCCGATCGGAGACGCTCGCCCTCGTGAATCTCCTGCCTTCCGACCTGGAAGCTGACGCCGTACCGCTGGAGATCCGGTCCCTGCGCACATCGAGGTCCGGCACAGGTGCTCTCTCGCCAAGCGCGGCACCGACCTCGACGGACTGCAAGAGGCGAACGCCTTCGAGAATGCCGATATCGCGGCACGGCACGGCGTCGGCCCTGTGATCGGCATTGTCCGGTCGGCGGAGCCTTCGCTCGGTGATCTTCGCTTCTCCGCTGGCGGCTGGTCCGCAGCTTTCGTCAACTTGCCGAACGCACAATGGTCGGCGCGCTGTCCCGCATGTGAATGGCAGGCTGACTGCAGGCGCCGTGCCTCATTCTCGGCTAAAGCAGAGTCACGCGCAGATCGAGAAGACGGCAAGATCCCGATCGCGCGGCTGTGCGCTGCCAGATGGTAGCGAACGTGCGCGACCTCGTGCTCTATCACCATCCCGAAGCCGTTTCCGGGGAGGCGGGTATCGCACTTTCGACATACCCGCACGTCCGGCACTGACGCCAGGCTGCTTTCCGAAACGGCCCGTCAGCCGGAGCTGATGCGTGCGCGAGAGCGGCGCCGAGCCAGTCCCGGAAGCGAAAGCGCTACCCCATATCCGGGTCGGGCGCGCTTTTGCGCACGCCGTTCTGGTTTTGGCGCGCAAAAACGCAGCGACTACCGATACGCGTCGCGCCGATGGCGAACGATCAAAACGTCAACGAGCCGGTCCCGGTCTGATAGCCGGTACACGACGCGCCAATCACCGACTCGGAGCCGCCAGAGATCGTCCCCTCCCTGAAGCTTGACCGCTCCCGCCGGTCGCGGATTCGTCGCGAGTGCCTCGATGCGGCGAAGGATGCGCGCCGCGACTTGACGATCGAGGGCTTGAAGCTCTTTGCGCGCCGAGCGCGCAAAGACGATCGCATAGTCACCCACGCGCCTTGCGCTTGGCCTTCGGCTCCATCAGTCGCTTTACGGTCGCCAAGGACTCGCGCGGCTCGGTGCGGCGGCGGCGGGCCGTGAACGCGTCGTACAGATCTTCCCAGAGACGCTTGTGCTTCCTGAGGTCGATCAAGACCGCTTTCCTCCGCCCCTTGCGGTCATGCAGAAATTCGATTCCGGGCATGTTCATCGTGCGCCCCCCGCGCTGTCCGTCGAGACTACAGTATAGCGGCGAGCAGTTTGATCCACCGGTTTCCCGGGCCCACCGGCCCCGCCCTCATGCCCGAGAGCAATTGCCGCTGTCAGTTCGATCGTCGCCTCGCCGCTCGGTTCGTGCATGGTGCTTTCCTCGCGCCGCTGCGCATCGGGACGGAGTGCGTTCCCATTGCAAGAACGCCATGGAGCGTTTGCTCGCGCGTCGGTCTGCGCGTGCCGGTCGGTCGGACGCGCAGGCTCGCGGCTATCCGGGGCCGGTACCGTCGGCCACCGGCCGAAGACACCGAAGCGGCGCGAACGTCGCTCGCTACCTCGATTGGGCCACGCACTCCGGGAGTCGCGAAGCGTAAAGCTTTTACCAAGTTGCCGTCGGAGGGTCTCGACCGAAAGGTCCGCCGAGCCGTCTCGGCGCTACGCGTTTTCCGCGCAATGGTCTCGCCGCAGCGGCCGGAAGAAGCGCGTGTCGTCGTAGAACGATTCGGCGTCGTTGCCGGGAAACCAGCCCGGATAGCCGAAGACGGGCAGCACGGCAAGTTCCTCGGGCCTTCGCGCGGCGGTGAGCCAGCGGCAGGCGGCTTCGTCCGGGTCGGCGTCCGCGGGCACGAAGATCGTCTTGCAGGTGATGCCCGGCCAGGGGGCGAGCGCTTTTTCGAGCGTCGCATGGCCGAGCACGTGGATTCGCATGTGGGCGCACACCAGCGGGCGCTGCGTCCAGAAAAGCTCCTTCCAGCGGTGGCCGCGCACGAGCGCTTCGAGCTGCGGTTCTGCGCAGCGGACGATCGCGCCGCCTTCGTCGAGCAGTGTCAGCAGGTCGCGCAACCTGCCGCGCCGCCCGCGCTCGCGCGGGATCTCGGCCGCATGGAGCGCGTTGATCCGCGCCTTCGTCTTCGGAAACGCGAGCCAGCAGAGCGCGTTGAAGAGGTCGTGCCGGTTACCCGGGCGGGTCTGAACTTCGCCCGTTTCGAACACCTGCACCTCGTAGTACGGATCGGCGGGCTGCGGCGGCACGAACCGCACCGGCCGGCCGCTTTCGGTGGCAAGACCCCGTTCTTCTGCGAGCGCGTTCAACGCCGCGAGCGTCGGCGCTGCGCCGAGGCGCCTCGCCCAGGGCCGGACCGGATCGAAGATCGGATGCGCTAGAGCAGCTTCCAGGGAAGTTCCTCGCCGGCGCGAAGCGGAACGAGCGTCCCCTCGCCGAAGGGCAGCGTCTCCGGCACCCGCCATTTCTCGCGCACGAGCGTCACCGTGCCCTCGTTCTGCGGGAGGCCGTAGAACGCGGCACCGAACCGGCTCGCAAAATCCTCCAGCTTGTCGAGCGCGCCCGCCTCCTCGAAGGCGATCGCGTAGAGTTCGAGCGCCGCGTGCGCGGTGTAGATGCCGGCGCAGCCGCAGGCCGACTCCTTTGCGCCGCGCTCGTGCGGTGCGCTGTCGGTGCCGAGGAAGAACTTCGGGTTGCCGGAGGTCGCCGCCTCGACGAGCGCCTCGCGGTGCTCCTCGCGCTTCAGCACCGGCAGGCAGTAGTGGTGCGGCCGGATGCCGCCCATGAAAAGCGAATTGCGGTTCATGAGCAGATGGTGCGCGGTGATCGTCGCAGCCACGTTCGCGCCGGTCACTTCGACGTACTGCACCGCCTCGCGCGTGGTGATGTGCTCGAGCACGACCTTCAGGCCCGAGAAGCGCTCGACGAGCGGCCCGAGCACCTCCTCGATGAAGGCTTTTTCGCGGTCGAAGATGTCCACCGCCGGATCGGTCACCTCGCCGTGCACGAGGAGCGGAAGCCCCGTCTCTTCCATGCGCTCGAGCGCCCGGAAGCAGCGCGAAATGCGCGTGACACCCGCCTCCGAGTGGGTCGTCGCCCCCGCCGGGTAGTACTTCACGCCGTGGATCCGGCCCGAAAGCTTCGCGCGCGAGATCTCCTCGGGCGAGGTGTCGTCGGTGAGATAGAGCGTCATCAGCGGCTCGAACGCGAGTCCCGGCGGCAGCGCCGCGAGGATCCGTTCGCGGTAGGCGAGCGCCTGCGCGACGGTAGCGACGGGGGGCTTGAGGTTGGGCATGACGATCGCGCGCGCAAACCGCCGCGCGGTGTCGGCAAGGACAGAGGCCATCGCCGGCCCGTCGCGCAGGTGCAGATGGCAATCGTCGGGCCGGCGCAGCGTGAGGCGGTCCACGGCCGCGATTCTACGGTTTCCGTGCGCGTGCGAGCGCCGCGCGATAAAGCGCGTTGCGCGGGGCACCGGTGATGCGCGCCGCAAGCCGCGCCGCCTCGCCCGCCGGCAGCGCCGCGAGCAGAAGCTCGAGCACCCGCTCGGGTTGCGGCGCGGGCGCTACCGCCTTCGCTTCACCCGGCCCCAGCACCAGCACGAATTCGCCCTGTCTGCGATGCGGGCAGGCCTCGAGCCACGCCGGCGCATCACCGAGCCGCATGCGCGCCACTTCCTCGAATTTCTTGGTGAGCTCGCGCGCGATCACGATCTCGCGCTCCGGCCCGAAGCGCTCGAGCAGTGCGCGCACCGTCGCCGCGATCCGGTGCGGCGCTTCGTACAGGATCACCGGATACGGCACGTCGAGCGCGTCGAGGGCCTTTTCGGGCGGCGCCGCGAGGAACCCGGCGAAAAGGAACGTCCCGCCGGCGAATCCCGCGGCCGAATACGCCGCGATCGCCGCGCTCGGGCCGGGCACCGGCACGACGCGGATCCCCTCGCGGTGCGCGGCGGCGACGAGCAGCGCACCGGGGTCGGAGACCGCCGGCGTGCCGGCATCCGAGATGAGCGCGACGTTTTTTCCCTCGCGCAGGGCGGCGATGAGCCGCTCGGTGGCGGTGCGCTCGTTATGGGCGTGAAGCGCCACGGTGCGCGCCGCGATGCCGTGGGCGGCGAGGAGCTTTCGCGAGGTGCGCGTGTCCTCGCAGGCGACGAGGTCGGCGGCCGCGAGCACCTCGAGGGCGCGCGGACTCGCATCGGCGAGGTTGCCGATCGGCGTGGCGACGACGTAGAGCGTCCCGGGCACAGGTCAACGGGGAGGGGGCGTTGCCGTTAAGCCTGCCATGAACCCGGCAGGGGCGCGAGCCGAAGACCTGTGCCGACGGCTGCTCGAGCGCGCGGGCCTCAAGGTGCTCGCGCGCAACTGGCGCTGCCGGTTCGGCGAGATCGACCTCGTCGCGGAGGACGCCGGAACGATCGTGTTCGTCGAGGTACGCTACCGCAGCGGGGCGGCTTTCGGCGGCGCGGCCGAAAGCGTCACCGCCGCAAAGCGCGCGCGCCTCGCGGCCGCGGCGCGCGCCTGGCTCGCCGACCGGCCCGAGACCCCCTGCCGGTTCGACGTGCTGCTGGTCGAATCGTCGGACGGCGGGCGCGTGCGCTGGATCCGCGATGCGTTCGAGGGCTGACCCGCGCGCGGCGCTCGCCGCGCTCGTGCTGGCGCTCGGGACGACCGCGGCGTCGGCCGACGGCGACGCCGCGGTTCGGCTGCTCGTTCAAAGCTCGCCGCTCGCCGGCTTTCGCTACGCGGAGGCGGCGGCGGTCTGGCCGATGTTGCGCGAGGGCGACGCGCTGCGCCTCGTGCGCGAGCCGGACAATCCCTACGACCCGAACGCGGTGCGCGTCGAGTGGCGCGAGCGAAAACTCGGCTACGTCCCGCGGCGCGAGAACGCCGCGCTCGCCTGGGCGCTCGACCGCGGCGCGCCGCTCAAGGCACGCATCGTGCGGCTGCGCGAGCATCCGAATCCGGCGCGGCGCATCGAGTTCGAGGTGTATCTGGAGTGACGGTGTAGAATCCGGCGCGATGCAGCAGGGGGCGAGGAATCCGGCCGGCGCGGCGCCGCAGGACGCACCGCGGGCGCTCGAAGCGCGATTCGTCGCGCATTTTCGCGAAAGCGCGAGCCTGAAGCTCGCCGCCGCGGACGCGCTCGCCGCGCCGCTCGCCGAGGCGGCGCGGCGGATGGCGCGCGCGCTCGCCGCCGGCGGCAAGATCCTCGCCTGCGGCAACGGCGGCTCGGCGGCCGACGCCCAGCACTTCGCGGCGGAACTGGTCAATCGCTTCGAGCGCGAGCGGGCGCCGCTTGCGGCGCTCGCGCTCACGACCGACAGCTCAACGCTCACCTCGATCGCGAACGACTACGCGTACGAACAGGTGTTCGAAAAGCAGGTCCGCGCGCTCGGGCGCGCCGGCGACGTGCTGCTCGCGATCTCGACGAGCGGGAATTCGCCCAACGTGCTCGCGGCGATGCGCGCGGCGCGCGAGCGGGGGCTCGCGATCGTCGCGCTCACCGGCCGCGGCGGAGGCAGGATGGCGGAGCTCGTCGGCGCGGACGACGTTCTCGTGTGCGTGCCGCACGCCCAGACCGCGCGCATCCAGGAAGTGCACCTGCTCGCGCTGCACTGCCTGTGCGACGGAATCGACCGCGAGCTTTTCGGAGAGGCGGGATGAGCATCGGCAGGACGTTCGCGCTCGGCTGCGCGATCGGTGCGGCGACGCTCGCGGCCGGCTGCGTCGAGTTGGCCGCGATCGGCGTCGGCGCGGCGGTCGTCTCGGCCGAGGACCGGCGCAGCACCGGCACCCAGATCGAGGACGAGACGATCGAGCTGCGCGCCGCGAACCGCATCAGCGAGCGCTTCGGCGACAAGGTCCACGTCAACGTCACCTCGTTCAATCGCCTGGTGCTGCTCACCGGCGAAGTGCCGGACGAAAAAACCCGGCAGGAGGTCGAGCGCATCGTGCGCGAGCTGCCGAACAAGCCGCGCGGGATCACCAACGAGCTGCGCATCGCCGGGGTGTCCTCGCTTCAGTCGCGGGCGAACGACACCGTGATCACCGGCAAGGTGAAGGCGCGGCTGCTGGATGCGAAACAGGTGAGCGCGCTGCACGTCAAGGTGGTGACCGAGGCGTCGGTCGTGTACCTCATGGGCATCGTCACCGAGGCCGAGGCGAACGCCGCGGTCGAGGTCGCGCGCACGACCGGCGGCGTCGCGAAGGTGGTCAAGGTGTTCGAGTACTGCAAGCCGACCGACGAAATCTGCCGGCCGAGGTCCTCGGTGGACGGCACGGCGAAGCCCAAGGCCGGAAGCTGAGCGAGGCGCCGGCGTTCGAGCGCAAGATCCGCACGCCGGCCGACGCTGCGCGCTGGGCGGCGGAGCTGCCCCGGCCGCTCGTCTTCACGAACGGCGTATTCGACATCCTGCACCGCGGACATGTCACGTACCTTGCGCGCGCGCGCGCGCTCGGGGCGGCGCTCGTCGTCGCGTTAAACAGCGACGCCTCGGCGCGGCGCCTCGGCAAGGGCGCAGACCGCCCGGTAAATCCCCTCGAAGACCGCATGGCGCTCGTGGCCGCGCTCGAATCGGTGGACGCGGTGACCTGGTTCGACGAGGACACGCCGCTTGCGCTCGTCGTCGCGATCGCGCCGGACGTGCTCGCAAAAGGCGGCGACTGGCCGCCGGAGCGCATCGTCGGTGCGTGCGAAGTCCGCGCGCGCGGCGGGCGCGTCGTGTCCATTCCGTTCGAGCACGAGCGCTCGACGAGCGCGCTGATCGAGCGGATCAGAAAAGGCTGATCTCGAAGAGAATCGCCCCGCGGGGACCGGCTGCGCCGACCGCGGCCCGCGACTTCGCCGTCCCTGCGCGCGGCAAGGCGCGATCGCGGCGGCCGCCCTTTTCCGCGAGAAAGAGCGCGCCGGAACGACCGGAAGCGGGGGGCGCTTCGCGGCCTATACTATGGCGCATGCGGCTTCGCCAGCTGAAGGTCGACTACGTCGCCGAGCAGGACCGCATCCTGATGCTCATCGCCACCAGCGAAGCCGTCGAGGTGCGGCTGTGGATGACGCGCCGGTTCGTCAAGCTCCTCTGGCCGCTCCTCGTCAAGCTCGCCGAGGACGCGAGCCCGAGGATCCGCGGCCAGCCCGACCCCGAGGCGCGGCGCGCACTGCTCGGACTCGAGCACGCGCAGGCGATCTCGCGCGCCGACTTTTCCCGGCCGTTCGAGCAGCTGCCGCGCTCGATGCCCCTCGGCGAGGCGCCGCTCCTTCTTGCGCGCATCGAGACCGGACAGGACCGCAACGGCCAGCCGGTGCTCGCGATGCACCCGGCAAACGGCCACGGCGTGACGCTCACGCTCGACACGGTGCTGCTGCATTCGCTCTGCCGGCTGCTCCAGGCGGCGGTGACGAAGAGCGACTGGGACATGGAACTGCGGCTTCCCGGCGTCGACGAGCGCGAGCCGCCCGAACGGGCGCGCCGCACGATCAATTGAGCGCAGCCGCAGGGGAGGCGCCGCGGCCGGCGGCAGCGGCTGGCGTATAATGCGCCGCCTTTCGGCCACACGCGGGTAACGTCCATCCGTTCGGATTTCGAATCGCTCGGACTCATCGCGCCGCTCGTTCGGGCGGTGCGCGAGGAGGGCTACGAGCGCCCGACACCGGTCCAGCAGCAGGCGATCCCGCTCGTGCTCGAGGGCCGCGACATCATGGCCGGCGCCCAGACCGGCACCGGCAAGACGGCGGCTTTCGCGCTTCCGATCCTGCAGCGGCTTGCGCCGCTCGCGAACGCCTCCGCCTCGCCCGCGCGTCATCCGGTCCGAGCGCTCGTTCTCGCGCCGACGCGCGAGCTCGCGATCCAGGTCGAACAGAGCTTTCGCGCCTACGGTCGGCACCTGCTGCTCCGGAGCGCCGTCGTCTACGGCGGCGCCGACATGGAGGCGCAGATCGCGCAGCTTCGCCGCGGCGTCGAGATCCTGGTCGCGACCCCCGGGCGGTTGCTCGATCACGTGCACAACCGCACCGTCATGCTCAACCAGGTGCAGGTGCTGGTGCTGGATGAAGCCGATCGCATGCTCGACATGGGCTTTCTGCCCGACATCAAGCGCATCATCGCGCTCCTGCCGCCCGCGCGGCAGAACCTGCTCTTTTCGGCGACCTTTCCGGAAGAGATCCGGGCGCTCGCGAAGACGTTGCTGCGCGACCCGGCCGAGGTGCAGGTCGCGCCGCGCAATGCCCCGGCGGAGCTGGTCACCCACGTCGTGCACCCCGTCGCGCGCGAGAAAAAGCGCGAGCTGCTCACGCACCTCATCCGCAGCCGCGAGCTGCGCCAGGTGCTCGTGTTCTGCGGTACGCGCGTCGGCGCGAACCGCCTCGCGCACCAGCTGCGGCGCGAGCGAATCCACGCCGACGCGATCCACGGCGACAAGAGCCAGGCCGAGCGCGAGGCGGCGCTCGAGGCGTTCAAGTCGGGGCGTATCAACGTGTTGGTGGCGACCGACGTCGCCTCGCGCGGCCTCGACATCGAGGGGCTGCCGCAGGTGATCAACTTCGACATCCCGC
>JAOAFL010000091.1 GCA_026416295.1 Burkholderiales bacterium | reverse complement strand
CCGGTAGAGCACGAACGCCGGCGCGACGCCCGCCGCAAGCAGGGCCGCCCCCGCGGCGAGGGGCCATACGACCGGCCGGTTCCATTCCCGGCGCTTCGCCTCGCGCGCCTCGGCGTCGACCCGCAGGTACTTCAGGTTGTTGCCCGACATCTCGTTCACCTTCGCGTTCGCGAGCCACCCGTGAAAGAGGGCGAAGTTCTTCGGATGGAAGCCGCCGATCCAGGGCGCATCGCGGCGGAAGATCTCGACCATCCGGTCGATGATTTCCTGTCGCTCCGGCGAATTCGGCATGTGACGCATGCGCTCGAAGAGCGCGTCGAACTCGGGGTTCGAGTAGTTCGCGGCGTTCTCGCCCTGAAAGCGCGCCCGGCTCTGCGGCGTGTGCAGCAGAAAGAGGAAGTTCTCCGGGTCGGGGGAGTCGGCGATCCAGCCGATCATGAACAGCTGCGTGTTGCCTTTGCGCAGCTTCTCCTGGAAGCGGTTCCAGTCGGTCTGGCGCGGCACGAACTGGATCGAGAGCTTGGCGAACTGCCGCCGCCACCAGTCGGTCACCGCCTTGTCGGCCGGGCCGCGCTGCACCGAGTCGAGGTGCAGCACGAGCGGCTCGCCCGTCTTCGCGTCGCGCCCGTCGGGGTAGCCCGCTTCGGCGAGCAGCCGCTTCGCCTCCTCGATCGGCCGGCGCACCGCCCGGCCTTCTTTCCAGACGTGCGTCACCGGGTTGATGCTGTCTGCGCCGCTGCGGTAGCCGAAGATGCCGGGCGCGATCGGCCCGTGCGCCGGCACCCCGCGGCCGTTGGCGAAGATCGCGAGGTACTCCTCCCAATCGATCGCGATCGCGAGCGCCTGCCGCAGCTTGCGGGCGCGCTCGGCTGCCTCGCCGCCCTGCGCGCCGCCGACCACCGGGTCGAGCCAGTTCGCGCCGAGATAGTAGATCGTCGGCGCGACCGAGGTCTCGAGGCGCACGCCCTTTGCCGCCATCTCCGGCGTGAGCGTCGCCTCGCCTTCGAGCGTGATGCGCACCGTCTGGTCGAAGTTGTCCGAGCTGATGCCGGACATGTCGTAGTAGCCCTGCAGGAACTTGTTCCAGAGCGGGATCGACTCCTTCTCGCGCGTGTACACCGCCTTTTCGAGAAACGGCATCGTCTTGCCGGCGTCGGCGAGCAACCCGCGCTCGCGATCGCCGGGCGCGCCCTCCGACGGATACGGCTCGCCGCGGAAGTTCGGGTTGCGGGCGAGCACCATGCGCGCGTTCGGATTGTTCTCGACGAGCATGAAGGGGCCGGTGCCGACCGGCCACCAGTCGAGCGTGAAGTTCCTTTCCGCCATCCCGGGCTGCGCGTAGAAGCGATCCGCCTCCCACGGCACCGGCGCGAAAAACGGCATCGCGAGCCAGTAGAGGAACTGGGGATAGCGACCCTTGAGCGTCACGCGGAAGGTGTGCGCATCGACACGCTCGGCGCCGGCGAGCGGGTGCGCGCGCAGGTCGAGCCACTCGCCCGGTTTCGCCGCTTTCTTCAGCGTCTCGGCGTATTCGCGCAGGCCGACGATGTATTCGGCCATCAGGCCGAAGATCGGCGAGTGAAGCTGCGGGTGCGCGAGCCGCTTGATCTGGTAAACGTAGTCGCCGGCGTCGAGTTCGCGCGTGCCCGTCGGAAGATCGTAGGGGCTGGCGAGCGCGCGAATGCGCGCGCGCGCCAGGCGGTGGTTTTCCTCGACGAAGGCCGGATGCGGCTGGTAGCGGATGCCGGGCTTGAGGCGCACTTCGTAGACGGTGAAGCGACCGCCCTCGATCTCGCGCGCCTGCGGCATCTCGCGCGCGGTGAGCGGCACGAGTTCGAACGGGCGCTTCAAGTAGTGGTACTGCAGCGGCGGCTCGTAGATCTGGCGCGTGAACACCGCTTCGTCGGCGGTGTAGGACTGCGCCGGATCGAGGTGCTTCGGCCGCTCGGAAAACACCGAATAGAGGATCGGTCGGCCCCGCTCGGCCGCCGGATACGGGTCGTTCCACACCTCGCCGCAGCCCGCGACGGCGAGCGCAACGAGCACGGCCGCACGCATGCGGCAAGTATAATGCCGCGATGCCGCTGCTCCAGGGCAAGAAGCTGCTGGTCACCGGCGTGCTCAGCAACCGCTCGATCGCCTGGGGCATCGCGCAGGCGGCGAAACGCGAGGGCGCGGCGCTCGCGTTCACCTACGCAGGCGAGCGGGTGCGCGAGCGCGTCGAGGCGCTCGCCGCCGAGATCGGCGCCGACATGGTGTTGCCGTGCGACGTGACGAGCGACGCGCAGATCGCCGCGCTCGCGCCGGCGCTCGCGGATCGCTGGGGGGCGCTCGACGGGTTCGTGCACGCGATCGCGTTCGCCGCGCGCGAAGCGATCGCCGGCGAACTGCTCGACGGCCTTTCGCGCGAAGCGTTCCGCGAGGCGCACGACATCTCCGCCTACAGCTTTCCGGCGCTCGCGAAAGCGCTGCTGCCGCTCCTCGAGGGCCGGCGCGCCGCGCTCCTCACGCTCACCTATCTCGGCGCGGTGCGCGCGGTGCCGCACTACAACGTCATGGGTCTCGCCAAGGCGAGCCTGGAATCCTCGGTGCGCTACCTCGCGGCGAACCTCGGGCCGCGGGGGATCCGCGTGAATGCGATCTCGGCCGGCCCGATCCGCACGCTCGCCGCCGCCGGCATCGCCGGCTTCGGCAGGATTCTCAAGTTCGTCGAGGAGAACGCGCCGCTGCGGCGCAACGTCACGATCGAGGACGTCGGCAACGCTGCGGTGTTTCTCCTTTCGGACCTCGCCGGCGGCGTCACCGGCGAAGTGCTCTACGTCGACGGCGGGTTTTCGCGCGTCGTCGGCGGCATCGGCGCCTGAGGCCGGGCTAGGGCTTTTTCTCGAGCGCCGCGGCGCGGATCTCGACCTTCGTGCGCTCGCGCAACGCGGCGACCCAGGCCTGGAGATCCGCCGCGCCCGCCTCGCGTTCGAAACGCTGCAGCGCGTTCGCTTTTTCCTCCGCCGCGAGCGGCTCGGACGCAAGCACCTTCTGCACGCGGTAGATCGCGTAGCCGCGCTCGCCGCGGTCCACGCCGACGTAGGCCGGAAGCTTCGCGGCGTCGACCGCCATCAGCCGCGCGACCGCCTCGGCGCCGAGACCGCCGGTCGCGCGCCGCGAGACGACGAGCGTGCGGCCCCAGTTGACCCGCGCCTCCTCGCCTGCCTTCAGCTTCTCGAGCGTCGCCTCGGCCTCCTTGCGCGCAGCCGCCGCCGCCTCCCGGCGCCGCAGGCGCCGCTCGACCTCTTCGCGCACTTCCTCGAACTTTTTCTGTGCGGCTGGCTGATGCTCGACGACGCGCGCGGCGACGAGCGTGCCCGGCGCCACCTCGACCGCGTCGGTGTTGCGTCGGTGCTGAACCGCGTCGGCCGAAAAGAGCGCTGCAGCGAGCTTCGGATGCCCGAGATGGCCGTCGGCGGGCGTGCCCTTCGCGATCCAGCCGCTCGTCTGCAGCGTCAGCCCGAAGCGCTCGGCCGCCGGCTTCAGGCTGTCGGACTGCTCGTACACGAGGTTGCTGAACGCCTCGGCCGACTCGACGAATCGGCGCTGCGCCCTCTGGCGGGCGATCTCGCCGCGCAGCTCCTCGCGCGCCTCTTCGAACGAGCGGGTGCGCCCGGGCTGCACCGCCTCCAGCCGCACGACGTGCCAACCGAACTCCGACTGCACCGGCCCGGCGATTTCGCCCGGTTTCATCGCGAACACCGCAGCGGCGAACTCCTTCACCATGTCGCCGGGGCCGAAGAACCCGAGGTCGCCGCCGCGCTGCGCCGAGCCCGCGTCCTGCGAGTGCTTGCGCGCCAGTTCGGCGAAGCGCTGCGGGTGCTTGCGCGCCTCGAGCGCGATCGCCTCGGCCTCCTCCTTCGACTTGAGGAGGATGTGGCTTGCGCGGCGCTGCTCGGGCGCGCCGAGCCGTCCGGCCGCGAGCCGTTCGTCGTAGGCCTTTTTCAGCTCGGCGTCGCTCACGGTCTCGGCGCGCGCCAGGGCCTCGACCGAAAGCACCGCGTACTCGACGCGCACGCGTTCGGGTTCGCGGAATTCGGCGAGGTTCGCGTCGTAATACGCCCTGAGCGCCGCCTCGTCGAACTGCAGCTTCTGCGCGTAGGCGTCGGCGGCGAAGAACGCCTCGCTCACCTCGCGGCGCTCGCCCTCGAGCGCGAGCAGCCGCTCGGCGAGCGTGCGCGGCTGGATCGCGGTGTTCGCGACCGCGGTCACGAGCCGCGCCATCGGCAGCCGCACCCGCAGCTGCTCGACGTTGTGCTCGTCCGAGATGCCCCGCGCGCGCAGATAGGCGGCGTAGCGCTCGGGCGCGAAGCGCCCGTCCTCCTGGAATTCGGGCATGCGCGTCACCTCGGCGATCGCCGCCTCGCGCGGCAGCACCATCCAGGCGCGCGCCACCTCGCGCGCGAGCACGCGCTCGGCGATCAGCGACTCGAGCAGCTCGCGCCGCTCGGCCGGGGTGTCGACCGCGGCCGGATCGAAATCGCGCCCGAAGATCTGCCGCAGCGCCTCCTGCCGCTCGCGCAGCGCCGCCTCGAGTTCCCGCCGCGCGATCGGCTCGCCGGCGACGCTCGCCACCTCGTCGCGTCCGCCGACCGCGCGCGTGTACGCCTCCAGCCCGAAGAAGGCGAACGGGATCGCGATCAGCACGAGCACCACCTGCAACAGGCGCTTGTGCTTGGCGACGAAATCGAACATGGCGGTCCGAGGAAGGGGAAGTGGCGGAGCGGACGGGACTCGAACCCGCGACCCCCGGCGTGACAGGCCGGTATTCTAACCGACTGAACTACCGCTCCGCGTCGGGCACTGGTGGGTGCTGCAGGGGTCGAACCTGCGACTTCTGCCTTGTAAGGGCAGCGCTCTACCGCTGAGCTAAGCACCCCGGCGGGCGGATCGCTCGCCCGCAAAAAGGGCCGCTAGTTTAGCGCGTCCCGCAACGCCTTGCCAGCGCGAAACCGCGGCACCCGCGCGGCGGCGATCGCGATCGCTTCGCCGGTGCGCGGGTTGCGCCCTCTGCGCGCCTTGCGTTCGGCGACGTAGAACGTGCCGAAGCCCGCGAGGGTCACGTCCGAGCCCTGCTTCAGGCTCGTCTTCACCGCCGCGACGAACGCGTCGAGCGCGCGCTCGGCCGCCGCGTGCGAGAGGTCCGCAACGCGCGCGATGTGCTCGATCAGGCCGGCCTTGTTCACCGCCGCCCTGCGTCAGTGCTTGATCGCCGCCGGCGCCGTCTTCTCCGTTTCGGCGGCCGCCGGCAACGGCGCGACTTCGACCGGCTCGGCGAGCGGCACCGGCTGGCGCTCGAGCGCGACTTCGAGCACCTTGTCGATCCACTTCACGGGCACGATCTCCAGCCGGTTCTTGACGTTGTCCGGGATCTCGGCGAGGTCCTTGACGTTCTCTTCCGGAATCAGCACCGTCTTGATGCCGCCGCGATGCGCGGCGAGCAGCTTCTCCTTCAGCCCCCCGATCTGCAGCACCTCGCCGCGCAGCGTGATCTCGCCGGTCATCGCCACGTCGCAGCGCACCGGAATGCCGGTGAGCACCGACACCATCGCGGTGACGATGCCGATGCCGGCGCTCGGGCCGTCCTTCGGCGTCGCGCCCTCCGGCAGGTGGATGTGGATGTCGTGCTTCTGGTAGAAGTCGTCGGGGACGCCGAGCCGGCGCGAGCGGCTGCGCACCACCGACAGCGCCGCCTGGATCGATTCCTGCATCACCTCGCCGAGCTTGCCGGTGGTGATCGTCTTGCCCTTGCCCGGCATGGTCACCGCCTCGATCGTGAGCAGCTCGCCGCCCACTTCGGTCCACGCGAGCCCGGTGACCTGGCCGATCTGGTTGGTCTTTTCGGCCATGCCGAAGGTATAGCGGCGCACGCCGAGGTACTTGTCGAGATTGCGCGGCGTCACCGTGATGCGGTGCGGCCGCGCGCGGCCGGCATCGCCCTCCGACTGCAACTGCTTCACCGCTTTGCGGCAGATCTTGGAGATCTCGCGCTCGAGGCCCCGCACGCCGGCCTCGCGCGTATAGAACCGGATGATGTCGCGGATCGCGGCCTCCGAGACCGACAGCTCGCCCTCCTTCAGCCCGGAGTTCTTCATCTGCTTGGGCAGCAGGTAGTGGGTGGCGATGCTCAGCTTCTCGTCCTCGGTGTAGCCCGAGAGCCGGATTCCCTCCATGCGATCGAGGAGCGGCGGCGGGATGTTGAGCGTGTTCGCCGTCGCGATGAACATCACCTCCGAGAGGTCGTACTCGACTTCCACATAGTGGTCGGTGAAGGTGTGGTTCTGCTCCGGGTCGAGCACCTCGAGGAGCGCCGACGACGGATCGCCCCGCCAGTCCATGCCCATCTTGTCCACCTCGTCGAGGAGAAAAAGCGGGTTCTTCACCCCGACCTTGATCATGCTCTGCAGGATCTTGCCCGGCATCGAGCCGATGTAGGTGCGCCGGTGTCCCCGGATCTCGGCCTCGTCGCGTACCCCCCCGAGCGACATGCGCACGAACTTGCGGTTCGTCGCGCGCGCGATCGACTGCCCGAGCGAGGTCTTGCCGACCCCGGGCGCGCCCACGAGGCACAGGATCGGCGCCTTCATCTTGTCCACCCGCGCCTGCACCGCGAGGTACTCGAGGATGCGCTCTTTCACCTTCTCCAGCCCGTAGTGGTCCTTGTCGAGGATCTCCTGCGCGACCTTGAGGTCCTTGCAGATCTTGGAGCGCTTGCGCCAGGGCAGGCTCACCAGCGTCTCGATGTAGTTGCGCACCACGGTCGCCTCGGCCGACATCGGGCTCATCAGCTTCAGCTTCTTCAGCTCGGACTCGGCCTTCTTGCGCGCGTGCTTCGGCATGCCGGCGCGCTTGATGCGCTTTTCCATCTCCTCGAGGTCGGCGCCCTCCTCGCCCTCGCCGAGTTCCTTCTGGATCGCCTTCACCTGCTCGTTCAGGTAGTACTCGCGCTGGCTCTTCTCCATCTGGCGCTTGACGCGCCCGCGGATGCGCTTTTCCACTTGCAGGATGTCGATTTCGGTCTCGAGCTGCGCGAGCAGATGCTCGAGCCGCTTCTTGACGTCGAACATCTCCAACACCTGCTGCTTCTGCTCCAGCTTGAGCGGCAGGTGCGCGGCGATGGTGTCGGCGAGCCGCCCCGGCTCCTCGATGCCCGCGAGCGAGGTGAGGATCTCGGGCGGGATCTTCTTGTTGAGTTTCACGTATTGGTCGAAGCTCGAAAGCAGCGCGCGGCGCATCGCCTCGACTTCGGCGCCGCCCACCGGCTCGATGCGCACCGGCGTGGCCTCCGCGACCCAGTGCGTGCGCATGTCGGTGACCGATTCGATCTTCGCCCGGCTCACGCCCTCGACCAGCACCTTCACCGTGCCGTCGGGCAGCTTCAGCATCTGCAGGATGCTCGAGACGCAGCCGATCGTGTACATGTCCTGCGGGCCGGGGTCGTCCTTCGCGGCCGACTTCTGCGCGACCAGCAGGATGGACTTGCCGCTTTCCATCGCCGTCTCCATCGCCTTGATGGACTTCGGCCGGCCGACGAAAAGCGGAATGACCATGTGGGGAAACACCACCACGTCGCGCAGCGGAAGCAGCGGGAACTGGGCGGCGGAGGGAGCGGCGAGCTGGGGTTCGGACATGGCGGGCCTCTAAAAGCCGTAGGACGTCGCCCGAAGGTAGGGGTTCCCGGGCAAAAAATCAAATGCCGGCTACAGGTTGCTGCCGGCGATCCTTTGCGGCTGGTCGGAGTAGATGAGAAGCGGCTTGCCGTCGGCGAGGATCATCTGCTCGTCGACCACCACCTTGCTCACGTTTTCCATCGTCGGCAGCTCGTACATCGTGTCGAGCAGCACGTGTTCCAGGATCGAGCGCAGTCCGCGCGCACCGGTCTTGCGCGCGAGCGCTTTCTTCGCCACCGCGGTGAGCGCTGCCGGGCGCACCTCAAGCTCGACGCCCTCCATCGCGAACAGCCGCTGGCACTGCTTGACGAGCGCATTCTTCGGTTCGACCAGGATCTGCACGAGCGCCTTTTCGTCCAGCTCCTCAAGCGCCGCGACCACCGGCATGCGGCCGACGAATTCCGGAATCAGCCCGTATTTGATGAGGTCCTCGGGCTCGACCATCTTGAGCAGCTCGTAGCTCGCGCGCGCGTTGCTCGGGCTGCGCACTTCGGCGCCGAAGCCGATGCCGGTCTTCTCGGTGCGATTGCGCACGATCTTCTCCAGCCCGTCGAACGCGCCGCCGCAGATGAAAAGGATGTTCGTGGTGTCCACCTGCACGAAGTCCTGGTTCGGGTGCTTGCGGCCGCCCTGCGGCGGCACCGAGGCGATCGTGCCTTCGATGAGCTTCAACAGCGCCTGCTGCACGCCCTCGCCCGAGACGTCGCGCGTGATCGAGGGGTTGTCGGACTTGCGCGAGATCTTGTCGATCTCGTCGATGTAGACGATGCCGCGCTTTGCCTTGTCGACGTCGTAGTCGCAGTTCTGCAGCAGCTTCTGGATGATGTTCTCGACGTCCTCGCCGACGTAGCCCGCCTCGGTGAGCGTGGTCGCGTCGGCGATCACGAACGGGACATTGAGCAGCCGCGCCAGCGTCTGCGCGAGCAGCGTCTTGCCCGAGCCGGTCGGCCCGATCAGCAGGATGTTCGACTTCGCGAGCTCGACGTCGTCGTTCTTCGACAGGTGCTTGAGCCGCTTGTAGTGGTTGTAGACCGCGACCGACAGGATCTTCTTCGCGCGGTCCTGGCCGATCACGTACTGGTCGAGGATCGCGCGGATCTCGCGCGGCGTGGGCAGGTCCGAGCGCGCGCCCTTGCCGCCCTTTTCGGTCGCGGTCTCCTCGCGGATGATGTCGTTGCACAGCTCGATGCACTCGTCGCAGATGAACACCGACGGGCCGGCGATGAGCTTGCGCACCTCGTGCTGGCTCTTGCCGCAGAACGAGCAGTAGAGGAGCTTGTCGCCCGAGGCGCCCTTGTCCGACATCTACTGCGACTCCCGCGAAACGAGGACCTTGTCCACCAGCCCGTACTTTACCGCTTCTTCGGCCCCCATGAAGAAATCGCGGTCGGTATCGCGCTGGATGACCTCGAGCGCCTGCCCGGTGTGCCGCGCGAGGATCTCGTTCAGCCGCTGGCGCAGGAAAAGGATCTCGCGCGCGTGGATCTCGACGTCCGACGCCTGGCCGGAAAACCCGCCCATCGGCTGGTGGATCATGACGCGCGAGTTGGGCAGCACGAACCGCTTGCCCTTCTCGCCGGCGGCAAGGAGCAGCGCCCCCATGCTCGCCGCCTGCCCGATGCACAGCGTCGAGACGTCGGGCTTGATGAACTGCATCGTGTCGTAGATCGCCAGCCCCGCCGACACCGAGCCGCCGGGCGAATTGATGTAGAAGAAGATGTCCTTGTCGGGGTTCTCCGATTCGAGAAACAGCAGCTGCGCGACAATCAGGTTCGCGGTGACCTCGTTCACCGGCCCGACGAGGAACACCACCCGTTCCTTGAGCAGCCGCGAATAGATGTCGTAGGCGCGCTCGCCGCGCCCCGACTGTTCGATCACCATCGGGATCAGCCCCAGGTCGCGGGGCTGCGGCATCGTCGAGATCCAGTCGAGGTCTTTCATGCGTCGGCGCCCATCAGTTCGTCGAAGCTTACCGCCTTGTCGGTCACGTTCGCCCGCGCGAGCACCCAGGCGACGACGTTCGCCTCGAGCGCGAGGCTCTCCATCTCGGCCAAACGCTGCGGCTGGGTGTAGAACCACTTTACCACCTCGGCCGGGTTCTCGTAGCTCTCGGCCTCGGCCTCGATCTGGGCGCGCACGTCGGCCGGCTTCGGCCGCAGGTTTTCCGCCCGCGCCACCTCGGCGAGGATCAGCCCGAGCGCCGCACGCCGGCGCGCCGCCGCCTCGAACGCCTTCGGATCGAGCGGCAGGTTCTCGAGCTTGATGCCGCGCGCCTTCAGGTCCGCGGCCGCGGCCTCGAGCAGACGCTGCAGCTCCATCGCGACGAGCGCCCGCGGCAGCTCGAGCGGCGTTCTCTCGAGCAGCGCCTCGAGCGCCTGCTGCTTGACGCGCAGGGCGATGCGCTTCTTCACCTCGCGTTCGACGTTCGCGCGCACCTCGGCGCGCATGCGCGCGAGGTCGCCGTCGGCGACGCCGAGCGCGCGCGCGAACTCGGCGTTCACCTCCGGCAACACCGGCGCCTCGACCTGCACCATGCGCAGGCTGTACTGCGCCGTCTTTCCCGCGACCTCGCGACCGTGATAGTCGTCGGGAAAGCGCACCTCGAACGCGCGCGATTCGCCCGGCGCGAGCCCGCGCGCCGCGGCCTCGAACTCCGGCAGCAGGCGCTTTTCGCCGAGGATCGTCACGAACCCCTTCATCGCGCCGCCGTCGAACGGTTGGCCGTCGATACGGCCCTCGAAGTCGATCGTCACGCGGTCGCCGTCGGCGGCGGCGCGCGTGACCGGCTCGTAGCGCACGCGCTGACGGCGCAGGATCTGGATCGTCTTCTCGACCGCCGCGTCGTCCACCGCGCACACCGGCCGCTCGATCGTGACGCCGGAGAGGTCGCCGACCTTCACCTCCGGGAACACCTCGAACGTCGCGCTGAATTCCAGGCAGTCGGCCGCGCCGTCCTTTTTTTCGATGCGCGGCAGGCCGGCGACGCGCAGCCGTGCCTCGCGCACCATCTCGCCGAAGGCCTTCTGCACCGCGTCGCCGATCACTTCGTTGCGCACCTGCGGGCCGTAGTGCTGCGCGAGCAGCTTGAGCGGTACCCGCCCGGGCCGGAAGCCCGGCATCTTCGCGGTGCGCGCGAGTTTCTTCAGGCGTTCCTCGACCTGCCGGTCCACCTCGGCCACCGGCAGCGACATCGAGACGCGCCGCTCCAGCGCACCGAGCGTTTCCACGTTGACCGCCATCGCCTGATCTGTTCCGAAGTCCGGGTTCGCCTGCGCCGGCCGCCGCGGTCGCGGGTGCGAAGGGTGGGAGTCGAACCCACACGCCTCGCGGCGCTGGAACCTGAATCCAGTGCGTCTGCCAGTTCCGCCACCTTCGCGCGCGCAGAGCGCAGGCCCCGTGTGCGGACTATTATACGGTGGAAAGCGCCGCGGCCTCGCCGGAAGCGAGCGCATTTTCCCTTGCAAATCAGCTCATCGTGCCGGTCGACCATTACGAGAACTTTCCGGTGGCCTCGCTGCTCGTCCCGGCCCGGCTGCGAGGCGCGATCGAGCTGATCTACCGCTTCGCGCGCCGCGCCGACGATCTGGCCGACGAGGGTGAGGATCCGCCCGCGGCGCGCCTTGAAAAGCTCGGCGCGCTGCGCGCAAGCCTCGCCGCGGTCCGCGCCGGCGCCGAGCCCGAGGATCCGCTCGTCGCCGCGCTCGGCCGCCTCGCGCGCGAGCATGCGCTGCCGCTGCATCTGTTCGAAGACCTGCTCGACGCGTTCGCGCAGGACGTGGTGAAGCACCGCTACGCCGATTTCGGCGAGTTGCTCGACTATTGCCGCCGCTCGGCGAACCCGGTCGGGCGGCTGCTGCTGCACCTCGTCGGGCGGACCTCCGCGAGCGAGCTGCGCCAGTCGGACGCGATCTGTACCGCGCTTCAGCTCGTCAACTTCTGGCAGGACGTCGCGCTCGACTGGGCGAAGGGGCGCGTCTATCTGCCGCAGGACGAAATGCGCCGGCACGGCGTCACCGAAGCGCACCTCGCCGAAGCGCGCTGCGACGCCGCCTGGCGCGCGCTGCTCGGTGCGCTGTGCGCGCGCACGCGCGCGCTGATGCTCGAGGGCGCGCCGCTCGCGCGCGCGCTCGGCGGCCGGCTGCGCTGGGAGATCGCGCTCACGGTGCAGGGCGGGCTGCGCGTGCTCGAAAAGATCGCCGGCGCCGGCTACGACGTCTTTCGCCGCCGCCCGGTGCTCCGCTGGACCGACTGGCCGCTCCTCGCCTGGAGAGCGCGATGAGCCCGGACGAGTACTGCCGCGAAAAAGCCGCCGCGAGCGGCTCGAGCTTCTACTACGCGTTCATGTTCCTGCCGCCCGAGCGGCGGCGCGCGATCACCGCGCTCTACGCGTTCTGCCGCGAAGTGGACGACGCGGTGGACGAGGCGCGCGATCCCGGCGTCGCGCGCGCGCGCCTTGCGTGGTGGCGCAGCGAACTGGCCAACCTCTTCGCCGGCCGGCCGCAGCATCCGGTGACGCGCGCGCTCGCGCCGGCGCTCGCCCCCTTCGGCATCGGCCCCGAGCGGCTCGCGGAAGTGATCGCCGGCATGGAAATGGACCTCGTGCAGACGCGCTATCCGGATTTCGCGGCGCTCGAGCGCTACTGCTACCACGTCGCCGGCTCGGTCGGCATGCTCGCCGCCGGCATCTTCGGCTACCGCAATCCGCGCACGCTCGACTACGCGCGCCGGCTCGGCACCGCGTTCCAGCTCACCAACATCATCCGGGACGTCGGCGAGGATGCACGGCGAAACCGCATCTACCTGCCGATGGACGAACTCGCGGCGTTCGGCGTCGCCGCGGCCGACATCCTCGCCGCGCGCGCAAGCGACGCGTTCCGGCGCCTGATGGAATTCCAGTACCGCCGCGCGGTGCAGTTCTACGACGAGGCGCTCGCGCTGCTGCCGGCGGAAGACCGGCGCGCGCAGCTGCCGGGGCTCATCATGGCGCGCATCTACCGCACGCTGCTCGAGGAGATCGAGCGCGACGGGTTCCGCGTCCTCACGCACCGCACCGCGCTCACGCCGCTGCGCAAGTTCTGGCTCGCCTGCGCCACCTGGGCGCGGGCCTGAGGGCGGCGCGATGGCGCGCGTCGCGGTGATCGGCGCCGGCTACGCCGGCTGCGCTGCGGCGGTCGCGCTCGCAGAGCGCGGCGCGCGGGTGACGCTCCTTGAGGCGCTCGCCGTGCCCGGCGGGCGCGCGCGGCGCGTGCACGCGCGCGAGGCGGCGCTCGACAACGGCCAGCACATCCTCGCCGGGGCGTACGTGGAGCTCGCGCGCCTGATGCGCCGGGTCGGCGTGCCCGAGGACGCGGTGCTGCGCATGCCGCTCGAGCTGCGCTATGCCGACGGCTTTGCGCTGCGCGCGGCGTGGCTGCCGGCGCCGCTCGCCCTCGCGGTCGGGCTGCTCGCCGCGCGACGGTTGCCGCTTCGCGAAGCGCTCGGAGCGCTGCGGTTCCTCGCGCGCCTGAGGCGCGAGGGCTTTCG
>JAOAFL010000084.1 GCA_026416295.1 Burkholderiales bacterium | reverse complement strand
TCAGTGAATTTCCGGCTCGGGCACCGGCGCGGTGCCTTCGAGGAAGTCGAAGTCGCAGCCCTCGTTCGCCTGCGTCACGTGGCGGGAGAAGATCGCGCCGTAGCCGCGCGCATATCGCGCGGGCGGGGCGCGCCACTCTGCGCGCCGACGCGAAAGCTCCTCGGGCGAAACGAGCAGGTCGAGCGCGCGCCGTTCGACGTCGAGCTCGATGAGGTCGCCGGTTCGAACGAGCGCGAGCGGTCCGCCGACGTACGCCTCGGGGGCGACGTGCAGCACGCAGGTGCCGTAGCTCGTTCCGCTCATGCGGGCATCCGACACCCGCACCATGTCGCGCACGCCCTGGCGGAGCAGCTTCTTCGGGATCGGCAGCATCCCCCATTCGGGGAATCCCGGGCCGCCGAGCGGTCCGGCGTTCTTGAGCACAAGGACCGAGGAGGCGTCCACCTCCAGATCTTCCCGGTCGATCCTCGCGGCCATGTCGTTGTAGTCCTCGAACACCACCGCGCGCCCGGTGTGCCTGAGGAGCGCGGGGGTGGCGGCGCTCGCCTTGATCACCGCGCCGTCCGGGGCGAGCGAGCCTTTGAGGACGACGAGCCCGCCCGAGGGTTTCACCGGGCGGCTCCTCGGCCGGATCACCTCGGGGTTCCAGATCCGCGCGCCCTCGATGTTTTCGCCGAGCGTTCGACCGTTCACCGTGAGGGCCGACAGTTCCAGCAGGTCCCGGATCTCGGCAAGGAGCGCGCGCAGGCCGCCGGCGTAGTAGAAGTCCTCCATCAGATAGCGCTCGCCGGAGGGCCGGATGTTCGCGAGCACCGGCGTGCGCTCGGCGATTTCGTTGTAGCGCTCCAGCGGAAACGCGAGCCCCGCGCGGCGCGCCATCGCGGTGAGATGCACCACCGCGTTCGTCGAGCCGCCGAGCGCCATCAGCACGGTGATCGCGTTATCGAACGAGGCGCGCGAGAGGAAGTCGCGCGGTTTCAGGTCCTCCCACACCATCTCGACGATGCGCCGGCCGCTTGCGGCGGCCATGCGGGCGTGGTTCGCGTCCACCGCCGGAATCGACGAGGCGCCGGGAAGCGACCAGCCGAGCACTTCGGCAAGCGCCATCATGGTCGCGGCGGTGCCCATCGTCATGCAGGTGCCGGCCGAGCGCGCGATCGAGGTTTCGATTTCGCGCCAGTCGTCTTCGCCGATTCCTCCGGCGCGAAGCTCGTCCCAGTATTTCCAGACGTCCGACCCGGAGCCGAGCGTCTGGTCGCGCCAGTGCGCAGAGAGCATCGGCCCGGCCGGCACGTAGATCGCCGGGATGTTCATGCTCGTTGCGCCCATGAGGAGCGCCGGCGTCGTCTTGTCGCAGCCGCCCAAGAGCACCGCGCCGTCCACCGGGTAGGAGCGCAGCAGCTCCTCAGTCTCCATCGCGAGGAAGTTCCGGTAGAGCATCGTGCTCGGCTTCTGCATCGGCTCGGCGAGCGCCATCGCCGGCATCTCGAGCGGAAACCCGCCCGCCTGCCAGACGCCGCGCTTGACGTCCTCGGCGCGCGCGCGAAAGTGCGCGTGGCAGTGGTTGATGTCGGACCAGGTGTTGACGATCGCGATCACCGGCCGCCCGGCGAACTCGGCGCGGTCGTAGCCCATCTGCGCCATGCGCGAGCGGTGGCCGAAGGCGCGCAAGTCCGCGACGCCGAACCAGCGGTGGCTGCGCAGCTCCTCGGGTCGTTTGCGCCTGCGGCTCATGCGGTGCGTCGCCGGGATTGTAAACTCGCGCCATGGTGCCCGGAGGCATTCTCGCGGACCGGCTCGCGCGTTGGCGGGGCGCGCTCGCGTTCGCCGGCGCAACGCTTGCGGCGGCGGCCTCGCCTTCGAGCTACGACGCGCACGCGCGCACGCTCGCGCTGCGCCAGATCTGGTTCACCGCCGGCGAGATTCTGCCCGGGTTCGCGCTCTTTGCTGCGCTCGCCGCGGCGGTCACCGCGACGATCGCGATCGAGGCGGCGCGCGACTTCGGCCTGTCGCAGTTCGCGCTGGAGCTGGTAATGCGGGTGCTCGTGCTGGAGCTCGCGCCGCTCTTTACCGCGCTCTTCGTCGCGCTGCGTTCCGGGGCGGCGATCGCGACCGAGATCGCGCTCGCGCAAACCGCGGGCGATTTCGAGCGCATGCGCGCCGAGGGGCGCGATCCGCTCGCGTGCGAATTCGCCCCGCGCGTCGCGGCGGCGGCCGCCTCGGTCGCCTCGCTCACGGTGTTCGCCTGCGCGCTCGCGCTCGCGATCGCCTACCCGGCGATGTACGGCGCTTCGCCCTGGGGGTTCGAGGAGTACACGCGCACCGTGGGCCGCGTCTTCGGCGGCGCGACGCTCGCCGGTCTTGCGCTGAAGTGCGTGCTCTTCGGCGCCGCGGTCGCGCTCTTTCCGATCCAGGCGGGGCTTTCCGCCGACCGGCGGCGGCGCACCGCACCGATCGCGGTGCGCGCCGCGATGGTGCGGGTGTTCGCGGCGATCGCGGCGATCGAAATCGCAGCGCTCGCTGCGCGCTACGTCGGCTGAGCGGGCGGTGGACGGTCCGGGCGACGAGCGCGAGCCCCCGGTCGCGCGAGTGCCGCGCAACCTGGGGCTGCGCGCCGGCATGCTCCTCGGCGCAGCCGCGCTCCTTGCGCTCGCGTTCGTCTTCTACACGCTCTATGCGCGCGGGGTTTTCGAGGCGACGCAGCGGCTCGTGCTCGTCGCCGACAACGCCGAGGGCGTCACCGTCGGCATGGACCTCACCTTTGCCGGGTTTCCGATCGGGCGGGTGCGGCGCATCGCCCTTGCCGAGGACGGCAAGGCGCGGATCGAGGTGGACGTGCCGACGCGCGACGCGAAGTGGCTGCGGCGCACGAGCGTTTTCACGCTCGAGGTTTCGCTCTTCGGTGCCGCGCGCATCCGCGCGTTCACCGGGAACCTGGAGGACGCGCCGCTCGAGGACGGCGCGGTGCGCCCGGTGCTTCGCGGCGACACGACCGAGGAGATTCCGCGCATGATCGCGACGCTGCGCGCGATCCTGGACAACGCCGAGCGTCTGACCGGCCCGGAGTCGAGTCTCGCAAGGAGCCTTGCGGACCTGCGCGCGGTCACCGAGCGCATGGCCGGCCGCACCGGCGTGCTCGGCGCGCTCCTCGGCGAGGAAGCGCACGCGCAGAAGGTGCTCGCCGCGCTCGATCGGGCGAACGCGCTCGTTGCCTCGCTCGGCGCGGCGGCGAGCCGGCTGGAAGGGTTGATCGCGAAAAGCGACGAGCGGCTGCTCGGGGCAGGCGGCATCGCCGATGAGGCGACGAAGGCCGCCGCCGAGGCGCGCGCGCTCCTTGCCGAGATACGCGCGCGGCTCGCCGCGGTCGAGGCGATCCTTGCGGATGCGCAGGCGACCGCGGCGAGCGCGCGGACCGCGGCCGGCAACGTCGCCCGCGCGACGACGGATCTCGCGGCGCTGCGCGCCGAGGTCGAGGCGAGCCTGCGTCGGCTCGGCGCCCTGATCGAGGACATCGACCGCCGATGGCCGTTCGAGCGCGACACGCGCCTGCGGCTGCCGTGAGGCGCGCGCTCGCCGGCGCGGCGCTCGCTGTCGCAGGCTGCGCCTCGGGGCCGCCGCCCGCCGACTGGCAGCTCGAGGCGCGCGCGGCGCTCGCCGCCTTCGAGCGGCATTTTCTCGCCGGCGATACGCGCCTTGCGGAGATCGAGTTCGGAAGGCTTCGCGCGGCGATCGCGAAGACCGGCAGGTTGGACCTCGCCGCGCGCGTGGAGCTTGCCCGCTGCGCGGTGCGGGCGGCGAGCCTCGACTTCGACGACTGCCCCGGATTCGAGCGGCTGCGCGCCGACGCCGGCGCGGAGGAACTCGCCTACGCCGACTACCTCGCCGGCCGGCGCGAGCGTGCCGCGGGCGAGGAGCCGCTCTCGCGGCTCGTCCATGCGGCGGTCCGGTTGCGCGCCGGGAAGATCGCGCCGCCCGAGATCGCGCAGGCGATCGAAATCGCCTCCGCCCAGGGCTGGCGCCGGCCGCTCGTCGCCTGGCTGGAAGTGGAGGCGCGGCGCGCCGAGGCGGCGGGCGAGGGCGAGCGGGCGGCGCAGCTTCGCAGGCGCATCGCCGCGGTGCTTGAGGCGCCCGCCGCGCGTTGAGGACGGTCGCGCACGCGACCCCGAAGGGCGAGAGTGCGAGCGCTTGGGTCGCGGCGCCCTGGCGCTCCGCGTTTTGGCACGCCGCCGGCGTGCCGCCCTAAGCGCTCGCGGGGGG
>JAOAFL010000048.1 GCA_026416295.1 Burkholderiales bacterium | reverse complement strand
CCTGCATCCAGTGCACGCGCTGCCTGCGCGCCTGCCGCGAGGAGCAGGCGAACGACGTGATCGGCTACGCGTTCCGCGGCGCGGAGGCGAAGATCGTCTTCGACATGGACGACCCGATGGGCGAATCGACCTGCGTCGCCTGCGGCGAATGCGTGCAGGCGTGCCCGACGGGGGCGCTCGCGCCAGCCCGCGGGGCGGCGCTTGCGCCGGTGACGAAGACCGTGGACTCGGTCTGCCCGTTCTGCGGCGTCGGCTGCCAGCTCACCTACCATGTGGACGGGGCGGCGAACCGCATCCGGTTCGTCACCGGCCGCGACGGGCCGGCCAATCGCGGGCGCCTGTGCGTGAAGGGCCGCTACGGCTTCGACTACGTGCACCATCCGCACCGGCTGACGAAGCCGCTCATCCGCAAACCGGGCGTGCCGAAGACGCCCGATTTCACGATCGCGCCGGGAGACTGGTCGGCGGCGTTTCGCGAAGCGAGCTGGGAGGAGGCGCTCGATACGGCGGCACGGGGCCTTGCGCGCATCCGGGACGAGGACCGCTACGCGCTCGCCGGCTTCGGCTCGGCGAAAGGCACGAACGAAGAGGCGTACCTCTTCCAGAAGCTCGTTCGCACCGGCTTCGGCACGAACAACGTCGATCACTGCACGCGGCTGTGTCACGCCTCCTCGGTCGCAGCGCTGCTCGAGGGCATCGGCTCGGGCGCGGTCTCGAATCAGGTGAACGACGTGCTGCGCGCCGAGGTGATCTTCGTGATCGGCGCGAATCCCACCGTCAACCACCCGGTGGCCGCGACCTGGATCAAGAACGCCGCGCGGCGGGGGGCGAAACTCATCGTCGCCGATCCGCGGCGCACGGAACTCGCGCGCCATGCGACCTGGTTCCTCCAGTTCAAGCCCGATACCGACGTGGCGCTCCTCAACGCGATGCTGCACGTGATCGTCACCGAGGGGCTCGTGAACGAACAGTTCGTGCGCGACCGAACCTCGGGGTTCGAGGCGCTCGCCGAGAACGTGAAGAAGTTCTCGCCCGAGGCGATGGCGCCGGTGTGCGGCATTCCCGCGCAGACGATCCGCGAGGTGGCGCGCGCCTACGCGACCTCCCGCGCCTCGATGATCTTGTGGGGCATGGGCATCAGCCAGCACGTGCACGGCACCGACAACGCGCGCTGCCTGATCGCGCTCGCGCTCTCGACCGGCCAGATCGGGCGCCCGGGCACCGGCCTGCATCCGCTTCGCGGCCAGAACAACGTGCAAGGGGCCTCCGACGCCGGGCTCATTCCGATGGTGTTTCCGGACTATCAGCGGGTGGACGACGCCGAGGCGAGGCGGCGTTTCGAGGCGTTCTGGGGAACGGCGCTCGACCCGAAGCCGGGCCTCACGGTGGTCGAGATCATGAACGCTGCGGCCGAGGGCCGCATCCGCGGCATGTACATCATGGGCGAGAACCCGGCGATGTCGGACCCGGACGCGGCGCACGCGCGCGAGGCGCTCGCGCGCCTCGAGCACCTGGTGGTGCAGGACATCTTCCTCACCGAGACCGCGTATCTCGCCGACGTGGTGCTGCCGGCGACCGCCTGGCCGGAAAAAGAGGGCACGGTGACGAACACCGACCGCATGGTGCAGCTCGGGCGCAAGGCGCTCGAGCCGCCGGGCGACGCAAAGCCCGATCTGTGGATCATCGTCGAGATGGCCAAGCGCCTCGGCCTGCCGTGGACCTACGCGAGCGCGCGCGAGGTGTTCGAGGAAATGCGCGGCTGCATGCGCTCGATCGCCGGCATCACCTGGGAGCGGCTCGAGCGCGACTCCTGCGTCGTCTATCCGTGCGAGAACGAGGGCGATCCGGGCGAGCCGGTGGTGTTCACCGAGCGCTTTCCGACCGCCACCGGGCGCGGGCGGTTCGTGCCCGCCGATCTCCTTTTCGCCGACGAGCAGCCCGACGACGACTATCCGATGGTGCTCATCACCGGCCGGCAACTGGAGCACTGGCACACCGGCGCGATGACGCGGCGCGCGGGCGTGCTCGATGCGCTCGAGCCCGAGCCTACCTGTGCGATGCATCCGCTCGATCTGGCCGCCCTCGGCGCGCGGCCGGGCGACGTCGTCACCGTCGCCTCGCGCCGCGGGGCGATTTCGCTCTATGCGCGCGCCGACGAGGGCACCCCGCGCGGCTGCGTCTTCGTCCCGTTCGCGTATTACGAAGCGGCGGCGAATCTGCTCACCAATCCGAAGCTCGATCCGTACGGCAAGATCCCGGAGTTCAAGTACTGCGCCGTGCGCGTGACGAAAGGCGGCGCAGCGCCCGGCGATCCGGGCTACGGCAAGGGTCGGGCGCTCGAGGCGATCGGCGCCTGAGCGCTCGGGCGCGCGCGCGAACCGCGCGCCCGAGCGCGGCGTCGGATTGACCGCGGTCAAGGCCGCGCGCGGCGCCGCTCGCGCACAATCGCGCCTCCGCAGAAGGAGGAGTGCATGCCTTCCGACATCGAAATCGCACAGGCGGCGAAACTGCGGCGCATCGCGCAGGTCGCGCGCGAAAAGCTCGGCATCGCCGAGGAGCACCTGGAGCCCTACGGGCACTACAAGGCGAAAGTCTCGCTCGAGTACCTGGACACGCTCCGGGACCGGCCCGACGGAAAGCTGATCCTGGTCACCGCGGTGAGCCCGACGCCGGCGGGCGAGGGCAAGACGACGACCACGGTGGGCCTGGGCGATGCGCTCAATCACATCGGCAAGCGCGCGATGATCTGCCTGCGCGAGCCGTCGCTCGGCCCGGTGTTCGGGGTGAAGGGCGGCGCGGCCGGCGGCGGCTACGCGCAGGTGGTGCCGATGGAGGACATCAATCTGCACTTCACCGGCGATTTTTCCGCGATCGCGCTCGCGAACAACCTGCTTGCGGCGATGATCGACAACCACATCGCGCAAGGCAACGACCTCGGCATCGATCCGCGCCGCATCCAGTGGCGGCGGGTCGTGGACATGAACGACCGGGCGCTGCGCGACATCGTGGTGGGCCTCGGCGGCACCGCGAACGGCTATCCGCGCGAGGACGGCTTCGACATCGTGGTCGCCTCCGAGGTGATGGCGATCTTCTGCCTCGCCACCTCGCGCGACGATCTGAAGAAGCGCCTCGGCAACATCGTCGTCGGCTACACGCGCGACGGGCGGGCGGTACGCGCGCGGGACCTGAAAGCCGACGGCGCGATGGCGGTGCTGCTCAAGGATGCGCTCGCGCCGAACCTCGTGCAGACGCTCGAGGGCAACCCGGCGTTCGTGCACGGCGGGCCGTTCGCCAACATCGCGCACGGCTGCAATTCGGTGATCGCGACGCGCGCGGCGCTCAAGCTCGCCGACTACGTGGTGACCGAAGCCGGATTCGGCGCCGACCTCGGGGCGGAAAAATTCCTCGACATCAAGTGCCGCAAGAGCGGCCTGCGGCCGCAGGCGGCGGTGATCGTCGCGACGCTGCGCGCGATGAAGTACCACGGCGGCGTCGACGTGAAGGACCTGAACCGCGAGAACCTCGAGGCCTTGGACAAGGGGCTCGTCAACCTCGAGCGGCACGTGGAGAACGTGCGCGACGTCTACGGGATCCCGTGCGTCGTTTCGTTCAACCGGTTCACCTTCGATACGCCAGCGGAGATCGAGCTCGCGCGAAAGCGCGTCGAGCGGCTCGGGGTGCCGTTCGTGCTCGCCACCCATTGGGCCGAGGGCGGCCGCGGCGCGGCGGCACTGGCGCGCGTGGT
Source organism: Burkholderiales bacterium (assembly GCA_026416295.1). Classification (GTDB taxonomy): domain Bacteria; phylum Pseudomonadota; class Gammaproteobacteria; order Burkholderiales; family SG8-39; genus RBG-16-66-20. The sequence goes on along the minus strand of JAOAFL010000048.1, from coordinate 25,083 downwards.
GGTCAACCTCTGCGAACGTCCAGCGCCACCGAAATTCTTCTACGAGGACTCGGATACGCTGTGGCAGAAGATCGAAAAGATCGCGCGCCGGGTCTATCGCGCCTCGGAGGTCACCGCCGATTCCAGGGTGCGCGCGCAGATCCGCAAGCTGCAGGAGGACGGCTACGGGCACTACCCGGTGTGCGTCGCGAAGACCCAGTCGTCGTTTTCGACCGATCCGCAGCGCCGCGGCGCCCCCGAGGGCCACGTCGTCAACGTGCGCGAGGTGCGGCTTGCCGCCGGCGCCGAGTTCGTCGTGATGATCTGCGGCGACATCATGACGATGCCCGGACTGCCGAAGGCGCCCGCGGCCGAGAAAATCGACCTGGTGGACGGAAAGGTGGTCGGGCTCTTCTAGCCGCCGGCGGGGCCGCGCGGCTCGGGCGGTCCGTCCGTTGCCGAGGGCGGCGCAGGCTCCGGGCGCAAGGCGCCTTCGGGCAGCGGGTGCGGCTTCGGCTGGCCGGTGAGCACCATCCGCGCCCGCATGCGCAGGTTGAGCAGCTCCACCGCGACCGAGAACGCCATCGCGAAGTACAGATAGCCCTTCGGCACGTGAAAGTCGAGGCCGTCGGCCACGAGCGCCATGCCGACCATGATGAGGAAGGCGAGCGCGAGCGTCTTTACCGTCGGATGGCGCGACACGAACCGGCCGATCGGGCCGGCGGCGACCATCATCAGGACGACGGCCGCGACCACCGCCGCGACCATGATCGGGATCTCGTTCACCATGCCGACCGCGGTGATGATGGAATCGAGCGAGAAGACGAGGTCGATCAGTGCGATCTGGCCGAGCACCCCGGCGAAGGTGGCGGCGGGGCGCACCTCCCGCCGCTCGTCCTCGCCCTCGACGAGGGCATGGATCTCGCCGGTCGCCTTCCAGATGAGGAACAAGCCGCCCGCGATGAGGATCAGGTCGCGCCCGGAGATCTCCTCGCCGAACACGGTGAACATCGGCGCGGTGAGCCCGATCATCCAGGCGAGCGTGAAAAGCAGCGCGATGCGCATGAACATCGCGAGGAACAGTCCGAGACGACGCGCGACCTCGCGCCGCTCGGGCGGCAGCCGGTCGACCAGGATCGAAATGAAGATGATGTTGTCGATGCCGAGCACCAGCTCGAGCGCGGTGAGCGTGACGAGCGCCACCCAGGCCTGAGGATCGAGCAGCAGGTCCATCGTTTACTTTAGGTCGCAGTGTACAATCGCCCGACCCCGGGGAAGGAGGAGCGCGCGTGGAATTCGATCAATGGCTCGCGGTGATCGTGTTCGCGGTCACGATCGTCGTCGTCATCAGCAACTGGATCGACAGCACGCTCGCGGCGCTGATCGGCGTCGCCGTGATGATCTGGCTCGGCATCATGAACGAGACCGACGCGTTCGGCTACGTCGACTGGAACGTGATGGCGATCCTCGTCGGCATCTGGCTGATCGCGGGCTATTTCGGCAAGACCGGGGTGCCGTCGTGGCTTTCGCTGCAGGCGCTGCGCCTTTCGGGCGGCCGGCCCGGGCTGCTCGTGATGATTCTCACGCTGCTCGCCGGCATCGTCTCGATGTTCGTCGACAACGTGGTGACGATCCTCATGATGGCGCCGGTCGCCCTGCCGCTCGCGCGCGCGCTCAACATTCCCGCGACGCCGGTGATCCTGATGATCGGGTTCGGCGCGAACTTCATGGGCACGGCGCTTCTCATCGGCGACCTTCCGCCGCAGATGCTGCACAGCGTCGCCGGCGCCGAATTCTTCGACTTCATCTGGCAGAAGGGGCGGCCGTCGTCGTTCCCGATCCTGATGCTCACGTTCCTCGTGACGCTCGCGGCGATGTGGGCGTACGGCTTTCGCGGCCGGGCGCGCGTCGCCGACCTCGGTGCGCTCGGCATCGACGCGAAGATCCCGAATCCGCTGTTCGCCACCGTCGTCGTCGTCTGGTTCCTCGGTACCGTGATCGCGATGTCGCTGCGCGAGTACATCGGCGTCAAGCTCGGCTTCATCGCGCTCACCGGGGCGGTGTCGCTGGTGCTCGTGCTGGCGTTGCTGGGCGAGCGCGTCAAGGCGGCGAGTTTCGAGGAGGCCCTGCAGGAACTCGACTGGCGCGCGATCTTCTTTTACATCGCGCTTTTTGCGCTCGTGGGGGGGCTCGAGAAAGCGCACGTGCTCGATCTGCTCGCCGACGCGATGAAGCCGCTGTTCGAGGAGAGCTACGCGCTCGCGGCGACGATCCTCTACTGGGTGACGGTGCCGATCGTGGGGCTCGTCGAGCACGACGCCTACATCCTCACGTTCCTGTACGCGATCCGCGACATGGGGCAGGCGGGGATCGAACCCTGGCCGCTCTACTGGATGCTGCTCTGGTCGGGCACGCTCGGCAGCAACCTGACGATCGCGGGCGCGCCCGCGCTCTACGTCGCGCTCACGCTCGCCGAGAAGGAGGAGGGGCGCAAGGTGTCGCTGCGCGAGTTCCTCGCCTGGAGCGTACCGTTCACGCTCGTGTGCGCGGGCGTGTGCTACGCGCTCGGGATGCTCATCTGGGTGCTGCCGTTCGCGAACTGAGGGGACCGCCATGTTCAAGCACATCCTGATTCCGACCGACGGCTCGCGGCTTTCGGCCGAGGCGGCCAAGGCGGGCGTGCGGCTCGCGCGAAGGCTCGGTGCGCGCGTCACCGGCCTGTTCGCCGCGCCGCCTGCGACTCCGATCGTCTACCGCGACGCGCTGCCGGTCGGCTACACCACGCCCGAGCATCACGAGAAGATGATCCGCCGCGCCGCGCAGGCGCACCTCGCGGTGATTGAGCGCGCGGCGAAAGCGGCGGGCGTGCGCTGCGAGTGCGTGACGGTGACGAGCGACTTTCCCGCCGAATCGATCCTGCAGACCGCGGCGCGGCGCGGCTGCGACCTCATCGTGATGGCGTCGCACAGCCGGCGCGGGCTGGGCCGGCTGCTGCTCGGCAGCCAGACGCAGAAGGTGCTCGCGGCGGCGACGGTGCCGGTGCTCGTGTACCGCGGACGGGGCGGTTCTTGACCGCAGTCAAGGCAAGGACGTCGCGGCGGTGAGGAAAATGAACTATTTCGTTGCTTGAGGAGGGGCCATGAAGAGCGCAATCCGCAATGCCGTCGCCGCGCTGCTTTCGGCGGCGGCGCTGGTGCCGGCGGCGCACGCGTGGGAGCCGGCGAAGACGGTCGAGTTCATCGTCCCGGCGGGTACCGGCGGCGGCGCCGACCAGATGGCGCGCACCATCCAGGCGATCGTCGCGAAGAACAACCTCATGAAGCAGTCGCTGGTGGTGATCAACAAGCCCGGCGGCGCCGGCGCCGAGGGCTTTCTCGAGGTGAAGGGCGCGAAGGGCGACCCGCACAAGATCATCATCACGCTGTCGAACCTGTTCACGACGCCGCTCGCCACCGGCGTGCCGTTCAACTGGCGCGACCTCACGCCGGTGAAGATGATGGCGCTCGATCAGTTCGTGCTGTGGGTGAATGCCTCGACGCCGTACAAGACGGCGAAGGAGTTTCTCGCCGCGGCGAAGGCAGCCGGTCCGGGCAAGTTCAAGATGGCAGGCACCGGTTCCAAGCAGGAGGACCAGATCATCACGGTCGCGATCGAGAAACAGACCGGCGTGAAGTTCACCTACATCCCGTTCAAGGGCGGCGGCGACGTCGCGGTGCAGCTGGTCGGCAACCACGTCGATTCGACGGTGAACAACCCGATCGAGGCGGTGGCGCACTGGCGCGCCGGAAAGCTCCGGCCGCTGTGCGTGTTCGACTCCAAACGCATGCCGTACAAGGCGAAGGTCACCGACACGCAGTCCTGGGCCGACATCCCGACCTGCAAGGAGCAGGGGCTCGACGTCGAGTATCTGATGCTGCGCGGCATCTTCATGCCCGGGGGCGTTTCCAACGATCAGGTGAAGTACTACTTGAATGTGCTGCGCAAGGTACAGGAGTCGGCGGACTGGAAGGACCTGATGGAGCGCGGCGCGTTCAATACCACGTCGCTCGAAGGCAAGGAGTACGCCGACTGGGTCGCGCGCGAGGAAGCGCGGCACGTGCAGCTCATGAAGTCGGCCGGCTTCATCGGCAGCGGGCAGTAGATCACGATAGCTAACCGAAGGCGGGGGCACGGCCCCCGCTTTTCGCATCCGGGGGGGCGGTGTCCAGAGGGCAGGACAAAAGGGCGGCGTTTCGCATGAAGAGCGCCGAGGCGGTGGTCGCGGCGCTTTTCATCTTGATCGGCGCGCTGGTGATGACCGACAGCGTGCGACTCGGCTTCCGCTGGGCCGACGACGGGCCGCAGGCGGGCTATTTTCCGTTTTACGTCGGTCTGCTGATTTGCACCGCGGGACTGGTCAACTTCGTGCAGGCGCTGCTCATTCCGCCGGCGAAAAACGGCGCGTTCGTCGAGGTCGGCCAGTTGAAGCTCGTGCTCGCGGTTCTGGTGCCGACCGCGGTGTACGCCGCGCTGATCGCCTGGATCGGGATCTACGTCGCCTCGACCCTGTTCATCGCCTACTTCATGCGCCGTCTGGGCGGCTATGCGTGGTGGAAGACGGCGGCGGTGTCGGTTGGCAACAGCGTGGTCTTCTTTGTGGTCTTCGAGATCTGGTTCAAGATCCCGCTGCCGAAGGGCCCGGTGGAAGCGTTCCTGAGAATCCACTGAAGCGATGGAAGAGATCCAGTCCCTGCTGCACGGCTTCGCCGTCGCGCTCTCGCTGAAGAACGTGGTGCTGATGTTCACCGGCATCGTGCTCGGCGTCATCATCGGGGTGCTGCCGGGCTTGGGCGGCGCGAACGGCGTCGCGATCCTGCTGCCGCTCACCTTCTCGATGGCGCAGACGCCGGGCGGTGCGACCTCGGCGATCATTCTGCTCTCCTGCATCTACTGGGGCGCGCTCTTCGGCGGCGCGATCACGAGCGTGCTGTTCAACATCCCGGGCGAGCCGTGGTCGGTGGCGACCACCTTCGACGGCTATCCGCTCGCGCAGCAGGGACGCGCGGGCGAGGCGCTCACCGCCGCGTTCACGTCCTCGTTCGTCGGGGCGCTGATCGCGGTGATCGTGATCACGTTCCTGTCGCCGCTCGTCGCGAGCTTCGCGCTGGAGTTCGGCCCGCCGGAGTTCTTCGCGGTGTACCTGCTCACGTTCTGCGCGTTCATCGGCATGTCGAAGGAGCCGCCGTTCAAGACGCTCGCGGCGATGATGGCGGGATTCGCGCTCGCCGCCGTCGGCACCGACCCGGTCACCGGCGCGCTGCGGCTTACCTTCGGCAGCGTGTATCTGCTGAAGGGCTTCGACTTCCTTACCGCGGTGATCGGGCTTTTCGGCATCGGCGAGATCCTGCTCAGCCTTGAAGAGGGGCTTTCTTTCCGCGGTGGCCGGGCAGGGCTCAACCCGCGGGTCGTATGGCAGACGTGGAAGGAACTGCGGCGCTATTGGGCGACCGCCCTTCGTTCGGCCGGCCTCGGTTGCTTCATGGGGGTGGTGCCGGGCGGGGCGACCCCGGCCTCGTTCATGGCGTACGGGGTGGCGCGGCGGATGTCGCCCGAGGGGGCGAAGTTCGGCACCGGAAAGCTCGAGGGCGTGGTGGCGCCCGAGGTCGCGAACAACGCCGCCGGCACCTCGGCGCTGTTGCCGATGATCACGCTCGGGGTGCCCGGCTCGCCCACTGCGGCGGTGCTGCTCGGCGGGCTCCTCATCTGGGGCCTGCAGCCCGGGCCGCTGCTCTTCGTCGAGCAGAAGGAGTTCGTCTGGGGCCTCATCGCGAGCATGTACCTCGGCAACATCGCGGGGCTGATCGTCGTGCTCACCTGTGTTCCGCTGTTCGCCGCGATCCTGCGCATTCCGTTTTCGGTGATCGCGCCGATCATCATGGTGATCTGCGCGATCGGCGCCTACACGGTCGCGAACTCGATCTTCGACGTCTGGATGATGGTCGTCTTCGGCGTGCTCGGCTACGCGTTCAAGAAGCTGCAATATCCGCTCGCGCCGATGGTGCTCGCGATCGTGCTCGGCGACCGCGCCGAGTCCGCGTTCCGGCAGGCGATGCTCGTCTCGCAGGGCGACCTCACGGTGTTTTTTTCGAACGCGCTGGTCGGGACGATGACCGGGCTTGCGCTCGCCCTTCTCGCCTGGCCGCTCGTCTCGCTTGTCTTCGGCCGCCTGCGTAAGCGATAATCCGTGCCCCGATGAGGGAAACTGCGTCGAAGGGGAGGCGCGCGGTCGCCCGAGTCGCCTCGGTGATTGCAGCGATCTGGCTGGCGGCGGCGGGCGAAGTGGCGCGCGGCGCACCGGCCGACGAGGTGCGCCGGCTGGTCGAGGCGGGCCGTTCCGCCGAGGCGTACGCGCTCGGGCGGGAGCATCCGCAGGAGTTCGGTAAGCCCGAGTTCGATTTCTATTTCGGCATCGCGGCGATCGACGCCGGTCACGCGGGCGACGGCGTGCTCGCGCTCGAGCGCTATGTCGTGCAGTTTCCGGAGAACCTGCGCGCGCGGCTCGAGCTCGCGCGGGGCTACTTCGTGCTCGGTGAGCTCGTGCGCGCGCGAGAGGAGTTCGAAGCGGTCGCGGCGAAGTCGCCGCCGCCTGCGGTGATGGCCAATATCGAGCGCTTTCTGGACGCGATCCGCGCTCAGGAGTCGCGCTATCAGACGAGCGCGACCGCGTATCTGGAGGTCGGGGCCGGGCTAGACAGCAACGTCAACAGCGGCGTGAGCGGCCCGACGATCCACGTGCCGACACTCGGTGCCGTGCAGCTTGCGGCCGCGGGCGTTAAGACCGGCGACCGGTTCCTGCACCTCGGCGCAGGCGGCCAGATCAGCCGACCGGTGGCGCCGGGCGTTGCCCTTCTCTTTGGGGCGAGCTACGAGGGCAAGTTCCACGGCAACGCCTTCGACCGGCAGTTCGACCTGGGGTTGCTTGCTGCCTGGGGCGGGGCTTCCTGGATCCGCGACAAGGACCTCGTGCGCGGCATGCTTTCGTATTCCACGCTCGAGGTTCAGAGCGACCGGCTGCGCAACGTCGCGGCGCTCTCGGGCGAGTGGCACCGGCAGCTCGACGAGCGCAACACCGTGTCCGGTTTCGCGCAGTACGCGGTTCTCGACTATCCGAGCCAGCCGGTGCGCGATGCCGACTTCTATTCGCTCGGCGTCGGCTGGCGGCGCGCGATCCTGCACCGGCTGCAGCCGATCGTGCAGGTGCAGGCGCTCGTCGGCCGCGAGACGAACGACGCCGCGCCGGTACGCCGCGACCTTTCGCGCAGTCTCTACACGCTGCGCGCGAGCGCAAGCCTGGTGCCCGCCCCCAGATGGGCGCTCTCGGCCGGGGTCAACTACACCCGCAGCCGTTATCGCGAAGAAGACGCGTTGTTTCTCGCGCGTCGCCGCGACGGCTACGCGGCGCTGGAGGTCGGTGCGTCGTATCGCCTCGCGCGGCAGCTCAGCGTTCGCGCCGAGTACCTGCGCGCCGAGAACCGTTCGAACATCGCGCTCTATCGGTACGATCGCGACCTCGTCGCGGTCAAGCTGCGCTACGAATTCCAGTGAGGACCCACATGAAGACGGTACGCGCGATCCGCCTGGGCCTGTGCGCGATCTTGCTCGTTCCGGCGGTCGCGCTCGCAGAGGCCGGCCGGGTGCTGCTCGCGGTGGGCGAGGTATTCGCCGAGCGCGCCGGCCAGCGGGTCGCGCTTTCGCGCGGCGCGGCGGTCGAGCAGGGCGACACGATCCGCACCGGCCCGGCGAGCAACGCCCAGATCCGGCTCTCCGACGGCGCGATCCTGTCGATGAGCGAGCGCACGCAGCTGCGCATCGACGAGCACGTGTTCTCGGGCCGAATCGACGGCACCGAGAAAAGCTTCGTCACGCTGCTGGCCGGCGGCCTGCGCACGGTCACCGGCGCGATCGGAAATCTGCGGCGCGACGACAAGTACGGCGTGCGCACCGCGACCGCTTGGATCGGGATCCGCGGCACGCACTATACGTTGCGCGAGTGTAACGAGCTTTCGCCCTGCGCTGTGGCAGGCGGGCGCGCGGCGCTCGAGCTCGCTCAAGCCCCGGCCGAGGCGAGTGACGCGCCGAGCTTGCTTGCGCAGGCGGCGCCGGGCGGGCAATTCGCGCCGCCGGGCACCTACGGCGGCGTGTCCGACGGGCGTATCGGCGTGAAAAACGAAGCGGGTGAGTCGGAGTTCGGCGCGCGGCAGTTCTTCTATGTGGCCGACCGCTTCACCCCGCCGCAGGGATTGGTCGCACCGCCGCCGTTCCTCTATGATCGGCTGCCGGGCCAGACGCGCACCGCGGGCCAGACGGGTACCGAAACCGGCGAGACCATCGCCCAAGGGGGCTTTCAGTCCGATGCCCGCGCGGGCGAGCCGCCCGCACCCCCTCGGCAGACCGAGTTCGTCGCGACCGAGCAGCGCGGTGCGGGGGGCGAGCCTGCTGTGGTGCCGCCTGTCGTGTCGCAGCCGCAACCGGTGATCGGTGCGGTAGGGGCGCTCTTCAGCGGCATTGGCGATCCCGGAACAGGCGGCGGATTTTCCGGCAACTACACGCTTTCCGGAACCGGCTTTTCTTCTAAGCTACTCGACTTCTTAATTCTTCCCGGTGAGCAAGCGGAACCCGGCGGTGGAACTCGCTTGAGCGCCGGGGCGGTGATCAGCGAATCGGATGTCGTCAATGAGACGACCCCAAACTCTATCGGTGCGATCTGGGGACGATGGCTTTCGGGGGGCATCGCCGACGTCGAAGACGGGGTGACGCTTGTGGACACGATTTCGCCCACCAACCAGTTCCATTACCTCGGTGGGCCGCCGACTCCGCCGGAGGTGATCGCGGCGAAGACCGGAACCTTCGCGATGACCGATATCGGCGGCACGACCCCGACCAACAACCTCGGCGAAACGGGCTCATTTAGCTTATCGTCCGCCCACGTCAATTTCACGACGAAGGTTTTTTCGGCCGGCTCATCGAGCTTTTGGTTTCCTTCGCAGAGCTGGTATTTCAGCGGAACAACCGCACCGATACAAACGCTGCCGGGCAAAGGGGCCTTCGTCGAAGGTTCGGCAAGCGGCTCGTGCTATGGATCGTGTTCCGGGCCAGCCTCGCTCAGCATGACCGGCGTCTTTCTCGGGCCACAAGGCGATCACCTCGGTATGGCCTTCCAGGCGCACACGACGGGCGGCGCGCACGCTGCGACCGCCCGGCTGCTCAAATGCTCGCCGAGCTGCTGAGCGAGGCTACGACCGCCCGAGCCGCTGCGAAAGGCGCGACAGCGTCTCGGGCGTCAGGTTGAGGTAGGCGGCAAGCTCCTTCTTCGGGATGCGCCCGGCAAGCTCCGGGTGCTTGCGGTGAAAGCGCGCAAGACGCCCGGGCGCATCGAGGAGGTGCAGCGTGATCGTGTGCGCCATCACCTCCGACATCAGTTTCATCACCTCGAACTCGAAGCGCGCCTTGACGTCGGGGTAGCGCTCGAGGAAATCCACCCACTGCGGCATCGGCAGTTCGGCCACCTTCACCTTCGTCACCGCGACGATCGAGTAGGGGATCGGTGTGCGCAACCGCCAGGCCGCGTAGGAGGTGTCCATCTCGCGCTCGGCGGCAAAGCGCAGGATCATCTCGTGCCCTTCGGGGTTCGACACCACGCGCTTGACCATGCCCTCGAGGATGAAAAACTGCTCCATCTCCTCGTCGCCCTGCCGTACGAGCGGCTCGCCCTTGCGGTATTCGCCGATCGCAAGCAGCGGCTCGAGCGCGGCCCACTGCTCGGGCTTGAGGTCGCGCAGCAGCAGGTTCTCGCGCAGCTGCAGGCGCAGGCTTTGGCGCTGCGGGTGGTTGACGAGCGCGGTCATCGCGCGCGGGATTTTAGACCCTTGACCGCAGTCAAGGCCGGATGCGGGGGCGGATCCATACCATACGGGCCCTCACAGGAGGCTTCTCATGGGCACTGTCGAACCCCAAGCGGTCGCCGGCGCGCAGGCGCAGCTCACCGACGGCTTCAACCTCGTCGTCGATGCGTTCAAGCTGAACGGCATCGACACGATCTTCGCGCTGCCGGGCATCCCGATCACGGATCTTTGCCGCCTCGCGCAGGCGAAAGGCATGCGCGTGATCTCGTTCCGTCACGAGCAGAACGCCGGCTACGCGGCCTCGATCGCGGGGTTCCTCACGCAAAAGCCCGGCATCTGCCTGACGGTGTCCGCGCCGGGGTTCCTCAACGGCCTGACAGCTCTTGCGCACGCGACGACCAACTGCTTTCCGATGATCCTCGTGAGCGGCTCGAGCGAGCGCGAGATCGTCGACCTGCAGCAGGGCGATTACGAGGAGATGGATCAACTCGCGATCGCAAAACCGCTCTGCAAGGCCGCCTACCGCGTGCTGCACGCCGAGGACATCGGTGTCGGCGTCGCGCGCGCGATCCGCGCTGCAGTCTCCGGCCGCCCGGGGGGCGTCTACCTCGACCTGCCCGGCAAACTGCTGGCGCAGACGATGGACGCGGAGGCCGGCCGGCGTTCGCTCATCAAGGTGGTCGATCCGGCGCCGCGCCAGATCCCGGCGCCCGAGGCCGTGCAGCGCGCGCTCGATCTGCTGCGCGGCGCGAAGAAGCCGCTCGTCATCCTCGGCAAGGGCGCGGCGTACGCGCAGGCCGACGCCGAGATCCGGGCGTTCATCGAGCGAACCGGGATCCCGTACCTTCCGATGTCGATGGCGAAGGGCCTGCTGCCCGACACCCACGAGCAGTCGGCCGCGGCCGCGCGCTCGTTCGTGCTGCCGGAAGCCGATGTCGTGATGCTCGTCGGCGCGCGCTTGAACTGGCTGCTCGCGCACGGCAAAGGCAAGACCTGGGGCGCGAAAGGCCCGAAGGAGTGGGGCGGGCAGAAGTTCGTCCAGGTGGACATCTGGCCGCAGGAGGCCGACAGCAACGTGCGCATCGACGCACCGGTGGTCGGCGACATCGGCTCGTGCATGCAGGCATTGCTCGCCGGCGTCGGCGCGAACTGGCCGAAGCCGCCCGCCGAATGGCTCGCCGCGATCGCCGAGCGAAAGGCGAAGAACATCGCGAAAATGGCCGAGCTGCTCGCGAAGAACCCGGTGCCGATGAACTTCCACAGCGCGTTGGCGGTCGTGCGCGACATCGTGCGCGCGAATCCCGACCTCTATCTCGTCAACGAAGGCGCGAACGCGCTCGATTTTGCGCGCAGCATCGTCGACATGTACAAGCCGCGCAAGCGCCTCGACGTCGGTACTTGGGGCGTGATGGGCATCGGCATGGGCTACGCGATCGCCGCTGCCGCGCTCACCGGCCAGCAGGTGATCGCGGTCGAAGGCGACAGCGCGTTCGGCTTCTCCGGCATGGAGATCGAGACGATCTGCCGCTACAACCTGCCGGTGTGCGTCGTCGTGCTGAACAACAACGGCGTCTATCGCGGCACCGACGTCAACCTCGGCGGCGGGACCGACCCGGCGCCGACGGTGTTCGTCAAGGGCGCGCGCTACGACCGGCTGATCGAGGCCTTCGGCGGCGTCGGCGCGCACGCGACCACGCCCGCTGAGCTGCGCGCGGCGATCGAGCAGGCGCTCGCGAGCCGCCGCCCGACGCTCGTCAACGCGGTGATCGACGAGACGGCCGGCACCGAAAGCGGTCGCATCACGAACCTCAACCCGAAGAGCGCGAAGAAGTGAGTCGGAGGTCGACATGGAAGCGCTGAAAGGTGTTCGCATCCTCGACATGACCCACGTGCAGGCGGGGCCGACCTGCTCGCAGCTGCTCGCCTGGATGGGGGCCGACGTGATCAAGGTCGAGCCGCCCACGGGCGACATCACGCGCGGGCAGCTGCGCGATGTGCCGAACGCGGACAGCCTCTATTTCACGATGCTCAACTGCAACAAGCGCTCGATCACCGTGAACCTGAAGACGCCCGAGGGCAAGCAGGTGCTCACCGAGCTCATCCGCAAATGCGACATCCTGATGGAGAACTTCGGTCCCGGCGTCCTCGACCGGCTCGGGTTCTCGTGGGAGAGGGTGCACGAGATCAATCCGAGGCTCGTGATGGGGTCGATCAAGGGCTTCGGCTCGACCGGACCCTACGCCGATTTCAAGGCGTACGAGAACGTCGCGCAGGCGATGGGCGGGGCGATGAGCACGACCGGGGTACCGGACGGGCCGCCGTACGTCACCGGGGCGCAGATCGGGGACTCGGGCACCGGTCTGCATCTTGCGATCGGGCTGCTCGCGGCGCTCCGTCAGGCCGAGCGCACCGGGCTCGGGCAGTACGTCGAAGTCGCGATGATGGACGGGGTGATGAACCTCTGTCGGGTCAAGTTCCGCGACCACCAGCGACTGGAGCGCGGCCCGCTGCCGGAGTATTCGGTGCCGACCTACAAGGGCATGGGCGAGGTGCCGCGCGCAGGCAACGACTCGGGCGGCGGGCAGCTCGGCAACGCAGTGCACTGCAAGCCGCACGGCGCGAACGACTGGCTCTACATCGTGGTGCAGGAGGCGGTGTGGGAGGCGCTTGCGCGGCGCATCGGCCCCGAGGTCGGCATGCCGGACATGGCGACCGACCCGCGTCTTGCCACGATCGGCGAGCGGCGCAAGAACCAGCAGCTCATGTGGACGCTCATCAACAAGTTCGCCGAGAAGTACACCAAGCGAGAGCTGATGAAGATCCTGAACGAACTGGACGTGCCTTGCGGCCCGATCATGAGCACCGCCGATCTGGCGAACGACGAGCACGTGCGCGGCCGGCAGATGTGGGTGGAACTGGACCATCCGCAGCGCGGCAAATGGTTCAACGTCGGCATGCCGATCAAGCTGTCGGCGTCGCCCGCCGTGATCCGGCGTTCCCCGCTTCTCGGCGAACACACGGAAGAAATCCTGCGGGAGGTGCTCGGCTACGACGAGGCGCGCATCAGCGCGCTCAAGCAGGCGGGCGCGTTCTCCAGCGCGCCGAAAAAGGCGGCGTAGGCGCGAGGCGCGCGGCGCGTCTTGCCACCGTCGGAGGAGTCGGAGCATGAGAATCGCGATCATCGGCCAGCAGGAATTCGGCAAAGCGGTGCTCGAGGCGTTCCTCGCGCGCGGCGACGAGGTGGCCGGCGTCTTCTGCGCGCCGGAGCGGCCCGGCGCGAAAGCGGATGCGCTGAAAGCCGCGGCGCAGGAGAAGGGCATCGCGCTCTTTCAGTTCCCGAGCCTGAAGTCGGCGGAGGCGAAAGACGCGTTGCGCAAGCTCGCGGTGGACCTCGGCGTGATGGCGTACGTGCTTCAGTTCGCGCCGCAGGATTTCGTCAACATTCCGAAGCACGGCACGATCCAGTACCACCCGTCGCTGCTTCCGCGCTACCGCGGGCCGAGCTCGATCAACTGGCCGATCGTGCGCGGCGACACGAAGACCGGACTCACGATCTTTCGTCCGACCGACGGCTTGGACGAAGGCCCGGTGATCCTGCAGAAGGAGACGCACATCGGTCCGGACGACACGCTCGGCCAGGTGTACTTCGATCGTCTGTTTCCGATGGGGGTGGCGGCGATGCTGGAGGCGGCCGACCTGGTGGTCGCCCGCCGGCACCGCGAGATCGCGCAGGACGAGTCGCAGGCCTCGTACGAGGGCTGGTTCCGCGAAGCGGAAGCGCGCATCAACTGGGCGAACCACGTCGACTTCGTCTACAACCTGATCCGGGGGTCGAATCCGGCCCCCGGCGCCTGGACGACGCTCGGCGGCGCGAAGCTCCAGATCTTCGATTGCCGAAAGCACCCCGTGCGTACCTTCGGCGCGGTGAAGGGACGCATCGGCGAGATCGTCGAGTGCACCGGCACGAGCTTTCAGGTGACCTCGCAGGGCGGCCGCATCGAGGTGCTGCGGGCTCGGCTCGGCGACGGCAAGAAGGTCGCCGCGTCGGAACTGATCGCCTCCGGCGCAATCCGCGCAGGCCAGATCCTCGGTACCTGAGACGTACTGGCCGATGCCTGCCGACGCCCGCCGTCCCGGGCGCCGGCACGGGGCTTGCACCGGCGCGCCAACTATTTGACGTAACGGATCTTTAACTGCAAGAATCCGCGCCGGGGATCTGTTTCCTCCGGCGCAAGCGCGACCGTCGGGGTACAGCGAGGCAGCAGTCTGGCCGGCGTACTATCCTTTGCCGGTCTGGCCGTTGTCGAGAAATCGAGCCGGGACGCGAGGTGCACCGACCAACGACGCGCGCATGAACTACAGCCAGGTTCTGGAGATCGCGAGCTGCACCGATCCGGGCATGGTGCGCTCGCACAACGAGGATTCGATCGCCTCCGACCCCGTGCACGGGCTGGTGGTCCTCGCCGACGGCATGGGCGGCTACAACGCCGGCGAGGTCGCGAGCGGTATGGCGACCACCGTCATCGCCACCGAGCTTGCGCAGCAGCTCGCGAAGACGCAGCCGTACGAGATCGACCGCGAAACCAACCAGCCGATCGCGGCGCGCATGATCCGCGAGCAGGTGATCAAGGCGAACGCGACGATCTACCATGCGGCGCAGAGCCAGCCGCAGTACGCCGGCATGGGCACGACGCTGCTCGTGTGCCTGTTCTACGACAACAAGATCCTGGTCGCGCACCTCGGCGATTCGCGCCTTTACCGCCTGCGCGACGGAAAGTTCGAACAGGTAACGCGCGATCACTCGCTGCTCCAAGAGCAGATCGACAGCGGCATCCTCACCGCCGAGCAGGCGAAGCATGCCCAGCACAAGAACCTGGTCACCAAGGCGCTCGGCATCGATCCGGTGGTCGAGCCCGAGATCCGCGAGTACGACGCGCGCCCGGGCGACCTCTACTTGCTGTGCTCCGACGGCCTGTGCGACATGGTCGACGACGAGGACATCGCCATGACGCTCAAGGCGCTCGGCGGCAACCTCAAGCTCGCGGCGCAGCAGCTTGTGCAGATGGCCAACGACAACGGCGGCAAGGACAACGTATCGGTTATACTCGTGCGCGTGCTGAGGGCGTTTCCTGCACCGCGCGGCGTGATCGGCAAGGTACTCGGGTGGCTCAAGTAGACCCCAGGGGTTCGCTATGGCGAAACTGATTCTCAGCATGGATGGCCTCGTGCTCAAGGAGATCCCGATTACCAAGGAGCGCATGACCATCGGCCGCAAGCCCCACAACGACATCCAGATCGAGAACCTGGCGGTGAGCGGCGAGCACGCGGTGATCGTGACGATCATGAACGACTCGTTTCTGGAGGATCTGAACAGCACCAACGGCACGCTGGTGAACGGCCAGCCGATCAAGAAGCACTTCCTCCAGAACAACGACGTGATCGAGCTGGGCAAGTACAAGCTGAAGTTCGTGCAGGAGGCAGGCGGGCAGGCCGCGGCGGCGGCCGATTTCGAAAAGACGATGGTGTTGCGGCCTGCGGCGATGAAGGCCGCGGTCGAGCAGGCGCGCACGGCCGGCGCAGGCGGAGCGCAGGCGGCGCAGGCTGCGCGCGCGGCGGCGGTCCGCCAGGCGGCGAGCGCGGCGGCGCCCGGAGCCGCCGAGCGGGATAGCCGCGTGCCGGGGGCAGCGCCTGCGGCGCCCGCGCCCGCGCGGCCGGCGGGCCAGCCGATCGGCGTCGTGCAGATCCTCTCGGGCCCGAACGCCGGCAAGGAGCTGGAACTCGTCAAGCCGCTCACCACGCTCGGCAAGCCGGGCGTACAGGTCGCGGTGCTCACGCGCCGACCGCAGGGCTACTTCATCACGCACGTCGAAGGCGCGACGCAGCCGATGGTCAACGGCCAGTCGATCGGGGCCGCGCCGCACGCGCTGAAGGACCACGATCTCATCGAGCTCGCCGGAGTGAAGATGGAGTTCTTCCTCCGAAGCTGAGGCCCGACCGCACGCCGGGCGCACCCGCTGGTGAAGCGCCATCTTGCCCGGATCCTGCTCGGCCTCGGCATCGCGCTGTTCTTCGCCGGGCACGCGGCGCACCTCTACCGCGTCGGGTTCATCGAACGGCTCGATGCGATCATCTACGACGCGCGTCTTCGGCTCACCATGCCGGGCACCGGCGATCCCCGGATCGTCATCCTCGACATCGACGAAAGGAGCCTCGCCGAATTCGGCCGCTGGCCGTGGAGCCGCGATCGGCTGGCGGCGTTGCTCGATGCGCTGTTCGACCGCTACGGCGTTGCCCTCGTCGCCTTCGACGTGGTGTGGGCCGAGCGCGATACGAGTTCCGGCCTGCCGGTGCTGGAAGCCCTCGCGCGCGGGGAACTGCGCGAGGCGGGCGGATTCGTCCGGGCGCTCGAGCGGCTGCGCGGCGAGCTCGACTACGACAGGCGCTTTGCCGCCGCGATCAGGGGCCGGCCGGTCGTGCTCGGTTACTACCTGAGCAGCGAAGAGCATGCCGAACGCAAGAACGCGCTGCCGCCGCCGGTGCTGCCGACAGGCGCATTCGCCGGCCGGCCGATCGCTTTCACGGTCTGGCGCGGCTATACCGGGAATCTTCCGGAATACACTGCGAGCGCCGCAGGCGCCGGCCACATCAACCCGATCGTCGATCCCGACGGCGTCGTGCGGCGCGTGCCGATGCTCGCCGAGCTGGACGGCGCCTATTACGAGCCGCTGTCGCTCGCCATCGTGCGCACCCTGCTCGCGCGGGGCAATCCGCACGCGGGTGCGCCGCCGGTCGAGCCGGGGTTCGCCGGCGACGCGGCGGACTACGGGGGCCTCGAGTGGTTGAAGGTGGGACCGCTCGTCGTGCCGGTGGACGAAAACGCCGCCGCGCTCGTTCCCTACCACGGCGCGCGCGGCAGCTTCCGCTACATCTCGCTCGGCGACGTGCTCGCCGGCCGGCTGGAGCCCGACGCGCTGCGCGGCAAGGTCGCGATCGTCGGCACGAGCGCGCCGGGGCTGCTCGATCTGCGCGCGACGCCCGTCGAGAACGTCTATCCGGGCGTCGAGATTCACGCGAACCTCGTCGCCGGCATGCTGAACGGGCGCATGAAATCGCGCCCGGGCTGGGTGCTTGGCGCCGAGGTCATCCTCATCGTCCTGGTCGGCGCGGCGTTCGCGCTTCTGATTCCGGCGCTCTCGGCGCTGTGGGCGAGCGCGGCCGCGGCCGGCAGCGCGGCGCTTCTTGCCGGGCTGAACGTGCTCGCGTGGCGCGACGCCGACCTCGCGCTGCCGCTCGCCGCGCTGCTCCTCATGATCGTCTGCGTCTACACGATGAACATGGCGTACGGCTATTTTGTCGAGTCGCGCACCAAGCGCCGGGTCGCCGAGGTGTTCGGCCAGTACGTGCCGCCGGAGGTGGTCGATCGCATCGTCGCGGATCCGGAGCGCTACAGCATGGAGCCGCGCACCGCCGAGCTGACGATCCTGTTCTCCGACGTGCGCGGGTTCACGTCGATTTCCGAGGCGCTCTCGCCGGAAGCGCTGCGCGACTACATCAACGAGTACCTCACCGACATGAGCACGATCATCCGCGAGCGTCACGGCGGCACGCTCGACAAGTACATCGGCGACGCGATCATGGCGTTCTGGGGCGCGCCGCTCGCCGATCCCGAGCACGCGCGTCACGGCGTGCTCGCCGCGCTCGCGATGCAGCGGCACTGCGCGGTCCTGAACGAACGCTTCCGCGCCCGGGGCTGGCCGGCGCTGAAGATCGGCGTCGGTCTCAATTCCGGCCTGGTGCGCGTCGGCGACATGGGCTCGCGCGTGCGGCGCGCCTACACCGCGATGGGCGACGCGGTGAACGTCGCGTCGCGGCTCGAAGGTCGGACCAAGTATTACGGCGCCGGCATCCTGGTCGGCGAGGCGACGCGCGCGGCGGCGCCGGGCATCCTGTTTCGCGAGGTCGACCGCGTGCGCGTCAAGGGCAAGGACGAGGCGCTCACGATCTACGAGCCGCTCGGGGAGGTGTCGGAGGTCGCCGCGAACACGGTCGCCGAATGCGACGCCTGGCATGCGGCGCTCGCGGCCTACCGCGCCCGCGCCTGGGACGATGCCGAGCGCGCGCTCGCGCGCCTGATCGCCGCGAACCCTTCCTGCACCTTGTACCGGCTCTACGTCGAGCGGGTCGGCGCGTTGCGGGCGTCGCCGCCGCCCGCGGACTGGGATGCAGTCACCTCGTTCGAGGAGAAATAATCGGTCGGCCGGCGCCGCAGGTTACGCGAAAGCGAATCGCCCGTGCGCTTGCGGCGCAAGCGGCCTCGAGGCGCTTTTCCGCGCGCTCGACCGTCCGCACGCCTGCGCGGACGCCATGAAAATCTTTGAAAATCATGGGCGTCGGAGTTGAATCCGGCCCGAGGCGGGTCTAGGATAGAAACGTTTGCACGCCCGCCACCGCCCTCTCGGAGGCACGCGATGAGCGCAGTTCTCAGCCCGCAACCGGCCGCCGCTGCCGACGTCAACGTCCGGTTGGCGTTCCAGAAGCAGCTCCAGCGCGTCACCAACAAGATTCACGCGACGAGCAATATCGACGAGATCATGCTCGAGGTGAGCGCCGACATCTGCCAGCTCTTCAACGCCGATCGGCTCACGATCTACTCGGTCGGCGAGGACAAGCAGTCGATCGTCTCCAAGGTGAAGACCGGCCTCAACTCGTTCAAGGACCTGAAGCTGCCGATCACCGAGCACTCGATCGCGGGCTTCGTCGCGCTCTCGCGCCGGATGATCAACATCAAGGACGTGTACGACGACGCGGAACTGAGGACGATCAACCCGAATCTGCGCTTCCTGCAGGAGGTCGACAAGCGCACCGGCTACCGCACCAAGCAGATGCTGGTCGCGCCGATCGTCGAGCAGGGCACGGCCGAGCTGATCGGCGTCATCCAGCTCATCAACAACAAGGCGGGCACGCCGTTCGGACCGCTCGCGGAAGAAGGGGTCGCCGAGCTGGCCCAGACGCTCGCGATCGCGTTCAAGCAGCGCCAGCGGCCGCAGCTGCTCAAGACCAAGTACGACCATCTCATCGCCGATGCGGTGCTCTCGGCCGGCGAATTCGAGCTCGCTTCGCGCCAGGCGCGCAAGAAGGCGATCGACATCGAAACCGTGCTCGTCGACGAGTTCCAGGTCAAGTTGTCGGCGATCGGCGCGGCGCTGGCGAAGTTCTTCGGCGTGCCGTACGAACCGTTCCGCCCCGACCGGGTGAAACCGGCCGATCTGCTGAAGAACTTGAAGCGCGAATACGTCGAGGCGAACCAGTGGATACCGATCGACGACACCAAGGAAGGCATCGTCGTGCTGTGCCTCGATCCCGAGCGCGTGCGCAATTCGCGCGTCGCGGCGAACGTGTTCCCGAAGGCGAAGCTGATCTACAAGGTCACGACGCAGAAGGAATTCCGCGACACCGTCAACCAGTTCTACGGCCAGGAGTCGGTCGACCTCGGCGACATCGGCGACATCGTCTCGGCGCTCGGCGAGGACGAATCGGCGGCGACCGAGGGCTCGGCCGCGGACGAAGCCTCGGCCGCGCAGGACAACGAGCTGGTCAAGCTGGTCAACAAGATCATCGTCGACGCCTACAACATGGGCGCCTCCGACATCCACATCGAGCCCTATCCAGGCAAGGCGAAGACCGAGATCCGGTTCCGGCGCGACGGTTCGCTTCAGCCCTACATCGAGGTGCCGGCGAGCTATCGCGCGGCGCTGGTCGCGCGCATCAAGATCATGTGCGACCTCGACATCTCGGAAAAGCGCAAACCCCAGGACGGCAAGATCAAGTTCAAGAAGTTCGGGCCGCTCGACATCGAGCTGCGCGTGGCGACCATTCCCCCCGCGGGCGGCGTCGAAGACGTGGTGATGCGCATCCTCGCCGCCGGCGAGCCGATCCCGCTCGAGAAGATGGGCTTCACCGAACGGAACCTGAAAGAGCTGATGGAGGCGATCAGCAAGCCCTACGGCCTGTTCTTCGTCTGCGGTCCCACCGGCTCGGGCAAGACCACGACGCTGCATTCGATCCTCAAGTACCTGAACACCCCGGACATGAAGATCTGGACCGCCGAGGACCCGGTCGAGATCACGCAGAAGGGGCTGCGCCAGGTGCAGGTGAATAAGAAGGCGGGGCTCGATTTCGCCGCGGTGATGAAGGCGTTCCTGCGCGCCGATCCGGACGTGATCATGGTGGGCGAGATGCGCGACAAGGAAACGACCGGCATCGGCATCGAGGCCTCGCTCACCGGGCACCTCGTGTTCGCGACGCTGCACACCAACTCGGCCCCGGAGTCGATCATCCGGTTGCTTGACATGGGCATGGACCCGTTCAACTTTTCCGATGCGTTGCTCGGCATCCTCGCGCAGCGGCTCGCCAAGCGCCTGTGTGCCTGCAAGCAGGAGTACACGCCCGACGCCGCCGAGATCAAGGCGTTCCTCAGCGAATACTGCCAGGAGCTCATGAACACGACTGCGTTCAAGAAGGACCCGGCGGCGGCGATGGCCGCGATCTACCGCGACTGGGTGGCGAAGTACGGCAGGAACGGCCAGCTCGTCTTCTACAAGCCCGTCGGCTGCGAAAAATGCGGCGGCACCGGCTTCAAGGGCCGCTGCGGCCTGCACGAGCTGCTGATCGCGACCGAACCGATCAAGAAGCTGATCGCCGAGCGCGCGCGCGTCGCCGAGATCCTCGCGGTCGCGCTGGAAGAGGGCATGCGCACCCTCAAGCAGGACGGCATGGAAAAATGCCTGGCCGGCATCACGCACATCAAGGAAGTGCGCGCGGTCTGCATCAAGTGAGCCGGGCGGACGCATGAACCGGCCGCAGGTCCACGGTGCGACGGCCGCGGCGAACGTCCGGCCGCCTGCGGCGGCGGTCGACGACCTCGTCGCGCGGCTCGAGCAGCTCAACGCGATCGGCGCGTCGCTCTCGGCCGAGCGCGACCTCACCCGCCTGCTGGAATCCATTCTCGACGCGGCGAAGAACATCACGCGCGCCGACGGCGGCACGCTCTATCGCGTGACCGAAGAGCGGACGCTGCGCTTCGAGATCGTGCGCACCACCTCGCTCGGCTACCACCTCGGGGGGACGTCGGGCAACCCGGTGCCGTTCTACCCGATCCACCTCGTCGGTCGCGACGGCAAGCCCAACCACAGCATGGTCGCGGCCTACGCCGCGCTCACCGGGCAGACGGTGAACATCCCCGACGCGTACACCGCCGAAGGGTTCGATTTCACCGGCACGCGCAATTTCGACCGAAAGACCGGCTACCGCTCGAAGTCCTTCCTCACCGTGCCGATGAAAAACCACGAGAACGAGATCATCGGCGTGCTGCAGCTCATCAACGCGACCGATCCGGCGACCGGCGAGATCGTGCCGTTCTCGGCTTCCGACCAGCGCCTGGTCGAATCGCTCGCGTCGCAGGCGGCGATCGCGCTCACCAACCGGATGCTGATCAACCAGCTCGAGGAGCTGTTCGAGTCGTTCATCAGCCTCATCAACCTCGCGATCGACGAAAAATCGCCCTATACCGGCGGCCATTGCCAGCGCGTGCCGGTGCTCACCATGATGCTCGCCGAGGCCGCGAACGAGACCACCGAGGGGCCGCTCGCGAGCTTCACGATGACCGACAAGGATCGCTACGAGCTGAAGATCGCGGGGCTGCTGCACGATTGCGGCAAGGTGACCACGCCGGTGCACGTGGTGGACAAGGCGACCAAGCTGCAGACGCTGTTCGACCGCATCCACCTCATCGACACGCGGTTCGAGGTGCTCAAGCGCGACGCCGAGATCGCGCTGCTCAAGGAAAAAGCGGCCCTCGCGGCGCGCGGCGCCTCGCGCGGCGAGCTGGACGCGGCCGATGCCCGTTACCGCGAGCGCATCCGCCGGCTCGAGGACGATCGCGCGTTCCTGCGCGCCTGCAACATCGGCGGCGAGGCGATGCGCGACGAGGACATCGAGCGCGTGCACGCGATCGCGCGCTACCGCTGGACCGACGTCTCGGGGCACGAGGCGAACTTCCTCAGCGAAGACGAGCTGAAGAACCTCACGATCCGGCGCGGCACGCTCACGCCCGAGGAGCGCCAGATCATCAACCACCACATCGTCGCGACGATCAAGATGCTCGAGGCGCTGCCCTGGCCGAAGCACCTGAAGAACGTGCCCGAGTACGCCGGCGGCCACCACGAGCGCATGGACGGCAAGGGCTACCCGCGCGGCCTCACCCGCGAGCAGATGTCGGTGCCGGCGCGCATCATGGGCATCGCCGACATCTTCGAGGCGCTCACCGCCAAGGACCGCCCCTACAAGAGAGGGAAGACGCTCTCCGAATCGCTCGCGATCCTCGGCCGCTTCGCGCTCGACGGGCACATCGACCCGGACCTTTTCGACATTTTCGTCCGCAAGAAGGTCTATCGCCGCTACGCCGAGATGTTCCTCGACAAAGAGCAGATCGACGAAGTCGACGAGTCGAAGATTCCGGGCTACACGCCCTGAAGGCGCGGCGCGTGGCGGCGGATCCGAACGAGGCGTGGCAGCGCGCGCTCGCCTGTTACCGCGCGGGCAGGCTCGAGGAGGCCGAGCACGGCTGCCGGCGGCTGCTCGCGGCGCAGCCGGCCGACGCGGATGCGCTGCACCTGCTCGGGGCGATCGCCCATGCGCGCGGCGCGACGGCCGAGGCGATCGCCGCGCTGGAGAACGCGGCCCGGGCGGCGCCCGAGCGGCCCGACATCGCCAATACGCTCGGCGCGGCGTATCTCGCGGCGGGGCGCGCAGCCGAGGCCGAGGATTGCCTTCGCGCCGCGCTCGCGCTCGATCCGCGATCGGCCGACGCGCACAACAATCTCGGCATCGCGCTGCGCGGCCTCGGGCGGCGCGCGGAGGCCGAGGCGAGCCTGCGCCAGGCGATCGCGCTGCGTCCGCAGTTTCCGGAAGCGCACAACAACCTCGGCAACCTGTTGCGCGAGACCGGCCGCCCGAAGGAGGCGGAAGCGAGCTACCGGCGCGCGCTTCGGCTGCGCCCGGCGTACGCCGAGGCGCACGCGGGACTCGGGGTCGCATTGCGCGAGCAGGGGCGGCTGGAAGAAGCGGCACGCTGCGCCGAACGCGCGATCGCCCTTGCGCCGCGCTATGCCGAGGCGTACAACGATCTCGGCGTGGCGTTTTTCGGCCTCGGCCGCCTGAACGAGGCCGAGCGTGCCTACCGCGCCGCGCTCGCGATCGACCCTGCGCTTGCGATCGCACGCGCAAACCTCGCGTATCTGCTCAATTGCCTGCCCGGCGTACGGCCCGAGGAAGTGCTGGCGGCACATCGCGAAGCGGCGCGCGCGCTCACCGTCGAGGCGAAGGCCGGCGGCGGCCACCGCAACGACCCTGACCCGCAACGCCGGCTGCGCGTCGGATACGTGTCCGCCGACCTGCGGCGTCATTCCGTCGGCTTTTTCTTCGAGCCGTTGATCGAGTGCCACGACCGCAGCGCGGTCGAGGCCTTCTGCTATTACAACTCGCCGCGCGCGGACGAAGTTACGGAGCGTCTGCGACGCCATGCGGCGCACTGGTGCGACGCGTACGCTCTCGACGATGCCGCGCTCGCCGAGCGCATCCGTGCCGATCGCATCGACATCCTTGTCGATCTGAGCGGGCTCAGTGCCGGCAATCGGCTCGCAGTCTTCGCCCGCAAGCCTGCGCCGGTGCAGGTGAGTTGGCTGGGGTATCCGAACACGACGGGGCTGGAGGCGATCGACTGGCGGCTGACCGATGCGCTGGCCGATCCGCCGGGGCGTACCGAGCGGTTTTACGTGGAGAAGCTCGTGCGGCTGCCGCGGGGGTTTTTGTGCTACCGGCCGCCGGAGGAGGCGCCGGCGGTGGGCGAGTTGCCGGCGTTGCGCAGCGGGCGGCTGACCTTTGGCTGTTTCAACCATCTGCCCAAGCTCACCGACGAGATGCTGGCGCTGTGGGGGCGGTTGCTTGCGGCGTTGCCGCAGGCGCGGCTGATGCTGAAGGCGTTCGGGCTGTCGGCCGAGGGGGCGCGCCGGCGGCTGCTTGAGCGGCTGGCGCGTCATGGCATCGGGGCCGAGCGTGTCGAGCTGCGCGGGCCGCAGCCGACGCTGGCCGAGCATCTGGCCTGCTATGGCGAGGTGGACATTGCGCTCGATGTGTTTCCGTACAACGGGGCGACGACCACGTGCGAGGCGCTGTGGATGGGGGTGCCGGTGGTGACGCTTGCGGGGGCGACGCATGTGGCGCGGGTGGGGGCGAGCATTCTTTCGCATGCGGGACTTGCCGAGCTGGTGGCCGAGACGCCCGAGCGCTATGTGGAGATTGCGCTTTCGCTTGCGCGCGACCCCGGGCGGCTGGCGGCCTTGCGGGCGGGCTTGCGCACGCGGCTGCGCGCCTCGGCAATGCTCGACGCGCAAGGATTCGCGCGCCAGATGGAGGACGCCTATCGCACGATGTGGCGCGACTGGTGCACGCTGCGGGGCAAAAGCTCCGCGCTTTCCCGCGTCGCCCGAATCGCCCGACGCTACTTTTTCGCATATTGACGGCCGCCCGCCGCTCGAAACCACGCGATTGAATGACGGCGGCGACGCGTCGACGTAGAGCGGACAAAGACAGACCCGAAGGCTCCAGGCAAAGTCCTTTTTTCCGCTCTGGCGAAATCGTTTCCGAAATTCTTCTCGCCCCTGGCCTGTCTTTTGCAAGCATTCGGAGTGTCCAGTCGCGTACAAACAGTTGGCGTATACCCGTCGACCACCAGGAGGGAGCGAAGCTCATGAGATATCTCGAAAAAGGCTTCACATTGATCGAGCTGATGATCGTCGTTGCGATCATCGGCATCCTGGCGGCGGTCGCGATCCCCGCCTACCAGGATTACATCGCGCGGGCGCAGGTGTCCGAGGCGGTGAGCCTGCTCGGCTCCGCGAAAACGCCGTTCGCCGACTCCTTCGGTCATCGCGGCGAGTGGCCCTCCTCGGCCTCCGAGGTGATGGGTAACACCTCCGGAAAATACACCGCGTCGGTGCAGATTACCGGCACGCCGGTGACGACTGCGCCGGGGGCGATCACGCTCGTTGCGACGATGATGACTTCCGGGGTGAACAGCAACATCACCGGCGGGAACCTGCTGCTCGACACGACCGACGGCGGAAAGACCTGGACCTGCAAGACCAGCGGCGCGACCGGCCCGGGT
>JAOAFL010000011.1 GCA_026416295.1 Burkholderiales bacterium | reverse complement strand
ACCACGCCGAGCGGCTCGGGGCGCGTCCAACGGGCACGGCGCGCTTTGCCCCAGAGCGGCGCGCTCGCGCCAAGGAGCCAGCGGCCCGGCGCGAAGCGCGCGGCGCGCTCGCCCGCGAGCGAGCCGCGCACCGGCGCACCGAGCAGAACCACCCGCCCGCAGGCGAGCGTGCGGTCGCGCTCGAGCGCCTCGAACACCACCACCCCGCCCATGCTGTGGCCGACGAAGTGCGTCGGCCCGATCGCGCGCGCAAGGCGCCCAAGGCGCTCGACGTGCGCCTCGAGCGGCTCCCCCCGCGCGCGATAGCCGAAGAGGCGGCAGACGAATCCGGCCCGCGCAAGGCGAGCGGCGAGCGGCGCCATCGCGAGCCGCGGCGCCCAGAGTCCGTGCACGAGCACCGTTTCGCGCACGAGCGCGGGGGCGTCGGCGGTCATCGGTGCGCGCGCCCGGCGAGCAGCCAGGCGCCGACCGCGGCCGACGGCACCGCGAACGCGGCGTAGGCAAACGCGTAGCCGCCGCCCGCGGCAAGGAGCGCGTTGAACGCGGGCGGCGCGAGGACGACGCCGAGATACGTGAAGAACAGGCACCCGCCGGTCGCCTCGCTCGTTCGCCCCTGCGGCGCAACCCGCGCGACTTCGGCGAGAAAGACGCCGTTCCAGCCGACCGCGGTCGCGCCGAAAAGCGCCGCGTACGCAAATAGCGCCGCGACCGGCCATCCGGGTGCGGCCGCGAGCGCGCAGGCGGCGGAGGCGCCCATGCCGAGGCCGAGCAGCCCGAGCATCGTGCGGCGCGCAAGCAGCCGGTCCGCGGCGACGCCCCAGAGGATGCGACCCGCGACGCTCGCGACCTGCGAGACCGCCATCACCAGGCCGGCGAGAACGAGCGACAGCCCGAAGCTTTCGACGAGGAAGCTCACGAGATAGGTCACCAGCGTGATCTGCACGCCCCCATAGACGAACGAGCAGACGCACATGCGCCGCAGCACCCGATCGCCGAGCGCCATCGCGACCGGCGCGAGCGCGCTTCGCACCGACACCGGGGCCGAGGGTCGCGCGTCGCGATCGTAGCGGCGGCGCAGCGGCTCGATCGCGACCGCGAGCGCCACACAGGCCGCGCCGATCGCGAGCGCCGCAACCTGCCAGCCGGCCGCGAGCGCGAGCGCCGGAACGATCGCACCGGCGAGCACGCCGCCCGCCGGCACGCCCGTCTGCTTGATCGAGAACACGAGCGAGACCCGGGAGGGCGGGGCCGCGCGCACGAGGATCGCGCTACTGGCGGGCGTCGCCGGACCGTAGCCGAGCCCGAGGACGAATCCGCCGACGAGCGCGAGCGGAACGAGCGCCCCCGCGCCGAGCGCAAGTCCCGCGCAGGCGAGCGCAAGACCCGCCTGGCTCACGCGGATCGGACCGAAGCGCGCGAGCCAGCCGCCGGCGGCGACCGAGCCGACCATGCTGCCGGCGTAGGTCGCCGCGACATAGTAACCGACCGCCGAAGGCTCGACGCCGATCGCCGGCGCCGCAAGCGGCGCAAGCACCGGCGCGCAGTAGACGGCGAACGCGGCGAGCGTCTGCACCGCGAGCGTCGCGGCAAGCGCAAGCGCGACGCCGCCCTCGGGCGGCCTGTCGGGACGGGGCGCGCGATCGCCGAAGCCGCTCACGCTACTCGATCGGTCGGCGACCTTCCCACGAGGGGAAGGGAAGCCGCCAGCGGGCGCTCGCGAGCGGCTCAGGCCACACGATTTCGCGCCGGCCACGCTGGATCTGCAAAAGAAGCGCGGCGGTCGCCGTCTGCGCGCCGTTCTCGTCCACGCGATAGTCGCCGAGCAGCGTCCCGTACCGACCGCTTGCGAGCGCCTCGCGCAGCGCCTCCGGCGCGAGCGTACCGGCGCGCGCGGCCGCCTGCTCGAGGAGCTGCCCCGCCGAATACGCCGCCGCCGCATACGCATCCGGCGGCGTGCCCCAGCGGCGCGCGTACGCCTGCACGAATTCGCGATTGCCCTCGGTCGGCGCGTGCGCCTCGTAGGCGGAGATCCCGATCGCGAGTTCGGCGTCCTGGCCGACCATGCGGATGAACGCCGGGTCTGCGGCGCCTTGCGCGACGAAGAGCGCCGGCGCCCAGCCGTGCTTGCGCAGGCTCTTCACCATCGCGGCGGCGTCGGCGGCAAGCCCGAACGCGATCCAGCCCTCGATCGCGTCTTTTTTCGCCTGCGCGATGTGCGCGCCGAAGTCGTCGGTGCCCGGCTTGTAGACGAGCACCGGGCCGCAGGCGAGCCCGGCCGCGACCGCGTCCTCGCGCAGGCGCGCGGCCGCCGCGCGCGCCGCCGGATCGTCGCGCGCAAGGACGAGCAGCCGCGCGATGCCCTCGCGCTGCGCGACCTCGAGCACGCCGCGGCCGTAGCGCACCGGGGGCACGTTCACTTGAAACACGTAGCGCGTGCCCTTGCGGTGGATGCCGGGCGATGCGCCCACCGCGTTCAGCATCACGCGCCGCGTGCGCTCTGCGACGCCGGCGGCGACGAGCGTCGCCGCCGAGCCGAACGGTCCGACGAGCGCGTCGGCGCGGTGCTCCGCGATCAGCGCTTCGTAGAGCGGCGCAACGCGCCGCGTCTCCGAGCCGTCGTCGAGCACGACGAGCGCGACCGCCTGCCCGAGCAGGCCGCCGCCCGCATTCACCCGCTCCGCCCAGAGCGTGAGCCCGCGCAGATAGCCGCTCGCGGCATCGGCAAGAAGCCCGGTCTGCGGCACGACCGCCCCGACGACGACCTGCGCGGACGAGACCGCCGAAACGCACAGCGCGAGCACTGCCGCGAGCCATCGCATCGCGGGACCCAAAGTACGGTGTGGGAAAATCGGCGTCAACAATGCACGCGGAATTTCTCGCCTCGCTCGCGCGCGCCGTCGGCGAGCGCCACGTGCTCACCGGCGAGGCCGACACCGCGCCCTATTACATCGACTGGCGCAGGCAGTACCGCGCGCGCGCGCTCGCGGTGGTGCGGCCGGCCGACACCGCGCAGGTCGCAGAGGTCGTGCGCCTTGCGGCCGCAGCCGGCGTCGCGATCGTGCCGCAAGGCGGAAACACCGGCCTCTCGGGCGGCTCGGTACCGACCGGCGCGCGGCCGGAGATCGTGCTGTCGCTTGCGCGCCTGAACCGCATCCGCGAGATCGACCCGCTGAACGACACGATCACGGTCGAGGCCGGCTGCGTGCTCGCCGACGTGCAGCGGGCGGCGCGGGAGGCCGGCCGCTATTTCCCGCTGTCGCTCGCGGCCGAAGGAAGCTGCCACATCGGCGGCAATCTCTCGACCAACGCCGGCGGCGTCAACGTCCTTCGCTACGGCAACGCGCGCGAGCAGGTGCTCGGGCTGGAGGTGGTCCTCGCCGACGGCCGCGTCTGGAACGGGCTGCGCGCCCTGCGCAAGGACAACACCGGCTACGACCTCAAGCAGCTCTTCATCGGCGCCGAGGGCACGCTCGGCGTGA
This sequence comes from Burkholderiales bacterium, assembly GCA_026416295.1. GTDB lineage: Bacteria > Pseudomonadota > Gammaproteobacteria > Burkholderiales > SG8-39 > RBG-16-66-20. Next base: position 23,201 of record JAOAFL010000011.1, on the reverse strand, counting down.
TCACCGCCGCGGTTCTGCGGCTGCATCCGCAGCCGGCGGCGACGGCGACCGCGTGGGTCGCGCTGGACAGTCCCGCGCGCGCGGTCGAGCTGCTCGCGCGGCTGCGCGCGCGGCTCGGCGAGCGGGTGAACGCCTTCGAGCTGATCGGGCGCGCCTGCCTCGAGGCGGTGCTCGCGCACGCGCGCGAGGCGCGCGACCCGCTCGCGCGCGCGCATCCGTGGTACGTGCTCACCGAGGTCGCCGACGCCGACGCGTTCGAGGCGCTCGCCGCGCGGCTCGAGGCGGCGCTCGGCGAGGCGGCCGAGGCCGGCGTCGTGCGCGACGCGGCGATCGCGCACAGCGCGCAGCAGGCGGCTGCGCTCTGGCGGTTGCGCGAGACGATTCCCGAGGCGCAGTTCGCGAACGTCAAGCACGATGTCTCGGTTCCGGTCTCGCGCGTGCCGGCGCTGATCGAGCGCGCCGGCCGGGCGATCGAGGCGCGCTTTCCCGGTCAGCCGATCTACTGCTTCGGCCACGTCGGCGACGGCAACCTGCACTACAACGTCGGCGACGCGACGCTCGTTGCGCATCGGCCGGAGGTGAACCGGGTCGTCTACGACGCGGTCGCCGCGCTCGGGGGCTCGATCTCGGCCGAACACGGCCTCGGGCAGCTGAAGCGCGACGAGATCCGTCGCCACAAGGACCCGCTCGAGCTCGAGCTGATGCAGGCGCTCAAGCGCGCGCTCGATCCGCGCGGGCTGATGAACCCGGGCAAGGTGCTCTAGGCGCCCGCGCCGGCAAACGCGGGCGCCGCGACGCGCGCGATGCGCACATCGACGCAGGCCACGCGCCCGGCGCGCGCCGCGCGGGCGAGCGCCGGGCCGAGGTCTGCGCCGCGCGCGACCCGCTCGCCGTGCGCGCCGAACCCCTCGGCGACGCGGTCGTAGCGCGTGTCGCCGAGCAGACAGCCTCGCGCGCGCGGCTCCCCGTAGCGGCGCAGCTGGATCTGGTATTCGGCGTTCCAGGCGGCGTCGTTGCCGACGAGCACGATGTACGCGATGCCTTCGCGTAGCGCGGTCTCCAGCTCGGCGCAGTGAAAGCCGAAGGCGCCGTCGCCGGTCGCCGCAAGTACCCGCGCGTCCGGAAACGCGAGCTTCGCCGCCGCAGCGAACGGAAGCGCCGCGCCGATCCCGCCCGCCGGACCGTTGATCAGGCGGCGCGGCGCGCGCACCGTCGCCTGCATCCACTGGCCGAACTCGCCGCCGTCGCTCACGAACACCGCCGGCCCGCCCGCAAGCAGCGCCGAGGCCGCCCGTCCGACCTCGATCGGATGCAGCGGCCCTTCCGGCGCGGAGGCGAGCGACGACCAGCCCGGTGGCCGCCAGGCGAGCGCCGCGTGCACCTCCTTGCGCCAGTCGCCCGTCCGCCAGGCGCGCCGCCGCGCGAGAGAGAGCCATCGCGCGGTGCACGGACCCTGCTCGATCACGCGGCAGCCGGCATCGAACGCGGCCCCGAAGCGCAGCGTGAAATCGCGTCGCTTTCCGGCAAGGAGCGCGCAGTCGGCGCGCGCGAGCACCTGCGCGAGCCGCCCGAGCGCCGGATCGTTCACCCCGCGCGGGCTCTCCATCACGACCGCCGGAACGCCGGTCGCTTCCTCGAATTCTTCGAGGAGCGCCCGCGCGTGCGCGCGCGCGGAAGCGGGCCCTGCGACGACGAGCGGCCGGCGGGCGCGCGAGAGCGCATCGAGCGCCGACTCGAGCGCCTCGTCTGCATCGGGAAGCGCCTCCGGATAAAAGGCCGCGGCGTCGGGAATCGGCGCCTCGACTCGCGCGTCGAGCAAGTCCGCCGGCACCGAGAGCTGAACCGGACCGGGTCGCCAGCTTCGCGCAAGCCGCAGCGCGCGCGCGAGATCCTCGGCAAGACGCGCCGCCGAGCGAGCGACCGAGGCGCCCTTTGCGACCGGCGCGGCGATCTGCGCCTGGTCGAGTTCCTGGAACGCCCCGCGACCGCATTCGCCGAGCGGAGCATGACCCGAGAGGAGTACGAGGGGCGACTCGGCGGCGAGCGCCGCATAGAGCGCCCCGAGCGCGTTCGCGTGACCCGGCCCGGCGGTGACCAGCGCGACGCCCGGCTCACCGGTGAGCCGTCCCCAGGCGTCGGCCATGTGCACCGCCGCCGCCTCGTGCCGCACGTGAACGATCGACAGCCCGGCATCGAGCGCGGCGTCGAACAGCGCCATCACGTGGTTGCCCGAGAGCGCGAACAGGCGGCGCACGCCCGCGCGCACGAGCGCCGCTGCGAGCAGGTCCGCGCCGCGCCGCGCCATCGGCGCTACTGGCGGATGCCGAGCAGCGTGACCAGGCGATCGTACAGTTCGTACTGCTCGCGCACGAACTGTTCGGTTTCGGCCGGCGAGCGGATCGCGGCGATGCCGCCGATTCTCGCGTTGCCCGCCTGCCAGTCGGGATCGCGCGCGATCCGCGCGAACACGTCGCTCCAGCGCTCGACCACCTCGCGCGGCAGTCCCGGCGGTCCCATGAGCGCGCTCCAGCCGACGATTTTTTCCATTTCCGGGAAGCCCGCCTCGCGCGCGGCCGGCACCTCGGGAAGGTCGGCGAGCCGCTGCGGTGTGACGAAGAGCGCCCGCAGCGCACCCGACTTCACGTGCGGAATGACCGTCGGGGCATTGTTGCAGGCGAAATGCACCTGCCCGCCGAGCACCGCGGTAGTCACCTCGCCGCCGCCCTTGTAATGGATGCCGACCGCGTGGTCCTTCGTCAGGCCGGCGAGCGACAGCAGATACTGCACGGCCATGTTCTGGCTGGTGCCCGTGCCCGAGGTCGCGAAATTGAGCTTGCCGGGCTGCGCGCGCATCGCGCCGACGAGCTCGCCGATGCTCCTCCACGGGGCATCGCCCTTCACGAAGCACACGAACGGGTTCAGCTCGATCAGCGAGAGCATCGTGAAATCGTTCCAGCGGTACGGCGCTTTCGAGTCGATCGCCGGCACGATCGCGTGCGTGGCGATCCGGGCGACGAGCAGCGTGTAGCCGTCGGGCGGGGCGTTGCGCACCGCCATCGCCCCGATCGTGCCCGAGGCGCCGACGCGGTTCACCGCGACGATCGGCTGGTTGTTGAGGTACTTGGAAGCGTGCTGCGCGAGGTTGCGGCCCGACAGATCGGCGTCGCCGCCGGCGGCGAACGGGATCACGAACGTGATCGGCCGGCTCGGATAGCCCTGCGCGTGCGCCGCCGCAGCGGCAAGCCATACGACCGCGGCAACGAGGATTCGCATCCGTCCCTCCCGCCGGCACCGTGTGTGTGTTGCGCGCACTGTAGCACGGCAGCGCGCCCTGCGTGCGCGCCTCTAGCGGCGCACGAATTCGAGCGGCGCGCGCTCGCCGCCGCGCGCGAGTTCGCCTGCGAGACGGTCGCCCGCGATGCGTCCCGCATAGCGCAGTCCCTGCGCCGCGAACTCGAGCCGCGCGCCCGCAAGCCGGGCTTCGCTCACCGCGAGCCGCCGGCCTTCGAGCTCGGCCTCGACCTCGATGTCCTGGTAGTTCTGAGAAATGCGCAGCCGCCAACCCGGCGCCCGCCACTCGCCGCGCGCCTGCGCCGGAACGATCCAGAGAAAAATGCGGCTTTCGTCGCCTTGGCCGGGATGGCGGCGCGCAAGCCGTACCGTCTCGACGCGATCGGCTCGCCAGCCGGCCATCGCGAACGCGTGCGAGACGATTCGCGTCCCGGGGCGCAGTTCGGCGAGAAACCGCGGCTGAAGCTGGTCGATCAGCGAAGGCAACAGATAGAGCGTGACGACGGTCGCCCGCGAGATGTCGGTGCGCAACACGTCGCCGTGCACGATCTCGACGCGCTCGGCGACGCCGGCGCGCGTCGCGTTCTCGCGGGCGAGGGCGACGAGCCTCGGGTCGAGTTCGACGCCGATGCCGCGGGCGCCGAAGCGGCGCGCGGCGGCGATGACGATGCGCCCGTCGCCCGATCCGAGGTCCATCACGACGTCGCCTGCGCCGGTTCCGGCGAGCTCGAGCATGCGCTCGACGACCTCCTCGGGCGTGGTAATGAACGGCGCCCGCTCGGGCGGCTCGGCTGCGAACGCAGCCGTTCCGACGAGGAACGCGGCGAACAGAAGCCGACCGGCGTAGCCTGCCGAACGAACGGCCCGCGCGCCGGTCGCGTCTCGGCGCGGCAGAAGGCGAGAAAGCACGGGCGCGACCCGCACGCGCGCTCGCTCGGCATACGAGTCGCGGGCCGCCCGGGGCGCGGCGCGCCGGCCTCCGGCGGTATCGCGTGCGGGGAAGGGGGTTTCCGTCAGCTCGCCTTGGCCTTGCCCTTCGCCTTGCCCTTGCCCTTGCCTTTCGCCTTGGCCTTGCCCTTGCGCTCGCCCTTCGGTGCGCCGGCGACGTCTTTTCCGGGCTCGCCTTTCGCCGCTGCAGGGCTTGCCGGCGTCGCCGGTGTGGCAGGGGTGGCCGGCTGCGCCTTGGCGGGTTCCGCCTTCGTCGGCGCAGCGGGCGCCTGCGCGAAGGCCGCAGCGGCAAAAGCGCTCGCTGCGAGGGTGACGAGCAGGTTCTTCAGCATTTTCGGCTTCTCCTTGACGCGGTTCGAAAGAGGTCGCAGGGTCTAACGCGCCGGGGCGCCCGGCCGTTGACCGATGCTACTGCAAATCGGCCGCCGGACCGAGCAATGCGCGCCGAAAGCGCGCGCGCAGCAGCCCGCCGTCGCGCGGCGGCAGCACGAGCGGAAGCTTCTCGGGAACGACCTTGATTTGCGCAAGGACCGGACCCGGCGCGCAGAGGAGCGCGCGCCGGGCCTCCTCCGACTCCGCTGCGGTCCGCACGAGCATCGCCTGCGCGAAACCGCAGGCGCGCGCGATCGCCGCCAGATCGACCCCGTGGGCCGTGTGCGTCGCCTGCATGCCGGTTTCGCCGTAGCGCTCGTTGTCGATCACCGCGATGGCGAGGTTGGCCGGTCGCTCGACGCCGATCGTCGCGAGCGAGCCCAGCCCCATCAGCATCTCGCCGTCGCCGGTCACCACGAGCACCCGCCGCTCGGGCTGCGCAAGCGCGAGCCCCAGTCCGGTCGCCGCCGCCGCGCCCATCGCGCCCCACATCGGAAAGGTGAGCGCGGAGTCGGCCGCCGCAGTGCAGTCCCACGCGGTCGAGCCGAGACCCGCGACGACGAGCAGGCCGTCGCGACCCTCGAGGAGCGCGCGCACGACGTCGCGGCGCCGGAGCGTCGCGGTCATTGCGCCGCCTGCTCCTGAAAGCTCTTGATGCCGATCACCCGCTGCGAGATGAGGAGCGCCACCGCGCAGTAGCTGCCCCAGACGAGCCGCGCCGCCGCCTCGGCGGCGCCCGCCACCTCCTCGGGGCGCTGCGCCTCCTGCACGACCACGCCCATCGCCTCGAGCACCGGGCGCGTCGCCTGGCCCATCGGCACCTGCCAGGGATTGAACTCGCCGAATTCGCCGCGCATCGTGACGAGCATGAGGAGCGGGAACCGGCACTCGCGCACCATGCCGAGCGCGTTGACGCAGTTGCCGACTCCGCTCGACTGCATGAGGAGGACCGAGCGCGCGCCGCCGAGCCAGGCGCCGGCGGCAAGGCCGATGCCTTCTTCCTCGGTCGTGAGCGCGACGGCGCGCATCGCCGGATCTGCACGCGCGAGTTCGATCAGCCGCTTGTGGCCGGCGTCGGGAACGTAGCCGGCGATCCGCACGCCCGCGGCCTTCAGCGCGGCGTAGAGCGCCGCCGGCCAGTCGCGCGCCGCCTCGCTCATCGCACGCTCACCGCCACTCGCTGCACCGCGTGGTTTCCGAAACCGCCTTCGTCCCACGGTGGCTCGAGCGGCTGACGCGCGCCGCTTGCGTCGGTCGCGCGACAGCTCAGCTCGTGTTCGCCCGGGGTCGCCTCCCAGGTCGCGCGCCAGCCGCACCAGGCGTATCGGCCCGGCGCCGCCTCGAGCGCCGCCTCCGACCAGACGCCGTCGACGCCGAATTCGACGCGCACGATCGGGGCCGATCCCGACCAGGCGCGCCCGAAGATCTCGACGCGCCCGGCGGACACGATGCGGCGGCGCGTATAGAAATCCGGAATGCCGGGCGGCACCATCAGCGAGTTGACGCGGATACGCGTGCAAGGTACGCCGCTTTCCTGCGGCGCGCGACGAAAGCGGTACGAGTGCGCCTGCTGCACGCCGTCGAACGGCCGGTCCACCGCCTCGATGCGCTCGAGCCACTTCACGCTCGCCATGCCGTACCAGCCGGGCACGACGAGTCGCAGCGGCGCGCCGTGCTGCGGCGCAAGCGGCGCGCCGTTCATCGCCCAGGCGACGATCACGTCCTCGCACTCGGCGTGCGCGCGCGCGAGGCTGCGCGCGAACGCGTGTTCGACGCCGCGGTCGACGCCGCGGTCGGCGCCCCAGAACACGAGTTCGGTGGCCGAGGGCCGAAGGCCGGCGCGGTCAAGGAGCAGCGCAAGCGGCACCCCGTGCCAGTCGGCGGTCGAGACGCCCTCTTTCAGCCACGGCATCGACGGATAGCGCGGCACGATATGTCCGCGGCCGTTGCCTGCGCATTCCATCGTCGCGCGCACGGTCCGCGACGGCAGCCGCTGAAGGGCCTCGAGCGACAGCGAAAGCGGCTGCGCGACGAGGCCGTCCACGGCGAGCCGCCAGGCGCAGGGATCGGCGCGCGGGATGTCGAAGTGAACGAGCGTGTAGTGAAGGCCCGGCGGCGTCACGTCCCAGGCAAGCGCCTCGAGCGGCATCGCGTGGTTGCGCGCCGCGAGCGCGAGTTCCTGCGCGGTGTAGCGGCCGACGATCGGCGCGCGAGGCACAAGTGCCGGCAACGCGGACGGTCTCCCTCGCGGCCGATTCTATAATGCGCCGCCAGGCGCGCATGCGAAACGGCACCTGGCTCGAAGTCGCCCTGAACGGCCCGTGGGGCCGCGACGCGCAGCCCGGCATTCCGGTGCGCGTCGACGACATCGTCGCGCAGGCGCTCGCCTGCGTGCGGGAAGGCGCGGCGATCGTACACGTGCACGCCTACGACGAGGCGAGCGGCCGCCAGCGCGACGACGCCGATCTGTATGCGCGCATCGTCGAGGGCATCCGCGCGCGCGCCGACTGCATCGTCTATCCGACGATCCCGTTCGCCGCCGACGGCACGGACGCGGCGGCGCGCTTTGCCGCGGTCGAGGCGCTCGCCGCTCGAGGGCTCCTCGAGTGGGCGGTGGTGGATCCGGGCTCGGTCAACTTCGACCGCTTCGTGTACCTCAATCCGAACGAGCACATCCGCCACGGGCTCGCGCTCGCGGCGCGGTACGGTTTTCACCCGAGCTACGCGATCTACGAGCCCGGGTTCCTGCGGCACGGGGCGCGCCTTGCCGCGGAGTTTCCGGGGCTCCCCGCGCCGGTGTACCGGTTCATGTTCTCCGAGGGCTTCGCGTTCGGTTTTCCGCCGGCGGCGTGGGCGCTCGAGGCGTACCTGCGCCTGCTCGCCGAATGCGCGCCCGGCGCGCCGTGGATGATCGCCGGGCTCGCGGTGGACATCCTTCCGCTCGTGCCCGAGGCGGTCGCGCGCGGGGGCCATGTGCGCGTGGGGCTCGAGGATGCGCCGTTCGCCACGCCGCGGTCGAACGTCGAGTGGGTGCGGGCTGCGCGCGCCGCGATCGAGCGCGCAGGCGGCCGGCTCGCGAGCGCGGCGGAGGTGCGCCGCGCGCTCGACGAGGGCTGATGGAGCTAGAGATCTTCCGCCGCCGGCTGCCGGCGGGCGACCTCTGGATCTTCGGCTACGGCTCGCTCATGTGGGCGCCGGGGTTCCGCTACGCCGAGCGGCACATCGCGCGCGCGTTCGGCTTTCACCGCGCGCTGTGCATCCTGTCCAACCGCTACCGCGGAACGCCCGAGCGGCCCGGGCTCGTCGTCGGGCTGTGCCGCGGCGGGTCCTGCTACGGCATGGCGTATCGCGTACCGGCGGCGCGCATCGCGCCGGTGCTGCGCGGGCTGTGGCACCGCGAAATGCTCAATCGGGTGTACATTCCGCGCATGATCGCGGTGCGCATCGGCCGCAGGCGGCTGCGCGCGCTCGCGTTCGTCGCCGACCCGACCCACCGGCAATACGCCGGGGAGCTCGATCTGCACGGGCGCGCGCGCCTGGTCGCGCAAGGCATCGGCGAGCGCGGCCGCTGCCTCGACTACGTGCGCCGCACGCTCGAGCACATGACGGCGCTCGGTGTGCGCGATCCGCACCTCGAGCGCGTGCTCGCCGCGGCGCAGGCGCTCGAGCGCGGGACAACGCGCGAACGGAGCCTCGCATGAGCACGATCCCGCTGTGGCCCGCGCGGCTGCACCACCTGCGCCGCGACTCCGACGATCCGCAGGCGCTCGCCGAGTTCTACGCGCGGCTCTTCGACGACCGGCTCGAGCGCCTGCCGGGCGGCGAGTGGCTGGTCGCGGGCCGCGGTCGCCGGCTGCTCGTCGGCCGCGGCGCGAAGGGAGAAGTCCCGTACTTCGCGCTCGCGCTTCAGGACGCGGCGCAGCTCGCGGCGCTTCGACGCGCGCTCGAAGCCGCCGGCCTCGTCTGCGCGCGCTCGCCCTCGCCGCTTTTCGGCGACGAGGCGTTCGCGCTCGCCGATCCCGACGGGCGAACGGTGGTGTTCGGCCTGGGTGGCGCGGCCGAGCGCGAGCCGCGGCGCGACGGTCCGCAGGCACGGCTGCAGCACTTCGTGTGCGCGACGACGCAGCCCCAGGCGCTGCTCGCCTTCTACCGCGACCGCCTCGGCATGATCGAATCCGACCGGGTGCTCGATGGCGAGGCGCTTGCGGCGGTGTTCCTTCGCTCCGACCCCGAGCACCACAGCTTCGCCGCGTTCCGGGCGCCTGAGGCGCGCGCCGACCACCACGCCTACGAGACGACCGGCTGGAACGATATCCGCGACTGGGCCGACCGCATGGCCTCGCTCAGGATCCCGCTCTGGTGGGGCCCGGGGCGGCACGGGCCGGGCAACAACCTCTTCTTCATGATCGAGGATCCCGACGGCTACAAGGTCGAGTTCTCGGCGGAGCTGGAAATCATGGCGCGCGAGGTGCCCTACCGCACCTGGGCGCACGAGGCGCGCACGCTCAACCTCTGGGGCCCGGCCTGGATGCGCTCCTGAGAGCGCTGCGGCGCACGGACGAGCCTAGCCGCGCATGCGGGAAAGCGCCTGCGCGAGCCGCGCGCGCTGCGTGCCGAAGTTGAGCCGCACGAACTGCGGCGCGCCGAACTGCGCGCCGGGCGAAAGCGCGACGCCTCGGGCGAGAAAATGCGCGTGCGGATCGGCCGCCCCGAGGCCCGAACAGTCGATCCAGGCGAGAAACGTCGCCTCGACGTGCGCCATGGACAGCCCCGGCATCGTCGCGATTTCGCGCTCGACGAGGTCGCGGTTCGCGCGCAGGTAATCGAGCTGCGCGGCGAGCCAGTCGTCGCCCTCGCGCAGCGCGGCGAGCGCGGCCGCATAGCCGAAGAGCGACGGATCGTGCACGGTCGCGTGCTCGTCGGCGCGGAACGCGCGCCGCAGCCGCTCGTCCTCGATCACCGCCCAGGCGCAGCCGACCCCGGCGATGTTGAACGCCTTGTTGGGCGACGCGAGCGTCACCGTGCGCCGCGACACTTCCGGCGCAAGGCTCGCGATCGGCACGTGCGGCTTCGGATCGAGGAGCAGCTCGCAGTGGATCTCGTCCGAGCAGATGACGAGGTCGTGCGCGAGGGCGAACTCTGCGAGGCGCTCCAGTTCCGCGCGCGTGAAGATCGTGCCGCCGGGGTTCTGCGGGTTGCAGAGGAAGAGGAGCCGCGTCTCGCGACGGCGCGCGGCCGCAAGCCGCACCTCGTCGAACACCCACCGCCCGCCCGAGAGCACGAGCGGCACCTCGGTGAAGGGGCGCGGTGCGCGCTCGAGCGCCCGCCGGAAATGGTGGTAGAGCGGCACCGGAAGCAGCGCGTGCTCGCCTGCGCCGAGCAGGTGACGCGCGGCAAGATGAAGCCCCGGCACCACACCCGGCAGGAACACGAGCCAGTCCGGCTCGATCCGCCAGCGGTAAAGGCGCAGCATGCGCTCGCAGATCGCCTCGCGCAGCTCCGCGGGCGCGACGGTGTAGCCGAAGACGCCGTGCTCGAGGCGCGCCGCGAGCGCCGCGCGCACGGCGGGCGGCGCGCGAAAATCGGTGTCGGCGACCCAGAGCGCGATCACGTCGCCGGGATAGCGGTCCCAGCGCAGGCTCCAGGTGCCGCGCCGCTCGACCGGCGCGTCGAAGTCGAAAGGCATCCGCGCCTTTTAGCACAACCGGCGGGCCGCCGACCGGCGGCGGTGCGGGTGCGTGCCGCCCTCAGCGCTTCGGCTTGAGATCGTCCTTTTCGAGCTCGTCGCCGCCCTTCGTCTCGGCGTCTTCCTGCGACTCGGCGGCCTTCAGCGGGTCCTCCTCCAGGCGGTTCGCGGAGTCGTCGACTTCCTCGGTCTTCACCGCGCGCGCGACCTCCTGCAGCTGCTCCGGCAGCCGCGTCGCGATCGCCGGGAACGCGACCACGAGCGAGATCGCGATCACCTGCAGGATCATGAACTCGAACATGCCCTTGTAGATCGTCGCGAGCGACCACTCCTTCACCACCTGCTTGAGGTAGTAGGCGCTCATCGCGACCGGCGGCGAGAGAAACGCCGTCTGCAGCGTCACCGCCACGAGCGCCCCGAACCACACCATCACCCACTCGACCGGGATGCCGAGCGAGGCGCCGATGTCGCCCTTCAGCGCATCCATCACGGGATAGAAGATCGGCAGGAACACGAGGATGATCGCCGGCCACTCGAACGGCCAGCCGAGGAGGAAGATGAGAACGAGCACCATCACGAGCATCGCGACCGGCGGCAACTGCAGCGCGAGCATGCTCTCGGTGATCCAGTTGGCGGTACCGAGGCGCGCGAACACCGCGCCGAAGATGTTCGAGGTGACCGCGAGAAAGAGCACCATGCTCGAGGTCGCGGTGGTCGCGAGCACGGCGCGCTTCAGGCTCGCCCACGAGAGCTTGCGGTAGGCGGCGGCGAGCAGGATCGCGCCGAGCGCGCCGATTCCCGAGGCTTCGGTCGGCGTCGCGAGCCCCGCGAGGATCGAACCGAGCGCGGCGGCGATCAAGCACACGAGCGGCACCACGCCGATCACGACCTCGCGCACGATCACCGGCACGCTGTGCACGCGGTCCTCCTTCGGCACCGGCGGGCCGAGGCTCGGATTGATGAACGCGCGCCCGAGCAGATAGACGAGGTAGATCCCCGCGAGCAGGAAACCGGGGCCGAACGCGGCCGCGTACAGATCGGCGACCGAGACCCCGATCACCGGCCCCATCACGATCAGCATCACCGACGGAGGGATCAGGATCCCGAGCGTGCCGCCGGCGGTAATGGCGCCCGCGGCGAGGCGCCCGTCGTAGCCGGTCTTCACCATGATCGGCGAGGCCATGATGCCGAGCACGGTGACCGCCGCCCCGACGATCCCGGTCGCCATCGCGAAGATCGCGGCGGTGAGAATCACCACCGCGAAGAGCGCCCCGCGGATCGGGGCGAGCAGCAGCCGCAACGCGCTGAACAGGCGCTCCATCAGCCCCGCCTGCTCGGTCACGAACCCCATGAAGATGAAGAGCGGCACCGCGGCGAGCAGCTCCTCCTTCATCATGCCGATCGTCTGGAAGTAGGCGAGGCTGAACACCACTTCGCCCAGCCCGAGATAGCCGAAGGTGAGGGCGAGGAAGAGCAGCGTGAAGCTGATCGGAAAGCCGATGAAGATCGCGCCGATCATGACGACGAGCATCACCAGACCGAGCGCGGCGAGACCGGTCATCGGCTAGACCTCCACCTTCTCCTTGTGCTCGAGCTCGAGGCCGGTGCGCGCCTCGTACACGCTCTTGATCGTCTCGGACACCCCCTGCACGAGCAGCAGCAGGCAGGTGAGCGGCACCACGGTCTTGAACGGCCACAGCAGCGGCCGCCACGGCGTCTGCTCGGATCGCTCGGCGATCTCGAACGAATACCACGCCTCCTGCGCGCTCAGCACGAGAAACGCGAAGATCGACGGGAAGAAAAACACGATGTAGGCGACCGAATCGATGATGCCCTTGGTGCGCGTCGACCACCGCTCGAAGAAGAAGTCGGTGCGGATGTGCGCGCCCTTGTGCAGCGCGTAGGCCGCGCCCAGCATGAAGATCGTGCCGTAGAGCATGTAGATGATCTCGAACGCCCAGATCGAAGGCGCGTCGAAGAGGTACCGCATGCCCACCTCGTAGGCGACGACGAGCATGAGCGGCACGTTCAGCCACGCGACCAGCGTTCCGGTGGCGTCGGTGAAGCGGTCGATTTTCTTCGTGATCGCGACGAGTTGCGGCGAGATGCGTTCCATGCGCCGGCGCTGCTTGAAGCGAAAAAAGAAGGGGCGGCCGCGCCGCCCCTTCGAGGTCTGCGACGCTCTACTTCTTGCCCTCCGCCTTTCCGGCCGCGGGCTTCGCGCCTGCCTCGGGCCAGTAGTAGTTGGCCGCGAACGAGTAGGGCGGGAAGAGGAAGCGCTTGGCGGGCACGACGAGGGAGGCGTAGGCGCGCTGCGAATCGTGCACCCGCTTGAAGAACGGGTTCTTCGCCGCCTCCTCGGCCGCCATCGCGTCCCAGGTCTTCAGGAACTCGGTGAGGATGTCGGGCGGCGTGCGCAGGATGCGCACGCCGTGCTTGTCCTGCAGTTCCTTGATCGCCTCGGCGTTCTGCTTTTGCCACCTCGCCCACCAGATGAGGAAGGTATCGTTCGCCGCGACGCGGATCATCTCCTGATGCTCGGGCCGCAGCGCCTTCCACACGTCGGCGTTCACGATCAGCTCCCCGATCGTCACGCTCTCGTGCATGCCGGGCGTGTATTTGTACTTCCACACGTTGTGGAAGCCGAGCCTCAGGTCCTCGATGCCGCCCACCCACTCGGCGCAGTCGATGACGCCGCGCTGCGCCGCCGGGATGATCTCGCCGCCCGGCATGTTGACCGTCTGCATGCCCATCCGCTGGAAGATCTCGGCCGCCATTCCCGTCTGCCGGCACTTCATGCCCTTGAAGTCGGCGAGGTTCTTGATCGGCCGCTTGAACCAGCCGAAAGCCTGCGGCCCTGCGGGCAGGATCGGGATCACGACGACGTTGAGCTTCAGCTCCTTCTGGTAGAACTCCTGATAGAGCTCGAGGCCGCCGCCGTGATGCAGCCAGCCCATCGCGTCGACGAAGTCCATGCCGAAGGTGCCGCCCGGGCCGCCGGTGAACAGGATCGAGGCCTTGTTCTTGCCGGTCCAGTAACCCGCCCACGTGTGCGAGCCGTCGAGCACCTTCTTGTGGGTCGCATCGAGCACCTCGAACGCCGGCACGACCTGCCCGGCAGGCATCGGCTCGATCTTCAGCGCGCCGCCGGACATCTTGCTCACCCGATCGACGAAATGCGTGAAGTTTTCGTACAGCGTGAGCGCCGCAGGCCAGCTCGCCTGCATCTTGAGCGTCGTCTGCGCCTGCGCGGTGCCGGCGAGCGCGAACGCGCAGGCCGCCGCAAGCAGCGCCCTCCTCCGTTGCGTCATACCCCCTCCTCCTGAAAAGAGTTTCGCGAAGCGAAACGCAGCCTACACGCTCGCCAAAACCCGGTCAACTCGCAGGGCGTTCCCGGCGCGCGGCGCCGGGGCGCCCGGCTCGCCCCGGCGCCGGCAGCGTCCCGCCTGCCGGGAAAGCTCGGGACTATTTCTTCTTCGCCTCGCCCTTCGCTGCCGGCTTCGGCGACGCCTCCGGCCAGTAGTAGTTCGCCGCGAACGAGTACGGCGGGAACATGAAGCGCTTGGCCGGAACGACCTTCGCGGCCCAGTCGCGCTGCGACTCGTACACCCGCTTGAAGAACGGGTTCTTCTCCGATTCCTCTTTCGCGAACTCGTCCCAGGTCTTCAGGAACGCGGTGAGAATCTCGGGCGGCGTGCGCAGGATCTGCGTACCGTGCTTGGTGCGCATCTCCTCGATCGCATCGGCGTTCTGGCGCTGCCACTTCACCCACCAGCGGGTGAACGTCTCCACCGTCGCCGACCGAATCGCCTCCTGCTGCTGCGAGGTAAGCCCTTTCCAGACGTCGAGGTTGATCATCAGCTCGCCGATCGAGGCGCTCTCGTGCATGCCCGGCGTGTAGTGGTACTTCCACACCTGCGGAAGCCCGAGGCGCAGGTCCTCGATGCCGCCCACCCATTCGGCGCACTCGATCACGCCGCGCTGCGCCGCAGGCACGATCTCGCCGCCGGGCAGGTTCACCGTCTGCTGGCCCATGCGCTGGTAGAGCTCCGAGACGATTCCGGTCTGGCGGCACTTCATGCCCTTGAAGTCGGCGAGGTTCTTGATCGGCCGCTTGAACCAGCCGAGCGCCTGGGGACTCGCAGGCAGGATCGGGAAGACGACGAGGTTGAGCTTCAATTCCTTCTGGTAGAACTCCCACCAGAGGTCGAGCCCGCCGCCCTCGTAGATCCAGCCGAGAAAGTCCATGTGGTCCATGCCGACGATGCCGGCCGGGGTGTTCGCGAACAGCGTCGCCGCCTTGTTCTTGCCCACCCAGTAGTAGGCGATCGCGTGCGCGCCGTCGATCACCTTGCGGTGCGTCGCATCGAGCACTTCGAACGGCGGCACGACCTGGCCGGCGGCGAGCGCCTCGATCTTCAAGGCCCCGGAGGTGAGCTTGTCCACGCGATCGGCGAAGAAGCGGAAGTTGTCCTGCAGCGTCAGCGCCGCCGGCCAGGTGGACTGCATCTTGAGCGTCTTCGCCGCCGGCGCCTGAGCGAGCGCCGGCAGCGCAACGCCGGCCGAGACGGCGAGCGCAAGCGCGGTCTTGAGAGCGGATCGCATCGGTTCCCCCTTGATTCTGCGTTCGGAAATCGGGGCGATGTTAGGAGAGAGCCCCGGGAGTGTCAACGAAACCGCGGCGCATCCGCGCGGCCTCAGTCGAGCCGCACCGCGATGCCGGCGAGTTCGGGGCGCGCGGCCGGATAGCGCGCCATCACGAGGGGGTCGTGTCCCGGCACGATGTGCGCCGGCGAATCCGCGAGCGCGGCGAGCTTCGCGTACCCCTCGACCATGTCGGCAACGCTCCAGACGATCGGAAACGGCCGCACCTGTTCGAAGTTCGCGTAGAAGTGCGCGGCATCCGAGGCGAGCACCACACGGCCGCGGCGCGTCGCCACGCGCACCACCTGCAGGCCCATCGTGTGTCCGCCGACGAGGTGCACGCTCACGCCCGGCGCGATCTCGGCGTCGCCGTCGTGAAAGCGAACGCGTCCGGCGTACACCGCGCGCACCATGCCGACCACGTCCTCCGCGTCGTAGGCGCCGCGAAACACCGCATGGCGCATGTGGCGGCCGGTCGCGTAGGCCATCTCGCGGTCCTGCAGGTGGAACTCGGCCGCGGGAAACAGCTCGAAGTTGCCGACGTGGTCGTAGTGCAGGTGCGTGATCACCACGTCCTTCACCGTGCGAGCGTCGCAGCCGAGGAGCGCGAGCGCCGCGGCCGGACAGCGCAGGTGTTCGCGCGCGCGTCGCGTCGCCGTCGCCGCCGAAAATCCGGTGTCGACGACGATCTCGCGGCCCGGCGCCCGCAGCAGCCACACGAAATAGTCGAGCGGCATCGGCCCGTCGTGCGGATCGCCGCCGAGGAAGTTTTCGGAGGCGCGCCGCTCCGGGTGCTGCGCGTACTTGACCGCGTACACCTCCCAGACCGGGGCGCTCACGCGAGCCTCACCCGCGCGACGCGGCGCTTTCCGACCTGCACCACGTAGGCCCGGCCCTTCTCGAGCGTGAGCGAGCGCTCGGCGACGCGCGCGCCGTCCACGCGCACGCCGCCCTGTTCGATCAGGCGCTGCGCCTCGGCGGCCGAGGGCGCAAGCCCCGCCCGGCGCAGAAGCTGCGGCAGCGCAAGACCCGGCTCCGCGACCGCGAGCGTCACCTCCGGGATCTCGCGCGGCAGCGCGCCGTCGCGAAAGCGCGCGTTGAAGTCCTCGCCCGCGGCGTCGGCCGCCGCACGGCCGTGAAAGCGCGCGACGATCTCGTGCGCGAGCTGGAACTTGACGTCGCGCGGATTCGCCCCCTCCTCGACCGCGCGCTGAAGCGCTCGGATCTCCTCGAGCGTGCGGAAGGAGAGCAGCTCCCAGTAGCGCCACATCAGCTCGTCCGAGATCGACATCAGCTTGCCGAACATCTCCGCCGGCGGCTCGGTGATGCCGATGTAGTTGCCGAGCGACTTGGACATCTTCTCCACGCCGTCGGTGCCCTCAAGCAGCGGCATCGTGATCACGCACTGCGGCTCCTGCCCGTAGTCCTTCTGCAGCTCCCGGCCGACGAGCAGGTTGAACTTCTGGTCGGTGCCGCCCAGCTCGACGTCGGCGCGCATCGCGACCGAATCGTAGCCCTGCATGAGCGGATAGAGCAGCTCGTGCACCGCGATCGGCTGGCCGGCGCGGAAGCGGCGCGCGAAATCGTCGCGTTCGAGCAGCCGCGCGACCGTATAGCGCGCCGCGAGCCGGATCATGCCCTCGGCGCCGAGCCGGTCGGACCACTCGGAGTTGAACAGCACCTGGGTCTTTTCCGGGTCGAGGATCTTCGCCATCTGGTCGCGGTAGGTCTTCGCGTTGGCGAGGATCTGCTCGCGCGAAAGCGGCGGTCGCGTCTGGTTGCGGCCGGTCGGATCGCCGATCATGCCGGTGAAGTCGCCGATCAGGAACTGCACCTGGTGGCCGAGTTCCTGGAAGTCGCGCAGCTTGTTGATCACCACGGTATGGCCGAGGTGCAGGTCGGGCGCGGTCGGATCGAGCCCGAGTTTGACGCGCAGCGGCCGGCCCGAGGCGAGCTTGCGCGCAAGCTCCGGCTCGCTGATCAGCTCCGCGCAGCCGCGCTTGATGCGCGCAAGCTGCGCTTCGACCGGGATCGCGATTCTGTCCATCGACGGCGGACGGAGTTTTCTGCGCGGGCGCGTTGTCTGCTAGACTGGCACCCCTCGCGCATAACAAAAAGATTCTAGCCGAACCGTGCCCCGCGGCCTTCGTCTTTTGCGTGCTTCGGTGGTGGCCGCGCTCGCGCTCTCGGGGGTGGTCGCCGCGCTCGCGACGATCGGCGATTCGCCCGAGGCCGAGCGGCTGCTGCCGAAAACGGTGCGGCCCGAACCGCTCGCGATCGCGTTCGGAGACGCGCTGCTTCCGGCGCCGGCAAGTTACGTGTACGTCGAGCGCTTCCAGCGCGGCGACACGATCGCGGCGCTCGCTGCGCGCCTTGCGATCGCGGAGTCGGAGGTGCGCGCGCTCGCGCGGCTCGCGGCCCTGCGGCACCTGCGGCCGGGCACGTCGGTGAGCGCCGAGGTGACGCCCGAGGGCGTTCTGCTCTCGCTCGCGTTTCTCGGCGCGCGCGACCGGCTGGTGCGCATCGAGCGCGGCGCCGACGGCGCGCTCGTCGCGCGCGAGACCGTCGCGGCGCTCGCGCGCTGGGAGGAGGCAAAGAGCGCCGAGATCCGGTCGTCGCTGTTCGCCGCCGCCGACGCCGCCGGCGTGCCGGATTCGGTCGCGCTGCAGCTCGCGGACATCTTCGGCGGCGACATCGATTTTCATCGCGACCTGCGCAAGGGCGATCGCTTCTCCGTCGTCTACGAGGTGTTCGCCTTCGAGGGCCGCGCGCTGCGCCCCGGCCGCGTGCTCGCCGCCGAGTTCGTCAATCAGGGTCGGACGCACCGCGCGGTGTGGTTTCAGGGAGGGGAGTCCGGCGGCTACTACGCGCCCGACGGCACCAACCTGCGCAAGGCGTTCCTGCGCTCGCCGCTCGAATTCTCGCGCGTGAGTTCGGGCTTCGGGCTGCGCCGGCATCCGTTTCTTCAGACTTGGCGCGCGCACCAGGGCGTCGACTACGCCGCGCCGCTCGGGACTCGCGTGCGCGCGACCGGCGACGGTATCGTCGAGTTCGCCGGGCGCTCGGGCGGCTACGGCAACGTCGTGGTGCTTCGCCACGGCGGCGGACAGCAGACGCTCTATGCGCATCTTTCCGGGTTCGCGCGCGGCATCCGCAGCGGGGCGCGCGTCGCGCAAGGCGAGACGATCGGCTTCGTCGGCCAGACCGGCTGGGCGACCGGCCCGCACCTTCACTACGAATTTCGCGTCGGCGGCGTCGCGCGCGACCCGCTGCGCATCGCGCTTCCTGCGGCGCAGCCGCTGCCCGCGCACGCGCTCGCGGCGTTCCGCGAGCAGGCGGCGCCGCTTCTTGCCCGCCTCGCCCCTCTCGCAGCCACGCAGATTGCGCAATTCGAGTGAGCCGTGCGCTCTACGTCGGCCTGATGTCGGGCACGAGCCTCGACGGGGTCGACGCGGTGCTCGTCGATTTTTCCGGCGCCCGGCCGCGCGTGCTCGCGTCGAGCCGCGTGCCGTACGACGCTGCGCTTCGCGCCGAACTCGCCGCGCTCGTCGCCCCGGGCGAAAACGAGCTGGAGCGCGCGGCGCTCGCGGCGAACGCGCTCGCGCGCATCTACGCGCGCGCGGTCGAGGCGCTCGACTTCGCCGCACACGGCGGAAAGGCCGCCGTGCGTGCGGTCGGCTGTCACGGCCAGACGGTGCGCCACCGGCCCGAGCGCGGCTACACGATCCAGATCGGCAACGCGGCGCTGCTTGCCGAACTCACGGGGATCACGGTGGTCGCCGACTTCCGCAGCCGCGACGTCGCCGCAGGCGGCCAAGGTGCGCCGCTCGTTCCGGCGTTTCATGCGGCGGTGTTCGCGAGCCCGACCGAGCCGCGGGTGGTGCTCAACCTCGGCGGCATCGCGAATCTCACCTGGTTGCCGGCGGGCGGAGCGGTTTCGGGCTTCGACACCGGGCCCGGCAACTGCCTGCTCGATGCGTGGGCCGAACGGCACCTCGGCACCGCGCACGACGAAGGCGGCGCATGGGCCGCCGCCGGCACCGCGATCGCACCGCTCCTTGCGCGCCTGCTCGCCGAGCCTTACTTCGGACGGCCGCCGCCGAAAAGCACCGGGAGGGAGCTCTTCGACCTCCGCTGGCTCGCCGAGAAGCTGTCGGGCAAGGAGGAGCCGCCCGACGTTCAGGCGACGCTCGTCGAGCTGACCGCTCGCAGCGTCGCGCAGGCGATCGCCGCGCACTGCCCACGCGTTGCGCGCGTGATCGCCTGCGGCGGCGGGACGAAGAATGCAACGCTCTTGCGTCGGCTCGAGGCCCTCGTCGCCCCCGTGCCGCTCGAGACGAGCGACGCCTACGGGCTTGCGCCGCAACTCGTGGAAGCGACCGCGTTCGCGTGGCTTGCGCGCGAGGCGATCGAGGGCCGCGCCGCGAGCCTTCCTGCGGCGACGGGCGCGCGCGCGCCCCGCGTGCTCGGCGCAGTCTATCCGGGAAAAGCCGGTTAGCCGCGGCGCGTCCGCCGCGGCCCCGATCGGTTCAGACGGAGAACGACGATCCGCAGCCGCAGGTGGTGACGGCGTTCGGGTTGCGAATCACGAACTGCGCGCCTTCCAGCCCCTCGGTGTAATCGATCTCGGCGCCGCCGAGATACTGCAGGCTCATCGGGTCGATCAGCAACGTGACGCCGTCCTTCTGCATCACGGTGTCGTCGTCGTTCTGCACCTCGTCGAAGGTGAAGCCGTACTGGAATCCGGAGCAGCCGCCGCCGGAAACGAAGACGCGCAGCTTCAGCTCGGGGTTGCCCTCCTCTTCGATCAGCTCCTTCACCTTGCGCGCTGCGCTGTCGGTGAAGACGAGCGGCGCCGGCATTTCGGTCGCTGCGTTCATGTCGACTCCTTTCGCTTGCCGCCTCTCACGAGGCGAGTTTCAGTTCCACCGCCTTGTTCGCTTCGGCGCCGTGGTGTACCAGCCGCCCTTCGACCACCGCGCCCTGATGGATTTCGATGCTCTTGTAGTGTACGTCGCCTTTGACCCGGGAGGAGGCCTGGAGTTCGAGCGACTCGTAGGCGTGCACCGGGCCGTTGATCGTGCCGTTCACCACGATGTGCGCGGCCTTGACCTCGCCGTCGACGCGGGCATGCTCGGAAATCACGAGCGTGCCCGCCTGGTCGGGCAACGCCGCGACGTTGCCGCGCACCGCCCCGTCGATTCTCAGGCCGCCGCTGAAGAAGACGTTCCCCTCGATGCGCGTGGTGGCGCCGATCAGGCTGTCGATCCGGTTCTGCGGCTTGCTCTGCCTGCGAAACATGTCCGGCCCCTTTTGCGCGCGCTAGCCTACGTTCGCCGTCCGAGTGCCGAGGACGACATCGCTACCCGATTCGTACACCCTGACCTGCACGCTTTCGACCTTGGCGTTCGGGCTCACGCGGAACAAGCCCTCCACCCTTTGGAAGTGCTTGAACGACAACCGAAAAGCCGAACCGTCGGCGTCTTTCGCGTCTGGCAGCTTGATGATAGCACTGCGCCCGTTCTCGGTCAGGTTGACGAGCAGCTCGACCCGCCCCTGGAATTCCTTGCCGCGTCGGGCGAGCGGC
Source organism: Burkholderiales bacterium (assembly GCA_026416295.1). Lineage (GTDB taxonomy): Bacteria > Pseudomonadota > Gammaproteobacteria > Burkholderiales > SG8-39 > RBG-16-66-20. Next base: position 2,673 of record JAOAFL010000011.1, on the reverse strand, counting down.
GCGCGCAGGAGCAGCCGATAGCGGTATTCGCCGGGAAGCGCGTCCGGCTCGACCTTGAAGCGCAGGATCGAGAGCGCGCTGCCGCCGGGGGCGTCCGATGACGCCATCGCCTCGAAGATCGCGAGTTCCTCCCGCAGTCGCGCGTTGTCGTGCTCGAGCGAGCGGATCTGCTGCGCGAGCTTCGCCTGCGCCGCGCGCTCCATCGCGAGGCGGCTTTCGGCCGCGTTCGCGGTCGCGCGCAGATTCGCGAGTTCCTCCCTGAGGGCCGCAAGCTCCTTGCGCGCCGCGGCGAGCTCGTGCTCGAACTCCCCCCGGTCGAACCCCGCGAAGCGCCGCCCGGCGTCGTAGATCCAGGCCGCGAGCGCCGCCGAAAACGCGAGCAGCACCGCGAGCACGGTCCAGCGCACGTACCACGGCACCGCGGTGCGCACCGCGACTTTCGGCGCGGCGATGCCGAAGCGCAGGCGCAGCTTCGCGAGGCGCCGAAGCATCGCGCGTCAGGGCACGAGCGCCGCCTGCTCGAGCCCCGCGGTCTCGGGCAGGCCGAACATGAGGTTCATGTTCTGCACCGCTTGGCCGGAGGCGCCCTTCACCAGGTTATCGATCACCGCAAGGACGACCACCGTATCGGCGCGGCCGCTCGCCTGCGGCGGACGGTGCACGGCGATGCGGCAGACGTTCGCCCCGCGTACCGAGCGCGTCTCCGGGTGGCTGCCCGCCGCAAGCACATCGACGAAGGGTTCCTGCGCGTAGCGGCGTTCGTAAAGCGGCTGTAGATCGAGCTCGCGGGTCAACCGCGCGTAGAGCGTCGCGTGAATGCCGCGGATCATCGGCGCAAGATGCGGCACGAAGACGAGCCCCACCTCGCCGCCGGCGGCCTGCGCAAGCCCCTGGCGGATCTCGGGCCAGTGGCGATGCCCCGGCACGCCGTAGGCGGTGAAGTTTTCCGTCGCCTCGGAGTGCATCAGATGCAGCTCCATCTTGCGTCCGGCGCCCGAGGTTCCCGATTTTGCGTCGGCGACGAGGTGCGCGAGATCCACCGCGCCCGACTCGACGAGGGGCAGAAAGCCCAGTTGCACCGCGGTCGGGTAGCAGCCGGGGTTGGCGACGAGCCGCGCCGTGCGGATCCGCTCGCGGTTGAGTTCCGGAAGCCCGTACACCGCCTGAGCGACGAGGTCCGGCGCCGCGTGCTTCATCCGGTACCAGCGCTCCCACTCGGTCACATCGCGCAGCCGAAAGTCCGCCGAAAGGTCCACGACGCGCACGCCCGCCTCGATGAGCGCGCGCGCCTCGTTCATCGCGACGCCGTTCGGCGTAGCGAAGAACACGACGTCGCAGGAAGAAAGCGGCGCGCGCTCGGGCGCCGCGAACGCGAGGTCCAGGCGACCGCGCAGGCTCGGGAACATCGCCGCCACCGGCCTTCCGGCCGCCTCGCGCGAGGTGATCGCCGCGATTTCGACCTCCGGATGGTGCGCGAGCAGCCGCAGCAGCTCCACGCCGGTGTAGCCGGTCCCGCCGACGATGCCCGCCTTGATCGCCATCTCCGTTCGAACGAAAAAGCCGCCTTGCGGCGGCTTGTCGCGGACCGGAACCTCCCGTTTCCGGACGCTAGCGCTTCGAGTACTGCTTGCGCCGCCGCGCCTTGTGCAAGCCGACCTTCTTGCGCTCCACCTCGCGCGCGTCGCGCGTCACCAGCCCCGCCGCACTGAGGGCGGGCTTCAGCGCCGCATCGTACTCGATCAACGCGCGCGCAAGGCCGTGGCGCACCGCGCCCGCCTGGCCGCTCTCGCCGCCGCCGTGCACGTTCGCCATGATGTCGACGCGGCCAGCGCTTGCGGTGACCTCGAGCGGCTGGCGCACGATCATGCGGCCGGTCTCGCGGCCGAAGTACTCGTCGACCGGCCGCCCGTTGACGATGAACTGCCCGCTCCCGGGCTTCAGAAATACGCGCGCGACCGCGCTCTTTCGCCGGCCGGTGCCGTAATAGTAGTCGCCCACCATGTCAGAGTTCGAGTGCCTTGGGTTGCTGCGCGGCGTGCGGATGCGTCGCGCCCGGGTAGATCTTGAGCTTGCGCAGCATCGCGTAGCCGAGGGGACCTTTCGGAAGCATCCCCTTCACGGCCTTCTTGAGAATGCGCTCCGGGTGCCGCGCGCGCATCTCTTCGAAGCTCGTCTCGCGGATGCCGCCGGGGTGCCCGGTATGGCGAATGTACTTCTTCGTCTGCGCCTTGCGGCCGGTGACGCGCACGCGGGCGGCGTTTACCACCACGATGTAGTCGCCGGTGTCCACGTGCGGCGTGTATATCGCCTTGTGCTTTCCGCGCAGCCGCATCGCGATCCGCGCGGCAAGGCGCCCGAGCACCTTGTTTTCGGCGTCGACCAGGTACCAGCCTTGCGCCGTCTCGCGCGGCTTGGCGGAGAAGGTCTTCATCGTCGCTTTCCCGGAAAGGGCGCGAATGGTAGCAAAAAAGCCGCGCCCGGTGCGATTTTTCGCGCGATTATGCCCGAGCCGATGCTGCGCCGCAACAGCGACTACAATCGCCGCATGAGCGGAGCGAGCATGACCTGTACGGTGCGCTGGACCGGCGAAGGGATGTCGTTCGTCGCCGAGACCGGAAGCGGGCACCTTCTCGCGATGGACGGCGCACCCGAGGGCGGCGGTCGAAACCTCGC